>NZ_CP046674.1:2412482-2714043 GCF_018243235.1 Ralstonia nicotianae
TGGGCTCGTCGGCCGGCGACACGCCGCGCAGCAGCACGCCGCGCACCGCGTCGTCGCGCGTGATCATGGCCTGCGCGCCCACGTACGGCGCCGCGCCCACGACCTCCTTGTTCTGCATCGCCTCATTCGCGGTGCGCTGCCAGTCGGGCAGGCTGCCCGGCGCCATGATCTCGATGTGCGACAGCACCGACAGCATGCGGTCGCGCACCTCCTTCTGGAAGCCGTTCATGACCGACAGCACGACGATCAGCGCGGCCACGCCCAGCGCGATGCCGAGCATGGAGATGAGCGAGATGAAGGAAATGAAGCTGTTGCGGCTGGCGCGCTTGCTCGCGCGCGTGTAACGCCAGCCGATCTGCCATTCGTATGGAAATTTCAAAGGGGCGTCCCCATTGGATGTGATGTAGCCGGCGCCCTCGCCAGCCAGCCGGAAGTTTACAATCTCGGGGCCATGATTCCCGAACTCACCCTGATTGTCCCGTTTTGTGCGCCGGCGGCCGAGGTGGCGGACGATGCTTACCGTCAATTGACCCTGCCCGGCCTCGAAAGGTTGCTTGCCCGCGCCCGCGAGGCCGGCCGCGAGCGCCACGACGACGCGTACCTGCCCACGCTGCCGCACGAGCGCTGGCTGGCCGAGCACGCCGGACTGCCGGCGGGCACGCTGCCGTCCGCGCCGTACATGCGCCTGGCCGACGGCGCTGCCGCCGACACCCGCACCTGGGCCTGCCTGCAGCCGATCCATATCCACGCCGCGCGGGACCACCTGGTGATGCTCGACCCCGGCCGGCTGCGCCTGGAAGCGGACGACGCCGAAGCGCTGCACCAGGCCATCGCCCCGCTGATCGCCGAGTCGGGTCTGACGCTGGAGGCGCCCCACCCCGCCCGCTGGTACCTGGCCGACGCGCCGTTCGGTGAACTGCGTGCCGCCGCCCCGCAGCGCGCCGCCGGCCACAATATCGACATCTGGATGCATCAGGGCGAACACGAACGCGCCTGGCGCAAGTTCCAGAACGAGGTGCAGATGACGTGGTACGACCACCCCGTCAACCGGGCACGGGACGCGCGCGGCCTGCTGCCGGTCAATTCGGTGTGGCTGTTCGGCCAGGGCGCGCTGGTCGACGCCCGGCCGATCGCCGAGCGCATGGTCGGCGCCGATCCGTTCTTCGCCGGCCTGTGCCGCGCCGCCGGCGCGACCGAGCTGAGCGCCGCGACGCTGGCCGACCTGCCCGCCGACGGCACCGGCGCCGCCGTGCTGCTCGACGCCGCCGGCGCCCCGTTCCTGTCGGCCGACTGGTACGACTGGATCGAAGCGCTGCGCGCCTGCGACCGCGACTGGTTCGCCCCGGCCGCCGACGCGCTGGCCGACGGCCGCATCGACGCCGTCTCGCTGGTGCTGAGCGGCGATTCGCACTACGCCCACTACCGCATCACCCGCCGCGAGCTGGCCGGCGGGCCGCTCGGCTGGCTGCGCCGCCTGAGCCGTCCGCGCACCCTGCGCGATGCGCTGTCCCCGCTTTCCATCCCTGCCTGAATGACCCGCATCGCCATCCGTCCGCATTCCGCCGAGACCGCCAGCCTGCTGGCCGGCCACGGTATCCATCCCATCCTGGCGCGCATCCTGGCCGCGCGCGGCGTGGCCCGACCCAGCGAACTATCGACCGAACTGACCGACCTGCTGCCGCCCACGCAGCTCAAGGGCATCGACGACGCGGCGCGCTACCTGGCCGACGCGATCGCCGCCGGCAAGCGCCTGCTGATCGTCGCCGACTACGACTGCGACGGCGCCACCGCCTGCGCGGTCGGCGTGCGCGGGCTGCGCATGCTGGGCGCGCAGGTCGGCTACATCGTGCCCAACCGCTTCGAGTACGGCTACGGCCTGTCGCCCGAGATCGTCGCGCTGGCCGCGCGCGAGCGGCCGGACGTGCTCGTCACCGTCGACAACGGCATCGCCGACGTGGCGGGCGTGGCGGCGGCCAACGCGCTGGGCATCGACGTCGTCGTCACCGATCACCACATGCCGGGCGCGCAGTTGCCCGAGGCCCGCGTGATCGTCAACCCGAACCAGCCGGGCTGCGGCTTTCCGAGCAAGCACCTGGCGGGCGTGGGCGTGATGTTCTACGTGCTGCTGGCGCTGCGGGCCGAGCTGCGCAACCGCGGCGCCTTCACGCCGCAGAACCAGCCACGCCTCGACGCGCTGCTCGACCTGGTGGCGCTCGGCACCGTGGCCGACGTGGTCCGGCTCGATGCCAACAACCGGCTGCTGGTGGCGCAGGGCCTCAAGCGCATGCGCGCGGGCCGGATGTGCGCCGGCATCGCGGCGCTGTTCCGCGTGGCCGGGCGCGAGGCGCGGCGCGCATCCACCTTCGACCTCGGCTTCGGCCTGGGCCCGCGCCTGAACGCCGCCGGCCGCCTGGCCGACATGTCGCTCGGCATCGAATGCCTGCTGACCGATGATTTCGACCGCGCCATGGCCATCGCCGCCGAGCTCGACGGCATGAACCGGGAGCGTCGCGAAATCGAGGCCGGCATGCAGCAGGAGGCCATGGCGATCCTCGCGTCCACGCTGGCCAGCATGGACGGCGCCGGCCGCCACACCATCGCCGTCTACAACGAGACCTGGCACCAGGGCGTGATCGGCATCGTCGCCTCGCGGCTCAAGGACAAGTTCCACCGGCCGGTGATCACCTTCGCGCCGGGCGACGACGGCGTCATCAAGGGCTCGGGCCGCTCCATCCCCGGCTTCCACCTGCGCGATGCGCTGGACGCCGTGCACAAGCGCTGCCCCGGGCTGATCGTCAAGTTCGGCGGCCACGCGATGGCGGCCGGGCTGTCGCTGCATGCGGACGGCTTCGACCGCTTTGTCGAGACCTTCGAGGCGGTCGGCCGCGAATGGCTGAACGAGTCCCTGCTCTCGCGGGTGCTCGAAACCGACGGCGAGGCCGAAGCGGAGTGCTTCACGCCGCAGTTCGTGGAGCTGCTCGAAACCCACGTCTGGGGCCAGGGCTTTCCGGCGCCGAGCTTCTGCGGCGAGTTCGACGTGCTGTCGCAGGCCGTGCTCAAGGACAAGCACCTGAAGCTGCAGCTCGGGCGCGGCAAGCAGCGCTTCGACGCGATCTGGTTCAACCACGCCGAACCGCTCGGCGCCTCGGCGTACGTGGCCTACCGGCTGGACAACAACACCTTCAACGGCATCACCCGCGTGCAGATGGTGATCGAGCACGCGCAGTAGCCGAACCGGCTCCACCCCCGCGCCCGCGCATATTCACATGCGAAAACTGTCTGACGGGCCACACGGGTGCCGGCCGTCGGGCACGAGGGCTGCGCTACAATAGGGGATTCCCGGCATGGCACCGCCTTCGACCGGGACCCCACGAATTCCTAGCTTCTTCTTCAAGCGAAATGACTCACGTCGTTACCGAAAGCTGCATCCGCTGCAAGTACACCGATTGCGTGGACGTCTGCCCCGTCGACTGCTTCCGTGAAGGCCCGAACTTCCTGACCATCGATCCGGACGAGTGCATCGACTGCGCGGTCTGCGTGGCCGAATGCCCGGTCAACGCCATCTACGCCGAAGAAGACGTCCCTGCCGACCAGCAGAAGTGGATCGCCATCAATGCCGAGCTGGCGCAAGCCGGCTGGCCGTCCATCACCAAGACCAAATCGCCCCTGCCCGACGCCGAGGAATGGAAGGACGTCAAGGACAAGGAACAGTACCTGGAACGGTGATCGGCAACTTTCTTCATCGTCATCGCAAAAAAGTGTTGACGCGCTGAAGAGAACCTAGCTACAATTCATTTCTTCGCTGTTCCCCGATAGCTCAGTCGGTAGAGCGCCGGACTGTTAATCCGTAGGTCCCTGGTTCGAGCCCAGGTCGGGGAGCCAAAAAACAAAACGCCTCGCTTCGTGCGGGGCGTTTTCATTTGCGGCGCCGGTACGCATCATGTCCACACCGGCCGCCGTGCCCGAGTGGTGAAATTGGTAGACACCGCGGACTTAAAATCCGCTGCGCCCTCACCGGCGCGTGCCGGTTCGACCCCGGCCTCGGGCACCACGTCTTTGATCGCCCCACCCCCTCAGCCCTCGTAGCAGGCGTTCGCCTTCGGGGCATCCCCGTATTCATCGTGACGGCGCACCCATTCCATGGGGCCGGACTCATTGCGCCCCTTCGGCGCCCGATCGAGGATCAGGAAGGTGCCGATCAGGTCTTCGAGCCCGCGCGCGTAGGTCGAGTACGTGTGATACACGTTGCCCGCCTCGTCCTTGTAGAAGGCGCTCAGGCCGGGCAGTTCGTCGTTGGCTTGCGCCGATTGGGTGGACGTGTAGTTGTAGTCGACGGCGCCGCTGGCCAGTTCGTCCGGGGTGAAGCTGACACGGAAATCATGGTTGAAGGTCGTGCCGAACGACGAGGCCCACGGAAACTGCCAGCCCATGCGCTGCCGGTAGGCCTCGATCTCGGGCAGCGGCGCGCGCGACACGGCGATCAACGTGACGTCGTGATGATTCAGGTGCGCGAGCGTTCCGCCCAGGTGGTCCGCCACCAGCGAGCAGCCCGGGCAGCCGGCCGCCCAGCCCGGACCGAGCATGAAGTGGTAGACCATCAGCTGGCTGCGGCCGTCGAACAGGTCGGCCAGCGTCTTCTTGCCTGACGCGGTATCGAACACATAGCGTGTGTCGACCTTGACCCACGGCAGCGCCAGCCGCTCGGCGGTGATGGCATCGCGCTGATGAATCGCCTCCTTCTCTCTGGCCAACAGCGCGCGGCGCTTGACCAGCCATTCCTCTCTCGAAACAACAGGATGCTGCTGCATGACCGGACCTCCTTGACGTGAGGATGGACGATGCTTGACGAATTACGTTGATATCAATACTAATAAGGCATCCGTCAAAGTCAAACCATGCCCCGATCACCCGCCGCTGCCATCCCGCTCGAGACCACGCTGCTGGTGCGCGATACGTGCCTGTGCCTGCATGTGCAGCGCGCGGCGCGCACGCTCGCCCGGCGCTTCGACGAAGCCTTGCGGCCGCTGGACCTGACCAATGGGCAGTTCTCGCTGCTGATGTCGCTGAACCGACCGCAGCCCGCGTCGATGGGCGAAGTGGCCGAACTGCTGGCGATGGACCGGACCACGCTCACCGCGGCGCTCAAGCCACTGGAGCGCCGCGGCCTGGTGGCGATCGAGGCGAACCCGGCCGATCGGCGCAGCCGGCTGCTGCGCCTGCGCCCGGCCGGCCTGAAGGCGCTGACCCGCGCACTGCCGGTCTGGCAGGCACTGCACGGTGAGATCGACGGCACCCTCGCGCACGCCGAAGCGCAACGCCTGCGCGACGACCTGCGGACCCTGACGAGCGACACCCGCGTCAGCCCGCCAGCCAGCGCACCCCGGCGTTGATCGCCGCACCGCCCGCAACCAGCCCGACCCACAGCACCCCCGCGCACAGCAGCGGACGCACGCCGGACTTGAGCAGCATCGGCACATGCGTCTGCGTGCCGATGGCGAACATCGCGCAGGCCAGCATGCCGGTATCGATCGCGTCGATCGGCGCGTGCCACGTGGCGGGGATGGCGCCGGCGGAATTGAGCAGCGTCACGCCCAACAGACCGGCCGCAAACCACGGCATCGCACGCCACGCGTGACCGGCCGCCCTGCGCAGCGCGCCTTCGCCCGAACCGGCCTCCAAAGCCAGCCCTTCTGCCGGCATCGTGCAGGCGAGCACCACCAGCAACGGCGCCAGCGCCAGGACCCGCACCATCTTGCTGACCACGGCGGCATTGGCCGCGTCATCGCCCAGCGGACGCGCGGCGGCGATCACCTGCGCCACCTCGTGCAGCGTCGAACCGATGTAGACCCCGAAATGCGCGGGCGCCACGGCCACGCCGGCATGCATCGCCAGCGCGTACAGCCACGGATAGAGGAAGATGCCGGCGGTACCGAACAGCACCACGCTGGCGATCGCGACCGCCGTCTCGCGCGGCGAGGCCCTCACCGCCGGCGCCACGGCCAGCACCGCCGCCACGCCGCACACCGCGCTACCCGCCGCCACGAGCACCGCCTGCGACCGAGACAGGCCGAAGACACGCGTGCCGACCCACGCGCCCGAGAGCATGGTTGCCGCCAGCACCAGCAGTGGAATCACCACGCCGCTCGCGCCGAGGTCGTGCACCTGCGCGAGCGTGAGCCGCGCGCCGTACAGCACCACGCCGGCGCGCAGCAGCGTGTGCCGCGCGAACTGGATGGTGCCCGCGGTCAGCCAGCGCTGGTGGCCCGGCACGTGGCCGATCGCCATGCCCAGCAGGATGGCGAGCGTCAGCGCGCTCAGGCCCAGGTGGCCGGCCCATGCCGTCGCGCCCGCGATCATCGCCACGCCGGCGCAGCCCGCCAGGAGGCCTGCGCCGGCCAACATGCGCCCGTCCCACCGGAGCCCGCCCTCGGCCGCCCACTGCTTTTGCGCTGTCGTCATCACGCTCGCCTTGCTTATTCGTTATTCGCATAACGATATGCGCACCGTGATAACATGAGAAATGGGTAATTTTCCTATGAATGATCGATTTTATGGATAACAAGGTGCCACGCGTCACCCTGCGCCAATGGTCCGTCTTCGTGGCCGTGGCGCGCAGCGAGACCACGACGGCCGCCGGCGCGCAGCTCAGCCTGTCGCAGTCCGCGGTGAGCGCGGCGCTGGCGGAACTGGAGTCCGCGCTGGCGCAACCGCTGTTCGACCGGCACGGCCGCCGCCTGCACCTGAACGCGCTCGGACGGCAATTGCTACCGCAAGCCCAGGCGCTGCTCGATCACGCGGATGCGCTGGAGCTCGCCACGCAGCAGCCCAGCGTGCGCCTCAAGCTCGCGGCCAGCAGCACCATCGGCAACTACGTGCTGCCCGCCCTGCTCGCGCGCTTGCGCCAGCAGATCGCCCCCGACAGCCAGCTCGACCTGCTGATCGGCAATACGCAGGACGTGGTCGACGCCGTGCTGCGCTTCGACGTGGACCTGGGCCTAATCGAAGGCTCGTGTCGCGGCGAAGCCCTGGAGATCGAGCCCTGGATGGAAGATGAGATGGTGATCGTGGCCGCGCCCGACCACCCTCTCGCGCACGGTCGCGTCTCGCACGCGGCGCTGCGGCAGGCGGCCTGGCTGATGCGCGAACCCGGCTCGGGCACGCGCGAACTGATCGACAGCCGCATCGCCGCCGCCGTCGGCCCCCTGCATGTCGCACTCGAACTCGGGCATTCGGAAGCGATCCAGCGCACGGTGGCTGCGGGCTACGGCATCAGCTGCCTGTCGCGGCACGTGGTGAACGACGCCCTGCGCGACGGGCGACTGAGCATCGTGGACAGCGGCCTGCCGCGCATCGCTCGCCCACTGCTGATCGTGCGCCACCGCGACAAGCATCCGACGCGCGGACTGGCTCAGTTTGTCGAGGCGCTGCCCAGCGATGCCGCGTTTTCGAAAAAAAATCGCACGAAGGGCTAGCGCGATCTGAAAAACCTTGATATAGTCTCATTTCTTCGGGGGCGTTAGCTCAGTTGGTAGAGCAGCGGACTCTTAATCCGTAGGTCGAGTGTTCGAGTCACTCACGCCCCACCAAGAATATGAAAGGGTTTGCAGGTGAATTCCTGCAAACCCTTTTTCATTTCTTGTCCGTCGCATAGGCGCCATGCAGGCAACTTGCATGGCAGTCAATCCATGCGGATCCAGCTGACGACGGACATGCCAAACCGACTGGCGCCCAGTCAACGCAACGCGCCAACGACTGCCTGACCTGCCGTATCCCACCTACCGCAAAGACTCCTGGCTCGGCACCAGCATCACCGGAATCGACTTGGACGTCGGCGTGCGGGCCTGGTGGTAGCGGATCGACTCGCCGCGCTTCATCGGCACAACGCCTTCATGGATGCGCTCGAGCGGGAGCGTGTGCGTGATGAGGTCGTCGATGTTGGGCTTGCCTGCCGTGGACC
Source organism: Ralstonia nicotianae (assembly GCF_018243235.1). NCBI lineage: Bacteria > Pseudomonadati > Pseudomonadota > Betaproteobacteria > Burkholderiales > Burkholderiaceae > Ralstonia > Ralstonia nicotianae. Next base: position 2,420,440 of record NZ_CP046674.1, read on the forward strand.
CAGTCGATTGGCGGGCCAAGACCACCCAGGCGGCGATTTGGTTCTATCCGAACCATCCTTCGCCCTGCTCTACTGCGCGCATGGCACGCGCGTACGCACGATGCGCCCGCCGGTCGGTCAACCCCAAAAGAGGAATCGCATGGACGCGCTGTCCCGTTCACCATCATTCATTCTGACGCTGTCGTGCCCGAGCGCCCCCGGCCAGGTGGCCGCCGTCGTCGGCCTGCTTGAGCGCCACCACTGCTACATCGACGAGCTGACCGTTTTCGATGACGACCTGAACCACCGCTTCTTTGTCCGCTGCGTATTTCATCCGACGGATGCACACGCGCTGCCCGTCGACGTGCTGAGGCAGGAGTTCGCCCCGATTGCGGAAGCCTTTGACATGCAGTGGGCAATCCACGACGCCCAGGCTCGCCCGAAGGTGCTCATCATGGTGTCGAAGCTCGAGCATTGCCTCGCGGATCTGCTGTTCCGCTGGCGCATGGGCGAACTGAAGATGGACATCGTCGGCATCGCCTCGAACCACCCTGACCTGGAACCGCTGGCGCGCCAGCACGACCTGCCGTTCCGCCACTTCCCGATCGCACCGGAAACAAAGGCGCAGCAGGAAGCGCAGTGGCTGGACCTGTTCGAATCAAGCGGCGCGGAGCTCGTGATCCTCGCGCGCTACATGCAGGTGCTTTCTGCGCAGACGAGCAAGAAGCTCGTCAATCGCGCCATCAACATTCACCACTCCTTCCTGCCCGGCTTCAAGGGTGCGAAGCCCTATCACCAGGCCCATGCGCGCGGCGTCAAGCTGATCGGCGCGACCGCGCACTTTGTCACCGACGATCTCGACGAAGGCCCGATCATCGAGCAGGTGGTCGAGCGGGTCGATCATTCGTACCGGCCTGAACACCTGCTGGCCGTCGGCCGCGACGTCGAATGCCTGACACTCGCGCGCGCGGTCAAGGCGTTCATTGAACGGCGGGTCTTCCTGAACGCAGACCGGACCGTCGTATTCCAGTGAGTCCAACGCAAGCCGGCCACGATCGCAATGCAACGGTGGCCGACCTTTCCGTGTCGAGTCCCTGATCGGGATGCCGGATCGCTGCGATTGCGCGTCTTCGAGCCATGCTTCAGCGTTTCGACGTCGCGGCCGACTTCGACCCCTCGCCGATGATCCCAAGATCGACGACACCCCGGTTGTTGCGCATCGCGCTTCGTGCCGCGGCTGCGCCGACCGGCGCGGCAGCATCTTCAAGCGCAGCCGTGGCGCCCCGGGTGTCGATGTGCGAGACCCGACATGCACTTGCCGGCGGCGCCATCGGCACCGGCCGGGCGTCAGGCCACCTTCCCGCAGCGCCGCAGGTAATCGGCCCGGGTCCACTCGAGCGCAACGCCGACGCGTTGCGTGCCGGGCCGGATCTTCGGCTTATGCACGGCGAGGGTCAGCAAGCCGAGCGCCGGCCATTCGCGAAACGACCACTCCGCGATCTCGGCGGCCAGCGTCTCCAGCAGGCGCGTATGCGGCTTGCCGGAGAGAAACGCCGTGACCTGCGTGCAATAGCCGTCGTAGTCGATCCAGTCGCCGTCTTCGCGCGGTTCGCAGCCGTAGCCGAGGTGCGCGTCGATCACGATCGGCTGCGGGGCGCCATGCTCGTGCGGATGGATGCCGATCCGCACGGGCACGGTCAACGCATCGACGAACACGCTCCAGCCCCGCCCCGGAAGGCGCGACAGATCGAGCGCTGCGAGCGGGTCACTGAAAGGGGTGTCGATCGGCTTCATGATGTCAATGGCGTGGCCGCATCGAGCATGATGCGGACAAGATAGTCGGCGAAGCTGCGGCGCACGACGATCTCGTACGTGTCGTTGCCGATCGGGATCAGCACAATCGACGCCTTGAAGCAATGCGATTGCGCGCACTGGCCCGGCTTGAACGCGCGCGGATGCAGGTCGAGCGGGCAGCCGCGCGTGAGCACGTCGCGCGCGCGCTTGCCGCTGATCTCGATGACCGTATAGCCGCTGCCGACGTCGACCGCCGCGGCATACGAACCCTGTACGGCTTGTGCCAGCTTCGCCTCGAGCACGCCTGCCCGCACAGGGCCGTTCGAGCGCACGAGCCACTCGTCGGGGCCGAGCCACAGCACGTCGTACTCGGCGCTGCGCGCAACCGTATTCGGTGCGGCCGGAGGCCGGCAGCCGATCACGCGCTCGAACGCGGCGAGGAACGCGGGGTCGCTCAACTCGCCCCGCACGTTGACGAGATCCAGAAACGGCCGCTCGCGCAGCATGAATGCATCCGGCGCACGGGCCTGCCACGTCCGCAGCAGCTCGGCCGCGCCCACGCACGGCGACTCGAGGCGCACGCCGCCCATGCCCGCCACCTGTGCCTCGCTTCTCGTCTCATTCCACATGCTGACGCACCCCTTCCGTATCGTAGAAAACCGGGCTCGCGATCTTCGCGGTGACACGCCTGCCGTTGGCCAGCGGAATCACGACGCTCTCGCCCATCTTGCCCAGACCACCCTTCACCACCGCCAGCGCGATCGAACGTTGCAGGATCGGGCTGTAGTAGCTCGACGTCACGTGGCCGATCATCGGCGTCGGTTCCGTCACGCGGACCTGCGTGTCCTTGTCGATGATCTGCGCGCCCTCCGGCAGCACGCACTGCGCATCGTCGGTCAACAGGCCGACGAACTGCTTGCGGCCCGCCTTTGCGGTATCGGAACGCGCGAGCGAACGCTTGCCGAGGCAGTCCTTCGTCTTCGCGACGAGGCCGCCCATTCCGAGGTCGGATGGCGTGATCGAACCGTCGGTGTCCTGGCCGACGATGATGTAGCCCTTTTCCGCGCGCAGCACGTGCATCGTTTCGGTGCCGTACGGCGTGATGTCAAACTCGGCACCCGCGGCCATCAGCGCTTCCCACACCGCGCGCCCGGCATTGGCCGGCACGTTCACTTCGTAGGCCAGTTCGCCCGAGAAGCTGATCCGCATCACGCGCGCCCTGGCGCCCGCGACGGTGCCGTTGCGATAGCTCATGAACGGGAACGCTTCGCTGCCGAAGTCGATGTCCTGGCACACCTTCTGCACGACCTTGCGGCTCTTCGGGCCGACCACCGCGAACGTCGCCCAGTGGTCGGTGACGGACGCGAGCCGCACCTTCATGTCGGGCCACTCGGTCTGCAGCCAGCGCTCGAGCCAGGTGAGCACCCGCGCTGCGCCGCCCGTCGTGGTCGTCATCATGAAATGCTGGTCGGCGAGGCGCACGGTCACGCCGTCGTCGAACACCATCCCGTTCTCATCGAGCATCAGCCCGTAGCGGCACTTGCCGACGTCGAGCTTGCCCCACGGGTTCGTGTACACCCAGTTCAGCAGCTTCACCGCGTCGGGACCCTGGATGTCGATCTTGCCGAGCGTAGACGCATCGAGCATGCCGACACCGTTGCGCACCGCCAGGCACTCGCGCTTCACGGCCGCATGCAGGTCTTCGCCGCTCTTCGGAAAATACCAGGGTCGTTTCCAGTTGCCGACGTCTTCGAACAGCGCACCGTGCTCGACATGCCACTCATGGATGCAGGTCTTGCGGACCGGGTCGAGGAAGTTGCCCAGCTCGCGGCCCGCGAACGTGCCGAACGACACGGGTGTGTAGTTGGGGCGGAACGTCGTCGTGCCCGTTTCCGGAATCGACTTGCCGAGCGCCTGGGCGAGAATCGCCATCCCGTTGATGTTGCCGAGCTTGCCCTGATCGGTGCCGAAGCCCATCGCCGTGTAGCGCTTGACGTGCTCGACCGACTCGAAACCCTCGCGCGCGGCGAGCAGGATGTCGGTGACCGCCACGTCATTCTGGAAGTCAACGAACTGCTTCGGCCCGCGTGCAGCGGCCTCGCGGCTACCGATGAGCCACAGCGGTTGCAGCGCGCCTTCGGCCGTTTCCGCGACCCGCGGTGCGACAGCGCGTTGCGCGGCCGTGAAACCCGCCGCCCGTGCAGCCTCGCCCCCCGCATCCACTGCAAGCTGCAGCGCGTGCGCAAGGGCGAATTCACCCGCTGCCGCGCCGACGCTCGCCTCGGCCTGCACGGTCTTGCCCGGCACGAAGCACGCCTTGTCATCGTTCCACTGGGCCTTGCCGCCCGATTGCGCGAACAGGTGCAGCACCGGGCTGAAACCGCCCGACGTCGCGACAAGGTCGCACGGCAGCGTCTTCTGCTTGCCGCCCACCTGCCCATTCGCGTAAGACGCGACGTCGACCGATGACACGCGCCACTTGCCGGACGCAGCCGTGATCACCGCGCCATGCATCACCGTTACGCCCTGGCGCTTCGCAACGGCGGGCAGCGCACCGTTGCCGGGTGCGCGCGCGTCGACGACCGTGACCTTCGCACCGCACGCCTTCAGATCGAGCGCGGTCTGGTAGGCGCGGTCGTTGTTCGTGAACACGACGGCGTCACGCCCCGGCAGCACGCCGAAGCGATGGATGTACGTGGACACGGCGCCCGCGAGCATCACACCCGGCAGGTCGTTGTTGCCGAACACGATCGGCCGCTCGTGCGCGCCCGTTGCGAGAATGACGCGCTTGGCGCGGACCTTCCACAGCAGCTCGCGCGTGCCCTTGCGCATCGAGATCGGCAGATGATCCGTCAGGCGCTGCGTGACGGTCACGAGGTTGTGATCCTGATAGCCGAACGCGGTACTGCGCGTGAGGATACTCACGTCGGGCAGCTTGCGCAGCTGGGCTTCGGTCTTCTCGACCCACTGCAGCGCGGGCTTGCCGTCGATTTCCGCGCGGCACGACAGCAGGCTGCCGCCAAGCTCCCGCTGGTCGTCAACCAGGATGACGCGCGCCCCGGCCATCGCCGCCGCGTGTGCGGCCGCGAGCCCCGTCGGGCCGCCACCCACGACGAGCACGTCGCAGTGCGCGTAACACTTGTCGTAGCGGTCCGCGTCGCGCATGTCGGGCGCCTTGCCAAGGCCGGCCGCTTCGCGGATCTTTTCTTCGTACTTCGGCCACATCTTGCGCGGCCACATGAAGGTCTTGTAGTAGAAACCGGCGGGCAGGAAGCGCGAAAACATCTGGCTGATCGCATAGCGATCGTTTTCGAGCGACGGTTCGGCGTTCACGCTGGTGGCGATGAGCCCCTGGTATAGCTCGATCTCGGTCGCGCGCGCATTCGGCACGCTGTACGGGCCCGACTCGAGCTGCACCACCGCGTTCGGCTCCTCGACGCCCGCCGTCATGATCCCGCGCGGACGGTGGTACTTGAAGCTGCGCGCGACGAAATGCACGCCATTCGCGAGCAGCGCAGACGCCAGCGTGTCGCCCTGAAAGCCCTGATACGTGCGGCCGTTGAACGTAAACGTCAGCGGAATCGCACGATTGATACGGCCACCCGTACCGAGACGGTCTTGCTGGCTCATTTGCTGGCGCCCCCTTCGTTTGCACGGGCGGCGATGCCGCCAAACGTTTCGTAGCCCTTGATCTCGTAGGTGAGCGTGTCGCGCTCGACCTTGAACCAGCGGCGGCAACCCTGCGTGTGCAGCCATTGCTCGCGGTGCAGGCCGCGCTTGTTCTCGCGCATGAACACGTAATCACCCCATTCACGGTCGCTCATGTTCTCGTTGGCGACCGGGCGCACGATGTCGGCTTCGCCGCCGCACGTGAACTCGGATTCGGCGCGCGGCCCGCACCACGGACATTCGATCAGCAGCATGTTTCCTTCTCCTGGTGGTGGTCGGGTTCAGTGCGCGACGGCGGCGGCGCCGTGCTCGTCGATCAGGTGCCCCGTATAGAAGCGCTCAAGCGCGAACGGCGCGTTCAGCGGATGCGGCTCGTCGCGCGCGATCGTGTGCGCGAACACCCAGCCCGAGCCCGGCGTCGCCTTGAAGCCGCCCGTGCCCCAGCCGCAGTTGAAGTACAGGCCCTTCACGTCGGTCTTGCCGATGATCGGGCACGCGTCCGGCGACACATCGACGATGCCGCCCCACTGGCGGTTCATCCGCACGCGCGAGAACACCGGAAACATCTCGACAATGGCCTGCAGCGTGCCTTCGATGATGTGGAAGCTGCCGCGCTGGCCAAAGCCCGTGTACTGGTCGATGCCCGCGCCGATCACGAGGTCGCCCTTGTCGGACTGGCTGATGTAGGCGTGCACCGCGTTCGACATGATCACCGAGTTGACGACGGGCTTGATCGGCTCCGACACCAGCGCCTGCAGCGGATGGCTTTCGATCGGCAGGCGGATGCCGGCCATGTCGGCCAGCGTGGTCGTATTGCCGGCCGCGACCACCGCGACCTTCTTCGCCTTGATGAAGCCCTTCACCGTATCGACGCCCACGACATGGCCGCCTTCGCGGCGGATGCCCGTCACCTGGCAGTTCTGGACGATGTCGACACCCGCACGGTCCGCGCCGCGCGCGAAGCCCCACGCCACCGCGTCATGCCGGGCGACGCCAGCGCGCCGCTGGATCGATGCGCCGAGCACCGGGTAGCGGCTGTTCAGGTTGATCGTCGGCTCGATGGCCTTGATCTGCGCGGGCGTCAGGAATTCGGCGTCGACGCCGTTCAGCCGGTTCGCGTTCACGCGGCGCTCGGTGTCGCGCACGTCCTGCAGCGTGTGCGCGAGGTTCATCACGCCGCGCTGGCTGAACATCACGTTGTAGTTCAGGTCCTGCGACAGCCCTTCCCACAGCTTCATCGCTTTCTCGTACAGCGCGGCCGATTCGTCCCACAGATAGTTCGAGCGCACGATCGTCGTGTTGCGCGCGGTATTGCCGCCGCCGATCCAGCCCTTCTCGAGCACCGCGACGTTGGTGATGCCGTGCTCCTTCGCGAGGTAGTACGCGGTTGCCAGGCCGTGCCCGCCGCCGCCGACGATCACGACGTCGTACTCGCGCTTCGGCTCAGGACTCTTCCACTGCCGCTCCCAGTGCTGGTGGTACGACAGGCCGTTGCGGAACAGGTTGAATATCGAGTAGCGGCTCATGCTGATGGACCCTTCGTTAGCATTCGATGACGTTCACGGCCAGGCCGCCGCGCGACGTTTCCTTGTATTTCGTCTTCATGTCGGCGCCCGTCTCGCGCATCGTCTTGATGACCGAATCGAGCGACACGTAGTGCGTGCCGTCGCCCTTGAGCGCCATGCGTGATGCGTTCAGCGCCTTGATCGCGCCCATCGCGTTGCGCTCGATGCAGGGAATCTGCACCAGGCCGCCGACCGGATCGCAGGTCATGCCGAGGTTGTGCTCCATGCCGATCTCCGCGGCGTTCTCGACCTGGTCGGGCGTGCCGCCCATCACGGCGGCGAGCGCGGCCGCGGCCATCGAGCACGCCACGCCAACCTCACCCTGGCAGCCGACTTCGGCGCCGAAGATCGACGCGGTTTCCTTGTAGATGATCCCGATCGCCGCGGCGATTGGCGTCTTCGATATGCGAGGCAAAACGGCAAGCGGCGATCATCGGGCCGACCGTGTGCGAGCTGGACGGGCCGATACCGATCTTGAACAGGTCGAAGACGCTGACGTTCATCTGGCAGCCTTTGCGGGGACACGCGTTGAGTCACATTGGACGCCAGTACACCAAAGCGCTACATTGGCCGATAGAACAAAAACGGCATCAGCGTGGGATACCGCCGCCAAGCGGCGTGCCGACCAGCGCGAGTGGACGCTTTGGCGATGATTTGCGAAGCAAAACCACAAGTCCGCGCGGAGCCGATCGGCGACGCTGGCTGCACCCGCGCCGCCCACGGGTCCTTCTGGTCACGCCCCCGGTTGCCGCCTGCGTCAACAGAGAGACCGCCCGCCCGGCACGATGAGATTTGCCGCGATGACATCCGACGTACCCGCTTTGCCCCGCGCCGAATCGATGCCCGAACGCATCCGTTTCGGCATCGTGCTACTGCCGAACTTCACGCTGACGGCGTTCTCGGGGTTCGTCGACATGCTGCGGCTGTCCGCCGATGACGGCGACTACAGCAAGCCGGTGCGCTGCGCATGGAGTGTGATCGGTGAGACGCTGGCACCGGTGCGTGCAAGCTGCGGCATCCAGATCACGCCGTGGGAAACCTTTGACGAGGTACAGCCGTTCGACTACGTGGTCGTTGTCGGCGGGCTGCTGCACTCAGGGCCGCAGGCGGGGCCCGAAACGCTCGACTTCATCCGCCGCACGGCCGCCGACGGCGCAACGGTCGTCGGCATCTGTACCGGCGTGTTCACGCTGATGCGCGCGGGGGTGCTGGAGGGGCACCGCACCTGCGTGAGCTGGTTCCACTATTGGGATTTCATCGAGCGCTTTCCCGCAGCCGATCCGGACCTGTTGATCGCCGACCGCCTGTTCGTGATCGACCGGCGCAGGATCACGTGCTCGGGCGGGCGCGCATCGATCGACGTCGCCGCGGCGATCCTGCTACGCCACTTCGACCACGCAACCGTGCAGAAGGCGCTGCGCATCCTGCTCGTTGGCGAGATGCAGAAAGGGAACGCACCGCAGCCGCATCCACCAGGCCTGGAGCCCGCGACACACCCGAAGGTCAAGCGCGCGATTCTGCTGATGGAACAGCATGTGGGGGGCGCGCTGCCGCTCAAGGCGCTCGCCTGCAAGCTCGACATGTCGACTCGGCAGCTCGAACGGCTGTTCAAGGCCGAGACCGGCAGAAGCCCGCAGGCGTTCGCGAAACACGTGCGGCTCGGCACCGCCGCGTGGCTGCTGACGAGTTCCGATCGGACGGTTGCCGACATCGCGCTGAGCTGCGGCTTCGCCGACGCGTCGCACCTCGGCCGCGAATTTCGCAAGCAGTTTGGCGTGCCACCCGCCACTTACCGCGAGCAGGGCGCGCATGCAGACGCGCCGGTATTACCCAACGGTGCCGACGCCCGATCGGAAAGCGATGAACGCCCCGCTCGCGCCTGACCGCCCCTCACGCACCCTCACCGCAGCCGGCCGCGCTTGATCTCCGGCGGTGTCGCCGTGTTGGCCCGCCGCCTGCCGGTCGGTGCGAGCGATACGCCGTCCAGCGGCGCGAACAGTTCGGAGAGCGTGACCCCCAGGCAATGGCAGATATTGGCCAGCGTCTCGACCGACGGGTTGGCGATGCCGCGCTCGATCGACGAGATATAGGTCCGGTCGACGTGCGCTTCGAAGGCCAGCGTTTCCTGGGACTTGTCGGCGGCGTGCCGGCATTGCTTGACACGCTTGCCCAGGGCAATCGAGATCGGGGCCGGGCTGGCCGGCGAGGGGTCGGGGCGCTTGGCAGTCATGGCGAGCAGCATGCCCGCCTGATGACTAATACTCGACGCTATAAAAGCCTCAAAAGGCGATGCTTATATTCAACATCGTCTTCACCCCAGATCAGTCGCCGAGCCTGCGCAGCGCGCCGGCAAGTCGCGTTGCCGCCAGCTCGAGCCGCGCCTCCGATGTCGCGTACGACAGGCGCAGGCAACCCGGCATGCCGAAACCCGAACCCGGGACCACCGCGACGCCGCTGTCCAGCAGATAGGCGGCGAGCGCCTGGTCGTCGTCGATGGCGCACCCTTCGGGCGTGCGTCGGCCGATGAAGGCCTGCGCGTCCGGGAACAGAAAGAACGCGCCCTGCGGACGCGGGGTGCGCAGGCCCGCGATGCCGCCCAGGCGGCTCAGTAGGCTGTCGCGGCGCTGCTCGAAGATGGCGCGCCGGCGCGCCAGCTCGTCCTGCGGCCCCTCGAGCGCGGCGATCGCGGCGGCCTGCGAGATGGAGGCGGTATGGGAATTGACCTGCATCTGCACGTTCGCCATCGCATCGATCAGCGGCTTCGGCCCGCAGCCGTAGCCGACGCGCCAGCCCGTCATCGCGTACGCCTTGGACACGCCGTTGACCGTCAGCGTGCGGTGGCGCAGATCCGGCGCGACGGCGGCAAAGGATGCGAACCGCAGGCCATCGAAGACGATGTGCTCGTAGATGTCGTCGGCGAGAATGAGCAGGCGCGGGTTGCCGCTGCGGCGCAGGACTTCGGCAAAGGCCTCCAGCTGCGCCGCGGTGTAGGCGGTTCCGCTGGGATTGCTCGGCGCATTCAGCACGAGCCATTTGGTCCGCGCCGAAATGCCCGCGGCCAGCGTCTGCGGCTGCAGTGCGTAGCCGCTCTCGGGCGTGGTCGGAAGCGGCTTCACGATGCCGCCGCACAGGGTCACGATGTCGGCGTAGGACGACCAGTACGGTGCCGGGATCAAGACTTCATCGCCAGGATCGATGGTGGCGACGAACGCCTGGTAAATCACCTGCTTGCCGCCGCAGCCGACGAGGGTCTCGGCCGCCGTGCATTCGATGCCGTTTTCGTCGCGGAACTTGCGGGCGACCGCTTCCCGCAGGCGCGCCAGTCCGCTGATCGGCGTGTATTTCGTCAGGCCGTCGGCGATCGCCCGCCGCGCGGCTTCGCAGATGTGCTCGGGCGTGGCGAAGTCGGGCTCGCCGAGCGTGAGATCGACCACGTCCTGGCCGGCCTCACGCGCCTCGCGCGTTCTCGCGGCCATCAGCTGGATCGGGGATGGAGCCAGGGTCGATACCTTCGAAGACAACATGGCATGCATGAGTGCGTTCCTGTTTCGTTGATACGGAAAGCCGGATGGCGCGCGGCGCCGGCCGGCCTCAGAGCAGCGGCCGCAGCGCCATCAGCCCCGCGGTCACGACCGGGATGGCGAGGGCCGCCAGCATCGTCTGCGCGGCCGTGATGCCCGCCATCAGCGGCGCATCGCCGCCGAGCTGGCGCGCCATGATGTAGGACGACGATGCCGTCGGCAGCGCCTGGAACAGCAGGGCCACCGTCATCGCGACCTCGCCCAGGCCGACCATGCGCGCGATCATGAACGTCGAGACCGGCATCAGCAGGAACTTGAACGCCGACGACACGCAGATCGGCCCGAACCATGAACGGCTCTCGCCCAGGTTCAGCGCGGCGCCCACGCACAGCAGGCCCAGCGGCATCGACGCGCTGCAGAGCGCCCGGACCGCCGGCTCGACGATGGCCGGTATCTCGATGCCGCCGACCTGCAGCGCGATCCCGCCGACGCAGGCGACCACCAGCGGATTGGTGACGATCTGCCGCGCGACCGCGGCGCCGCGCAGCCGCACCGATCCGTAGCGCGCGAAGACCAGCACGCACATCAGGTTGACCGACGGCACGATCGCCGCGTTGCACACGGCCGCCAGCGCGACGCCTTTCGCGCCGAACAGGCCGGCCGCCAGCGACACGCCGACATAGTTGTTGAAGCGGATCGCCCCCTGGAACACCGACGTGAACGCGGCCCCGTCCACCTTCAGCAACGGACGCGCGGCGACCACCATCAGCGCGACCATGGCGGTCGAACCGATCAGGGCGCAGGCCAGCGCGGCCACCGGCAGCGATTGCACGTGGGCCGTCGCCAGGCTGTGCATGAACAGCGCGGGCAGCAGGATGTAGTAGCACAGGCGCTCGGCCTGCGGCCAGAACGCGTCGGCCACGAAGCCGGTGCGCCGGATGAGGTGGCCCAGCGCCACCAGCAGCGCAACCGGCGCGAGCGCGAGCAGCACGGCGCCCGTCATGACGGGACTCCCGTGCGAAGGGCGGGCCGGCGGCGGCGGGCAGAACGGATGAGCAGGTCGACGTGGAACATTGGGCGCGGGGCATGGAGCGGTGACGGCGCCCAAGTTATCACGTAGACATAGAAGCAATAATTGTTATTTGTCGTTCTGACGATGAGAAATTCTCATGGCAGAACGGGTCACCGCATCGGTCAGCGCCTGCGCGAAACGTTGCGCGGGACGTGACGCATGCTCGAGCAGTACGACCGCCCGGCGCAGCTGCGGCTGGCCGAACGGCAAGCGCACCAGGGGCGGGAGATGCGCGAGCACCGCGTCGGACAGCGCGACGATGGCCGCGCCCAGGCCGCTGGCGACCATGCGAACGATCGCCTCCTGGCTATCGAGCACCATTTCTTCGCGCACGCGCACCCCGAGGCGGCGCAGTTCCGCCGCGATCATCCGGCCGGCCCAGGCCTGCGCGTCGAAGCGGATGAACGGCAGTTCCTCGAGCAGCTTGCGGGCATCGTGGTTAGCGTGCTGCGGCGGCGCGAGCAGCCAGAAGCGGTCTTCGTAGAGCGTGGTCCAGGTGAGCTCGGCCGGATGCGGGCGCACCGGCTGCGAGGTGATCGCGGCATCGAGCTCCCCGGCCGCGACGCGCTGCGCCAGCTCGGCGGACATCCCGGCGGCGACGTGCACGCGCAGCAGCGGATGGTCCCGGCGCAGCGCGAGCAGCGCATCGGGCAGCGGCCCCGACAGCGCGGTCTGGATGGCGCCGATGCGCAGCCGTCCGACCAGGGCCTTCTCATCGCTGAGCGAGTCCGGGATGTGGTCGTAGAGGGCGAGAATCTGCTCGGCCTGCGCAAGCACGATGCGGCCGGCCTCGGTAAGCGCAGGCTGGCGCCGCGAGCGGTCGAACAGGCGCACGCCGAATTCGTCTTCGAGCGCCTTGACCTGCAGGCTGACGGCCGACTGCGTGAGCCCGATCGCCTCGCCGGCGCGCGCGAACGTGCCGTGGTGGACGATGGCGACCAGGGTTCGCAGTGCGCGCAATGACATGGGTGGCCCGAGCGGAAGGTTGGCGGCGTCTCGCATTTGCAGCGTCTTGCGGGCGCCCCGCCGGGACACCGGCGCTGCGCCGCGCAATGGGATACGCGTGGACGAAGACGAAGGCAGCCATCATAGCCCGAGCGCCCGTGCGGCCATCCCGGCGGCGCATGGCGGCCGCTGCCGCGCCGCCCGGCACCGGCAAGATCCCGCCCCGCGCGGTACCGCAGCGCGGCATGCGCCAGGCGCGCCCAATATCAATCCCGTGAATGGCGGGCATTCACCATCCGACTGGACTGTGCCCTGACGCGCGGGCACGCTTCGCGGCACACACCACACAAGAGCGTGAAGGAGACATCATGCTGCCCCCAAGTCCCGTGATTGACGTCCGCGCCTGGCTCGACCGCCAGCGCTTTTCCGCGTTCCAGTGGAGCGTGGTGCTGTTGTGCTTCTTCGTCGTCGCCATCGACGGATTCGATACGGCATGCGTCGGCTTCATCGCGCCGGCGCTGGCGCAGGATTGGCACATCGGCCCCGCAGTCCTGGGCACCGTATTCAGCGCCGGGCTGGCGGGGCTGATGGTCGGCGCGCTGATCTTCGGCCCGCTGGCCGACCGCATCGGGCGCAAGCAGACGCTGCTGTTCACGGTCGGGGCCTTCGGCCTGGCGAGCGTGCTGTCGGCGTTCGCGCCGTCGGTCGGCGCACTGGTCGCGCTGCGCTTCCTCACCGGGCTCGGGCTGGGCGGGGCGATGCCGAACGCCATCGCCCTGACCTCGGAGTACTGCCCCGAGCGCCGCCGCGCGTTCCTGACCACCGTGATGTTCTGCGGCTTCACGCTGGGGTCGGGTTTCGGCGGCATCGTCGCGGCCCAGCTGGTGCCGGAGTTCGGCTGGCGCAGCGTGCTGCTGTTCGGCGGCGTGATCCCGCTGTTGCTGCTGCCGGTGATGGTGTTCGCGCTGCCCGAGTCGGTCCGCTACCTGGTGGCCAAGGGCGGACAAAGCGCCGCGGTCGGCCGGCTGCTCAACCGGATCGCGCCGGTGCAGGTCACACCGGACACGCGCTTCGTGCTCCATGAAACGGCAGCGAAAGGCGCGCTGGGGTCGCCGGTCAGGCAGCTCTTCCTGCCCGCGTTCCGGACGGGCACGTTGCTGCTGTGGTCGGTGTTCTTCATGAGCCTGCTGATCGTCTATCTGATGACGAACTGGCTACCCACGCTGATCCATTCGGGCGGCGTGGCGCTGGCCCTGGCGTCGCGCATCGCGGTGATGTACCAGCTTGGCGGGACGGTCGGCGCGCTGGTCATCGGCCGCATGATGGACCGGTATCCCGCCACGGTGGTGCTGTGCTGCACGTATGGGCTCGGTGCCGGCTTCCTGGTGCTGACCGGCGTGTCGCAGGGGACGATGCTGGCCATCGCCGTCACGGGCGTGGGCTTCTGCATCAGCGGCTCGCAGATCGGCGCCAATGCGTTCGCCGCGCAGTTCTACCCGACCGCGAGCCGCGTGACGGGGATCAGCTGGGCGCTCGGCATCGGGCGCCTCGGCTCGGTATGCGGCGCGCTGATCGGCGGCGTGCTGCTGGCCGCGAACATCGGGTTCCAGCTGCTGTTCCTGCTGGTCGCCGTGCCGGCCGCCATCGCATCGTTCGCGATCTTCCTGTGCGGCGCGCAGGCCCGGCACGTCGAGACGCAGGGCGCCCTGCCCGCCGTCACCGAAGGCGCCTGAGCCATCGCATCATCAAGCCGTCGCGCGGGCAGCGCCGCCTGCGTGGCGGACTGCCCGCCGCATTTTCGCTAGATCGCAAAGGTCTCGAACAGCAACTGCCGCAGCCACTGGTTCCCGGGCTCGCGGTGGTTGCGCGCGTGCCAGAGCACGTTGATGGTGATGTCCGGAATCTTGACCGGACACGCGGCCGTGTCGAGGCCGAACGGCTTGAGCGTGCGCGTCGCGTACGCCTGCGGGACCACCGCGATCAGGTCGGTCGACTGCAGGATGTGCCCGAGCGCGATGAAGTGCGGCACATGCAGGCTTACGCGCCGCGGCAAGCCGGCGCGCAGGATCGTCGCGTCCACCATGCCGTGGCCGGTGCCTTCCGCGACGATCGACACATGCTCGGCCTCCAGAAAACCCTCCATCGTCATGCCGCGCTTGGCCAGCGGATGGCCCTTGCGGAACAGGCACACATAGCGCTGCCGGAACAGCCGGCGCTGGAAGAAGCCCGACTTCAGGTCGGGCAGGAAACCGATCGCCAGGTCCACGCGCCCCGCTTCCATCTCATCGCGCAACGTATCGGCGTGGTTGCGCACCGTACTGACCGTGACGCCGGGCGCGTCCCTAGCCAGCCGGCGCATCAGCGTCGGCAGGAAATAGATCTCGCCGATGTCCGTCATCGCGATCGTGAAGGCGCGTGTGCTGGTGGCGGGCTCGAACCTGGAGGTGGCGTTGAGCGAGTTGTAGATCGCCCCGAGCGCGTAGGCGATCGGCTCGGCGAGCGTCTCGGCAAACGGCGTCGGGATCATCCCTTTCGATGTGCGGACGAACAGTTCATCCCCCAGCAGCTTGCGCAGCCGGTTCAGCGCATTGCTGATCGCCGGCTGCGTGATGCCGAGGGTCTCGGCGACGGCCGAAACGCGCCGCTGCCTGAGCAATTCGTTGAAGACGACCAGCAGGTTGAGGTCGATGTCTTGCAGTTCCATGGCGTGTCTCCTCGCCGTCTCGCATTATCACTGCGAGTGATATGACACATCAGGTTGCTTCTATTTATGGATGGCGTCAAGCGCGTCATGATGCGTCCACACCTACAGACAGACCAGCCCGGAGACACTGGCCATGGACGTCACCCTCACCCCGCTGCAGCGCATCGTCAGCGCGCGCGCCGGCGATAACCTGCTCGAAGTGCTGCGCGCGCATCAGGTTCCCATCTCGTACAGCTGCATGTCGGGACGCTGCGGAACGTGCCGCTGCCGCGTGCTCTCGGGCAACGTCGTCGCCACCGGCGGCACCGAGATCAACGCGCCCTCCGCGCCGGGCCAGACCGTGCTGGCCTGCCAGACGACGCTGGTCGAAGACTGCGCGATCGAACTGCCGGAGGTGGACGAGATCGTCGTGCACCCGGCCAGGATCATCAAATCGAAGGTCGTCGCGATCGAGGACATGACGCACGACATCAAGCGGATCCGCCTGGAGCTGGCCAAGCCGCTCGCGTTCTCGCCGGGCCAGTACGCGACCCTGCAGTTCACGCCGCGGCATGTGCGGCCCTACTCCATGGCGGTCGCCGATGCGGGACAGGCGCTGGAGTTCCATGTGCGGCTGGTGCCGGGCGGACGCGTGACCTCCTACGTGGCGGCCGAACTCAAGGTCGGGGACGACGTGCGCGTCAGCGGCCCGCTGGGCACGGCCTACCTGCGCCGTAAAAACACCGACCCGGTCATCTGCGTGGCCGGCGGCACGGGGCTTGCGCCCATCCTCTCCATCCTGCGGGGCATGGCCGAGGCCGGCATGGCCAATCCGGTCCACGTCTACTTCGGCGTGCGCTCGCCGGCCGATGTGTACGGAACGCACTGGCTGGACGCCCTGCGCGAACGCCTGCCGAACTTGCACACGCATGTCGTCGTCGCCACCTCCAGCGCGGATGCGCGCTACCGCTCGGGCGTCGTCACCGACGCCGTCGCGAGCGACTGGGCCGACCTGCGGGGATGGCGCGCCTACCTGGCCGGGGCACCGGTCATGGTGGATGCGGCCAGCCTGTTGCTGCGCCAGCGCGGCGTGCCGGCCGAACACGTCTACGCCGATGCGTTCTACGCGGTGGGCGTCTGAGCCTCACCCCACCGGCCTCCACAAAAACACAGGAGACAAAGCATGAAGGAATCCCCGCTCAGCTTCTCGAAGCCGCTGTGGAAGGACAGCGGATCGAGCCGCATCCCGTTCCGGGCCTACACCGACGAGGCGGTCTACCAGCGCGAGCTGGAGCGGCTGTTCTATGCCGGCCACTGGTGCTACGTCGGCCTCGAAGCCGAGATACCCAACCCGGGCGATTTCAAGCGGACGGCGATCGGCGAGCGCTCGGTCATCGTCACGCGCACGCCGGATCACGGCATCGCGGTGGTCGAGAATGTCTGCGCGCACCGCGGCGTGCGCTTCTGCAGAGAGAAGTCGGGCAACCGCAAGGACTTCACCTGCCCCTATCACCAGTGGAACTACGACCTGAAGGGCAACCTGATCGGCGTGCCGTTCCGCCGGGGCGTCAAGGCCGACGGCAAGGTCAACGGCGGCATGCCGAGCGACTTCGACCCGAAGCAGCACGGCCTCACCCAACTGAACGTGGCCGTGCGCAACGGCGTCATCTTCGCGTCGTTCGACCACGGCCTGCCGTCGCTCGAAGCGTTTCTCGGCCCCACCATCCTGGGCTACTTCGATCGGGTCTTCGACGGGCGCAAGCTGAAGATCCTCGGCTACAACCGCCAGCGCATTCCGGGCAACTGGAAGCTCATGCAGGAGAACATCAAGGACCCCTACCACCCCGGCCTGCTCCATACGTGGTTCGTCACGTTCGGGCTCTGGCGCGCCGACAACAAGTCGGAACTGAAGATGGATGCGCTGCATCGCCACGCGGCGATGATCTCCACGCGCGGCTCGGGCGGCAAGGGCGACGTGACCTCGGGCGTCAGCAGCTTCAAGGAAAAGATGGCGCTGCACGACCCGCGCTTTCTCGACGTCGTGCATGAGCCGTGGTGGGGCACGCCGACCGCCGTGATGATGACGATCTTTCCGAGCGTGATCATCCAGCAGCAGGTCAACTCGGTCTCGACGCGGCACATCCAGCCGAACGGCCACGGATCGTTCGACTTTGTCTGGACCCACTTCGGCTTCGAGGACGACACCGAAGACATGACGCAGCGCCGCCTGCGCCAGGCCAACCTGTTCGGCCCGGCCGGCTTCGTGTCGGCGGACGACGGCGAAGTCATCGAGTTCTCGCAGGAAGGCTTCGAGCAGAAGCCCGGCCACCAGACCCTCGCCGAGCTGGGCGGACGCGAGATCGGCGAGACCGCCCACATGGTCACCGAGACGCTGATCCGCGGCATGTACGAATACTGGCGCACGGTGATGGAGCTCTGACATGCTTGATTTCGCGACCTACCAGCAGTTGATCGATTTCTATACCCGCTATGCCGCCGCCGTGGACAACGGCGACTGGCACGCCTGGCCCGAGTTCTTCCTCGACCAATGCATCTACAAGGTCCAGCCGCGCGAAAACCACGAGCGCGGCTATCCGCTGGCCACCCTGTCGTTCGAAAGCAAGGGGATGCTCAAGGACCGGGTGTACGGAATGACCGAGACGATCTTCCACGACCCCTACTACCAGCGCCACGTGATCAGCCTGCCCCAGGTGACGCGCGTCGAGGGCGACCGCATCGAGGCACAGGCCAATTACGCCGTGTTCCGCACCAAGCCGGACGAGCTGTCGACGGTCTTCAACGTCGGCCGCTACATCGACGCGATCGTCCGCACGGACGATGGGCTGAAGCTTGCGTCGCGCCTCTGCGTGTTCGACAGCGAAATGATCCCCAACTCGATCATCTATCCGATCTGAGACCTGCCATGACGACAACCTGGTTCAAGCTCATCCCCGTCGCGGACCTGCCCGACGACGACGTGATCGCCGTCGATGCCGGCGAGGCGGAGATCGCGCTCTACCGGGTCGCGGGCGAAGTGTTCGCGACCGACAACCTCTGCACCCACGGCCACGCCCGCCTGTGCGACGGCTTCCTCGACGGCCACGAGATCGAATGCCCGCTGCACCAGGGCAAGTTCGACGTGCGCTCGGGCAAGGCGATGTGCGAGCCGCTGAGCCGCGACGTGCGGACGTATCCGATCAAGATCGAAGACGGCCACGTCTTCGTCGAACTGTGAGGGCCGCGCCATGACTTCGCAGACACTGCCGCCTGAGCGCGACACCTACTACAGCCAGCTCGGCGGGATGGGCCTGGCGCCGCTCTGGGAGTCGCTCCATGCGCTCGTTCCGCGCGAGCCGAAGCCGCGCATCGTGCCGGCGCACTGGCAATACGCGGCGATCCGCCCGCTGGTGATGCAGGCCGGCCGCGTCATCAGCGCCGAAGAGGCCGTGCGCCGCGTGCTGGTGCTGGAGAACCCGGGACTGCCCGGCCGCTCCAGCATCACCTCCACGCTGTATGCCGGCCTGCAGCTGATCCTGCCGGGCGAGATCGCGCCCAGCCACCGCCATACGCAGTCGGCGCTGCGCTTCATCGTCGAGGGCAAGGGCGCGTGGACGGCCGTCGACGGCGAGCGCACCACCATGCATCCGGGCGATTTCATCATCACGCCGTCCTGGACCTGGCACGACCACGGCTGCCCGCGCCTCGACGAAGGCGGCGAGCCGGTGGTGTGGCTCGACGGCCTGGACATTCCGCTGGTGCAGCAGTTCGATGCAGGCTTCGCCGAGAACCACCCCGAAGCGCAGCAGCCGGTGACGCGGCCCGAGGGCGACAGCTTCGCGCGCTTCGGCCACAACATGGTGCCGGTGCGGCACCGGGTGAGCGATCCCACCTCGCCGGTCTTCAGCTACCCGTACGAACGCTCGCGCGAAGCGCTGGACACGCTCTACCGCCACGGCGAGCTCGACCCATGGGACGGTGTCAAGCTGCGCTACGTCAACCCGGCCACCGGCGGCTGGCCGATGCCGACCATCGCCACCTTCATGCAGTACCTGCCGGCGGGCTTCCGGGGCAAG
This sequence comes from Ralstonia nicotianae, assembly GCF_018243235.1. Lineage (NCBI taxonomy): Bacteria > Pseudomonadati > Pseudomonadota > Betaproteobacteria > Burkholderiales > Burkholderiaceae > Ralstonia > Ralstonia nicotianae. The sequence continues at coordinate 2,439,741 of NZ_CP046674.1, forward strand.
ACGTATCGCAGCACCGATGCCACCGTCTACTGCGTGGTGGAAGGCCGCGGCACGGCGCACATCGGCGAGGCACGGTTCGCGTTCGCGCCGCACGACGTGTTCGTCGTGCCGTCGTGGGCACCGGTGCGCCTCGACGCGCAGGACGACGCCGTGCTGTTCAGCTATTCCGACCGCCCCGTGCTGGCCGCGCTCAACCTGCTGCGCGAGGCGCGCACCTGACCCCGGCCGCTCCCGATTGCCGACGCGGCGTGCCGGCCGGCGCCGCCGCCGGCCCCGCTCACCCTTCCGATCCGAACCGACCATGACCTACGTCTTCACGCCCCCCGCCCTCACCGCCATTCCCGTTGCCGGCAGCAGCGAACAGTTCGCCGTGCGCCGCGTCTACTGCGTCGGCCGCAACTATGCCGCGCATGCCCGCGAGATGGGCTTCGACCCCGACCGCGAGCCGCCGTTCTTCTTCTGCAAGCCGGCCGATGCCATCGTGCCGGTGGCCGACGGCCAGACGCTGGCGCTGCCCTATCCCACGCAGACGCAGAACTACCACTACGAGGCCGAGCTGGTGGCCGTGATCGGCAAGGCCGGCGCCGACATCGCGGTGGACGATGCGCTCGACCACGTGTGGGGCTACGCCGTCGGCCTCGACATGACCCGCCGCGACCTGCAGATGAAGATGCGCGAGATGGGCCGCCCGTGGGAGATCGGCAAGGCCTTCGACGTCTCCGCGCCGGTCGGGCCGATCCGCCGCGCCAGCGACATCGGCCACCCGCGGCAGGCCGGCATCTGGCTGACCGTCAACGGCGAGGTGAAGCAGCGCAGCGACGTCTCGCACCTGATCTGGTCGGTGGCCGAGACGGTGGCCTGCCTGTCGCAGTTCTTCCGCCTGGAACCGGGCGACGTGATCTTCACCGGCACCCCGGAGGGCGTGGGTGCGGTCAAGCCCGGCGACACCATCGCGACGGGGGTCGACGGCCTGGGTGAACTGAACGTCCGCATCGCCTGACGCCATGCAGCTCTACAGCTTCTTCAACAGCTCCACGTCGTACCGCGTGCGCATCGCGCTGGCGCTCAAGGGTCTGCCGTACGACTACCTGCCGGTCAACATCCGCACCGGCGAGCATCGCGCGGCAGACTACGTCGCGCACGTCAACCCGTCGGCGGGCGTCCCCACGCTGGTCGACGGCGCGCTGCGGCTCGGCCAGTCGCTGGCGATCATCGACTACCTCGACGCGCGCCATCCGCAGCCGCGCCTCGTTCCCGCCGATCCGCTGCGGCGGGCCCGCGTGCTGGAGCTGGCCAGCGCCATCGCCTGCGACATCCACCCGGTCAACAACCTGCGCGTGCTGCGCTACCTGCAGGACGAACTGAAGGTGACGCCGCAGCAGAAGGACGCCTGGTACCGCCACTGGATCGACGAGGGGCTGGCCAGCGTGGAACGCCTGCTGGCCAGCCACGGACACGGCCCCTGGTGCTTCGGCGACGCGCCGACGCTGGCGGACGTGGCGCTCGTGCCGCAGGTCGCCAACGCGCTGCGCATGGGTTGCCCGCTCGATCGCTTCGAGCGCGTGCTGGCCGTGCATGCGCACGCGGGCACGCACCCCGCCTTCGCCGAGGCCGCGCCGGCGCGCCAGCCCGACTACACGGCCTGACGGCGAGCCCACAACCCAGCGCCATGTCCTGACCGGGAGGTACCGCACACACGCACATCACCGGACCGAGTCCGCCCATCGCTCCAGCACCGTACCGGCCCGCGCGAGGCCGGACGGCCAGGATCGACGCGCCGCCCAGGCGCACCGCTGAACAACCACAAGGAGGAGACCCCATGAAACTGCACCCGCTGGCGCTTTCGCTGCTGCTTGCCGCCCCCGCCCTGGCAAGCGCCCAGTCCGTGACGCTGTACGGTGTCGTCGATACCGGCGTCGAATATGTCAACCGCATCGGCACGACCGGCAACAGCGTCGTGCGCATGCCCAACCTCAGCGGCACGGTGCCGTCGCGCTGGGGGCTGCGCGGCATGGAAGACCTGGGTGGCGGCGCCAAGGCGCTGTTCGCGCTGGAGTCCGGCTTCGCGACCGACAGCGGCACCGCCAACCAGGGTGGCCGCCTGTTCGGCCGGCAGGCCTGGGTGGGTCTGTCCAACAGCAGTTGGGGCCAGCTCAGCTTCGGCCGGCAGTACACCATGCTGTTCTGGGCCACTCTCGATACCGACCTGCTCGGGCCGAATGCCTACGGCTCCAGCTCGCTCGACAACTACCTGCCCAACGCGCGCGCCGACAACGCCATCGCCTACAAGGGCAAGTTCGGCGGCCTGACGGTCGGCGCCACGTACAGCTTCGGCCGCGACACCGTCAACGCGGGGCCCAGCCCCTCGGGCACCAACTGCGCGGGCGAGAACCCCACCGACAGCCTGGCCTGCCGCGAGTGGTCGGCCATGCTGATGTACGAAACCGGCCGATGGGGCCTCTCCGCCGCCTACGACTCGCTGCGCGGCGGGCCGGGTGCCTTCGCGGGCCTGACCTCCAGCGCACTCAAGGATGACCGGCTCGCGCTCGGCGGCTATGCGCTGTTCGACAACGCCCGGATCGGCCTGGGCTGGATCGGCCGCCGCAACGGCGCGCTCGCCACCCCGCGCAGCGACCTCTTCTACGCCGGCGCCGCCTACGATGTGACCCCGGCGCTGACGCTGGCCGGCGAGGCGTTCCATCTCCGGTATCACAACAGCGCCAACAAGGCGTGGCTTGGCGCCGTGCGGGCCAGCTACGCACTGTCGAAGCGCTCGTCGGTGTATGCCACCGTGGGCTATATCGACAACGGCGGCAGCCTGGCGCTGTCGGTCAGCAGCGCGGCGACCGGCGCTTCGCCCGCGTCGGGCGGCAGCCAGCTGGGCACGATGGTCGGGGTCAAGCACGTCTTCTGACCGCCCCGGCCACCGCGCCGCGGGGCAATGCGGAACCTCGGCAGGATCGGGCGGCGCGCAAGAAAACGGCGCCGCCCGCGCGAGCGCTACGCCGCCGCCAGCAGCAGCCGCATGCGCAGATGCAGCGCCGCCCCCGGCGCCAGCACGCGCAACCCCGTGCCGTCCCAGCCCTGGGCCGACAGGTTGATCGCGTCGGCCACGTGCGACACCGGTTCGAGGCAGAAGTAGCCGGCGCCGCCTGGCGCATGCAGGATGCAATGGTCGAGCGGATCGTCCGCGCGCAGCGTCAGCACCGCTCCGCTCGCATGCCGCACTTCGGCCAGTTGCCGCCAGCCGCTGTAGTAGACGCTGAAGCTGTCCTCCGGCAGCGGGCGCGCATCGCCAAACGCTTCGCGCTCGCCGACCGGACGGCGCCCCGTGGCCACCTCGTCCGCATCCATCGGCCACACCGTGTCGGCCTCGAACCGCACGCGCATGCCCGGCGTGCGCGCGAAGTACGGATGGAAGCCGCCGCCCGCCGGCATCGGCGTGTCGCCTGCGTTGCGCAGGCTCATCTCCGCGTGCAGCCCTTCCGGCGTCAGCGCGAGCCGCTGCGTGGCGACGAACGGCCACGGCCAGCCCTCCGCCACCGGCACGTAGCGCAGGCTGAGCTCGGCCGATGACGCGCTCAGTGCATCGACCTGCCACGCCCGTGCATGCGCGACCCCGTGCATCGCATGGGCCTGCCCCGGATGCGGCGCCAGGCAGACCTCGCGGCCCGCCCATTGGAAACGGCCGCCGCGGATGCGGTTCGAGAACGGCAGCAGCGGATAGCAGCCCGCCTTGGGCCAGGCCAGCCCGTCGAAGCCGTCGCGCAGGCAGGACGCGGGCATCGGGGCCAGCCAGTCCGTGCGGCGGCCGTCGGCATCGACCGAGGCCAGTGCGGCGATGCGCCCGCCCGCGGCGGGGGCGATGTCCATCGTGAGCGTGTCGGCGCGCAGGGTGTGCACCGGACCCGGCGCCAGCCATCTGCCGGCCGGCGCGGAGCGTTCCGCGGCACCGGAAAGGGATGCATTCATCGACTCAACCCGCATTGAAGCCGCCGCGCCTCCAGCATCGCAGCCGGCTCAGAACAGATGGCGGATACCCACCATGCCCACGAACTGGTGACCGGTGCTCGACGGCGTGCCGTTCTGCGAGTCCCCCACCGAAGCCACGGTATCGACGATGGTGCTGACGCCGCCCACCGTGCGCAAGGTCTTGCCGCTGGCCTTCTGGTACGCCTCGAGCGCGTAGAACGCGGTGCGCTTGGACAGCGCGTAGGTCTGCTCCATCGAGAACTGGTGGTAGCGCGCCGGCGAGCTGATGCCGTTGCGGGCCTTCTCGGCGGTATAGCTGTAGCCGGCCGCCACGGTGATCGCCGGCGTCAGCGCATAGGTGGAGATCAGGCCATAGCTGTTGAACATCGCGGCTTGCGTGAACAGCGATCCCGCACCCGGCTTGTACTGGACGTTCGAATAGTTCAGGCCGACCATCAGCTTGCCGAACGTATAGCGCGCCGCGGTGGCGATCAGCTGGGCGCTGTCCGCCGACGCATAGCCGCTGTTGACGGGCGAGTTGTTGGCGAAGGTGCCGACCGAATTGCTGGTCGGGATGTTCTTCAGGTGGATATAGCCGGCGGACCAGGCAAAGGCCTGGTAGTCGTAGCGCAGCGCCGCGCTGAAGCTGCTGCCGCCCGAGATGCTGCCCGGCTGCTCGCCCATGCCGTACTGCACCCCCGCCTGCAGGCCGCCGATCACGGGCAGCGTGTAGGTGACGGAGTTGTTGAAGCGCAGGGTCGTGTCGAGCGCATCCACATCGCCCGGGTGCGCGCCGGTGGCCCCGGTCAGCACGTTGGTCGGGCCCAGGGCCGCCACGTACTGGAAGTACGGCGTGTACTGGCGGCCGAGGGTCAGCGCGCCGTAAGTCTTGTCGCTGAGGCCGACGAACGCCAGCCGGTTGAACATATAGCCCGCCGCGGCCTGCGCGCCCGTGGCGGAGTTGAAGCCGCTCTCCAGCCGGAACAGCGCCTGGGTGCCGCCGCCCAGGTCCTCGGTGCCGGACAGCCCGAACTTGCTGGCCAGCAGGTTGCCCTGGCTCATGTAGGTGTTCGAATGGCCGCCCTGGTTGCTGGAATAGGCGAATGCCGTATCGACGACGCCGTACAGCGTGACCGACGATTGCGCCGCGGCCTGCATCGATACGCCGGCGCACAGCAGCGCCACGCAGGCGCAGACGGGGTTGAGGGCAAAGACAGCGCGAATGGTTTTCATGGTTCTCCTCTCCTCTGGGTTCTTGTAGGGTGTCTTCAATGCGGCGCTAGGCCTGCAGCTGCAGCGTGAAGCGGCGCCAGCCGCCCGCGACGGCCTGCTCGACGATGCGGGCCTGCGGTGCCAGCACCTGCCGCATCTCGCCGGCCGGCAGGCAGAGTTCGACCGTATCGGCCCGCGCCGGCATGCGCCCTTCCTGCGTGACGGACAGCGTGACCGTGTGCGCGTCCGAGACCGCCTGCACGCGCCAGCGGCCCTGCTCGCCCTGGCGCCAGGCTTCGGTTTCGCCGTCGTCCTCGATGCAGCCGCCGGCGGCCACGCCCGCGCCCCGGACCGGCACCACCAGGAAGCCGCGCCGGTCGCCGCGCCGATCGAAATGCTGCTCGGCCACGTTGAGCGCAATCACCCCGCCCTCGCGGACCAGCATCACCGGCTCGTCCCACGGCGCCGGCAGCGTGACGGCCTGCCCGCCCTCGAAGGCCTCGCCGCTCCAGTACGACACCCAGCGCGCGCCCGCCGGCAGGTACACCTCGCGCCGGGTCTGCCCCGCCTCCACCACCGGCGCGACCAGCAGCGATGCGCCCAGCATCATGTCGTCGCATGCCGCAAAGCAGCGGCGGTCGGCCGGGAAGTCGGCGAAGGTCGGTCGCAGCACCGGCTCGTAGGCCTGCGTGGACTGCCACAGCAGCTCGTAGAGATACGGGATCAGCCGATAGCGCAGCTTGATCAGCGCCGCGATCTGCCCGGTGGCCTGCGGATACATCCACGGCTCGTTGACGGTGGCATCGTCGTTCCACGAGTGGATCGAAAAGCGCGGCATGAACACGCCGCACGCCACCCAGCGCACCAGCAGCTCGGGCGACGGCGCCGGGCCGGCAAACCCGCCGATGTCGTGGCCGATGTTCGACACGCCCGACAGCGCCAGGCCCAGGCCCATCCTGATGTTGTAGCGCAGCGTCTCCCACGACGTGGTGTTGTCACCCGACCACGTCTGCACGTAGCGCTGCATGCCGACACCGCCCGAGCGCGACACCAGGAAGGGCCGCGCCGACGGCGCATGCTCGCGCTGCGCATCGCGCGAGGCGCGCATCATCAGCTGGGTCTGCAGCACCTTGGCCTCGCGCACCGGATACGGTTTGCCGAAGCCCTGCGCGAACGCATCCGGCGTCCACACCTCGAATTCATTGTTGTCGTTCCAGGTGGCGGCGATGCCGTAGTCGAGCAAGGCGTGCTTCACGTGCGCCTTCCACCAGGCCACGGTGTCGGGGTTGGTGAAATCGAGATAGGCGCCCACCTCGTCCCAGAACTGCACCCACGCGGGCTCGCCATGGGCGTCGCGCACCAGCAGGCCGGCCTTGTCGGCCTCGGCAAATGCGGGGTGATCGCGCAGCAGGCACGGCTTGATGTTGGCGCACAGGCGGATGCCGCGCTCGAGATAGCCGTCGACAAAACCGCGCGCGTCCGGAAACTTGTCGCGGTTCCAGTTGAAGACGTAGCGCTTGGGCCCGATCGACGTGTAGCCCGACGACAGGTGGAACGAATCGCACAGGATGTCGTGCTCGCGGCAGCGCTCGATGAATTCGCCCATGCGCTCCTGCGCATTCGGCGCATCGGTGTAGGTCATGGTCGAGCCCGAATAGCCGAGGCCCCATCTGGGCATCCAGGCGGGCCGGCCGGTCAGCCACGTGAAGCGGCGCACGGCATCGAGCGGCGTGTCGGGCGAGGCGATGAAGTAGTAGTCGAGATCGCCGTGCTGCGCGGCGAAGTAGCGGTACGGGCCGTGGTAGTTGTCCAGCTCGCGGCCCATGTCGAAGCTGCAGTCGGCCAGCGTGTCGTAGAACAGGCCGAAGCCGGCGGCGGCCTCGGGCTGCCACGTCAGGTAGAACGGGATGTGCTTGTACAGCGGATCGGTCGTGCGCGCGCTGTAGCCCATCGCGTCGATGTTGCGCATCTCGTAGCGCTGGCGCGCGCGGTCCAGCTCGCCGGCGCGCTCGCCCAGGCCGAAGTACATCTCGCCGGGCTCGCGCCGCACGTAGTGATAGACCTGCGCATCCCAGAAGCCGAAGTTGTATGCCTGGGTGGCGCGGTCCGACAGCACCGCGCGCCATTGCCCGCCCTGGCGGATCGCCCAGGCGCAGTGGCCGCCGGCCAGCGCCACGCTCAGGCGGATCTTGCCGGTCTCCAGGCGCAGCGTGTCGGCCTCGACCTGCAGTTCGAACGGCGGCAGCGCGAAGCCGCCCAGATCGCGCCGGTCGCGCCCGTCGAACGGGGTATCGTCGGTGCCCGGCGCGATCGACCAGGTGGCCGGACCGCGCAGTTCGCCGTCGGGCAGCACCAGCACGCGAACGATGTCCTCCTCCAGCACGAAGAGTTCGATCGCGGCACCCGTGGCGCTGACCAGGCGGAGGTGATTGCCTTCACGCGCCTGGAGCGCGAAGCGGGGAGGATGCAGCATGGACATCGGTATCAACTCAATGGGAAGCGGAGAGGTGGTGCTGCATCTGGCGCGCCGCGCGCTCCTCCTGCGACTGCCCGCGGATCAACAGGATCAGCAGCGTCGCGCCGATCAGATCGAACGCGCCCAGCAGGCCGAACAGCGGGCCGTAGCCGACGGTGTCGGCCAGCGCGCCGACCATCAGCGAGAAGCCGAGGCCACCGATCCACGCAGCCATGCCGGCAAAGCCGCTGGCGGTGCCCACCTCTTCCGGATCGAAGACGTCGGCGCTGAGCGTGTTGACCAGGGTCGAGATCATCTGGTGCGCGAAGCCGCCCACGCAGAACAGCGCGATGGCCTGATACGGCGACGCCACCAGCCCGATGCACGCCGGCCCGATCATCAGGAACGCGCCCAGCACCACGCCGCACACGCGCGACCAGATCAGCGGCACGCGGAAAAACTTCATGAAGAACGGCGACAGATAGCCGCCCAGCAGCCCGCCCAGGTCCGCCGCCAGAAACGGCAGCCAGGCGAACAGCGCAATCTCCTTCAGGTCCATGTGCCGCGCGCTCGACAGATACAGCGGAATCCAGAAGCTGAACGTCTGCCACGCCGGCTCGGCAAAGAAGCGCGGCAGCGCGATCGCCCAGAAGCGCCGCGACGTCACCACCTCGCGCACCGGCCGCTTGCCGCGCGCGGCGCCCGCCGAGCGGATCTGCCCGCCGATGATCCGGTCGTGCTCGGTGGCCGACAGCTTGGCATGCTCGCGCGGCGAGCGGTAGAAGCCATACCACAGCGCGGCCCACACAAAACCCAGCGCCCCCGTCACCACGAACGCCGACTGCCAGCCGTAGCGCAGCGACAGGAACACCACCAGCGGCGGCGCCAGCAGGGCCCCCAGCGACGTGCCCGCATTGAAGTAGCCCACCGCGACGGATTTCTCCTTGTCCGGAAACCACTCCGCCACCGCCTTCATGCCCGACGGGATGGCCGCGGCCTCGGTCAGCCCCATCAGCCCCCGGAAGCTCGCCAGCGACAGCCAGCCCGACGCGCCCGCATGCAGGCAGCCGGCAATCGACCACAGCACCGCGAACAGCGCAAAGCCGATGCGCAGGCCGATCAGGTCGACGATGAACCCGCACACCGGCTGCATGATCGTGTAGCCGACCTGGAACGCGCCGACCACGTAGGAATACTGCTGTGTGCTCATGCCCAGCTCGGTCTTGAGCTGCGGCGCCAGCACGCCGAGCGAATTGCGCGCCAGGTAGTTCGTAATGGTGCCCAGGCACACCAGTGCGATGATCCACCAGCGCAGGCCCTTGATGGTCTTCACGCGTTGTCTCCGGATGTCTTTTTTATGGGTTGAAACCGCGGGGAGCGGCGCAGCGCCGCCCCGGATGGTCTAGCCGCGCCTCAGCGCACCAGGCACGGCCGCTTGTTGTCGAACTGCCAGCCCGGCACCAGGCAGCGCATCGCGGCGGCATCGTCGCGCGCGCCCAGCCCGTGCTGCTTGTACAGCGCATGGGCCTTCTCCAGCTGCGCCATGTCGAGCGTGACGCCCAGCCCCGGCGCGGTCGGCACGGCGATCTCGCCGCCGGCGATGCGCAACGGCTCGCACGTCAGGCGCTGGCCGTCCTGCCAGATCCAATGCGTGTCGATGGCGGTGATGTTGCCCGGCGCCGCCGCGGCCACGTGCGTGAACATGGCCAGCGAAATGTCGAAATGGTTGTTGGAGTGCGAGCCCCAAGTCAGGCCCCACTCGGCACACATCTGCGCCACGCGCACCGAGCCCTGCAGGGTCCAGAAATGCGGGTCGGCCAGCGGGATATCCACGGCGTGCAGCTGGACCGCGTGGCACATCTGGCGCCAGTCGGTGGCGATCATGTTGGTCGCGGTGGGCAGCCCGGTGGCGCGGCGGAATTCGGCCATGACCTCGCGTCCGGAATAGCCGTTCTCCGCGCCGCACGGGTCTTCGGCATAGGCCAGCACGCCGTGCTTGTCGCGGCACAGGCGGATCGCCTCGGCCAGCGACCAGGCGCCGTTCGGGTCGAGCGTGACGCGCGCCTCGGGGAAGGCTTCGGCCAGCGCGGTCGTCACCGTCATCTCATCGTCGCCGCTGAGCACGCCGCCCTTGAGCTTGAAATCCTTGAAGCCGTAGCGCGCATGGGCCGCCCGCGCCAGCTTCACCACCGCCTCCGGCGTCAGCGCCTCCTGGTGGCGCAGGTGCGTCCAGTCGTCGGTCGCGTCGCTGCCATCGGCGTAGTCCAGGTCGGTGCGGGTGCGATCGCCCACGAAGAACAGGTAGCCGAGCACCGGCACCGCGGCACGCTGCTGGCCCTGCCCCAGCAAGGCCGCCACCGGCACGCCCAGATGCTGGCCGAGCAGGTCAAGCAGCGCGCTCTCCAGCGCGGTCACCGCGTGCACGGTGGTGCGCAGGTCGAACGTCTGCGTGCCGCGCCCGGTGGCATCGCGGTCAGCGAAGCGCTGGCGCACCGTGTTCAGCACGTTGTTGTACGCGCCGATCGGCTGGCCGACCACCAGCGGCGCCGCATCCTCGATGGTCTTGCGGATCGCCTCGCCGCCCGGCACTTCGCCCACGCCGAGATGGCCGTCGGAATCTTCCAGGATGGCGATGTTGCGGGTGAAGAACGGCGCGTGCGCGCCGCTCAGGTTGAGCAGCATGCTGTCGCGCCCCGCCACCGGAATGACCTGAAGGCGCGTGATGCGCGGCGTGCGAACAGCATATTCCACGGAGTTGTGATTCATGATCGTCACGTATGTTATCAGTCGTCGTACAACATGCGATCGGACTATAATGGACACGTCCTTGCAGGTACACCCCTGGTAAACCCCGAACACCCCACCGGAAACAGCATGTCCGCCCCCGGCTCTCCCGCCACGCTCGCGCGCCGCACCCAAAGCCTCGCAGAGGCCGTGGTCGACCACATCGGCCAGCGCATCGCCTCGGGGTCGCTGCGCCCCGGCGACAAGCTGCCCACCGAGTCCGAACTGATGGGCATGCTGGGCGTGAGCCGCACCGTGGTGCGCGAGGCCATCTCGCGGCTGCAGGCCAAGGCCCTGATCGAAACCCGCCACGGCATCGGCAGCTTCGTGCTGGAGCCGCGGGCCGAGACCGCGATCCAGCTGGGTGCCGCCTCCACGCTCCAGGACATCCTGGCGATGCTGGAGCTGCGCGTCGCCCTGGAGACCGAATGCGCCGGCCTGGCCGCCCAGCGCGCCACGCCGGAAGACCTTACCGGCCTGCGCAGCGCGCTGGACGCGTTCGAGCAGGACCAGGCCAGCGGCAGCGACAGCGCCGCCTCCGACCTGCGCTTCCACCTCGCGATCGCGCACGCCACCCGCAACCAGCACTTCGTCGCCGTGCTCGACCAGCTCGGCAAGACGCTGATCCCCCGCAGCCGGATCGCGCCGACGCAGGTCGGCTACCTGAATACACCGGAATCGCGCGCGACCGTCAGCCGCGAACACCGCAGCATCTACGAAGCCATCTCGCGCCAGGACCCGGAAGCCGCGCGCGCGGCCATGCGCATGCACCTGTCCAACAGCCGCGAACGGCTGCGCCGCGCGCACGGCCAGGCCGGACATCCCGCCCCGGAAACAGTCCCACCGGAATCGGCCTGAGGCTCTCCGCCTTCACGATCGGCCAGGCTGCGGGCCAAGTCATACGACATCCTATAAGTTTGCGTATAAGGCATCTCCGAGACGCCTGTGGCCACCCTCAGGTCCGATGCCCGCCTCCACTGCCGCCCGCCCGGCGCACCGGCTGACCAGCAGCGTTGATAAAGGTTTGCATTCTCCCGGCACCGCCCACGTAACCTGACTGTGCACCGACCCCTCGTGGGTGCGCTCCCGGCCATGGAAGAGAGAGCCGTGGCCGTATTTGCCCTGGTACCAGGCTGTCCCCGGTATCAGGGCATTTTTCTTTCCGGCGCCCGCGAATCACGGCAAGAAAAAAGCCCCGGCATGCGGGGCTTTCCCATCACTTGGACCCATCCGGCGTCATGCCGGCGGCATCAGCGGTTGCGCGCGATCGCGTGATAGGCCACCAGCAGCACGACCGCCCCGATCACGGCACCGATGAATCCGGCCGACTGTCCGGGTCGATACAGGTGCAGCAGTTGGCCGAGGAAGGTTGCCGCCAGCGCGCCGGCAATGCCGAGCACCGTGGTCAGGATGAAGCCGCTGGGGCCGCTGCCCGGCGTGATCCAGCGTGCAACCAGGCCGGCCAGGAAGCCGATGAGGATGGTGATGAGGATGTGCATGGTGGCAGATGACACAGGGTGGAGAAATCGTCAGAACACCTGCGACAGTTCGGCCGCAGGCACCGTATCCATTACGCGCTCCAGGCAGAAGCCGTGCCCGTAGATCGCGCGCAGCCGCAGGCCGTTCTCCGGCGTCAGCAACAGCTTCTTGCGCAAACGCGAAACATGCGTATCCAATGTTCTCGAGTATGGACTCAATTCGCGTCCCCACAAAGCCAATTCGATATCCGTGCGCGTCAGGATGCGGCCAACATTGGCGAACAGCAGCAGCGCAAGCTCGAACTCGCGGGCGTGCACCGACAGCGGCGTCTCGCGCAGATGGATCGAGCGGTTCTGCCGGTCCACGGTGTAATGGCCCAGCTTGATCTCGGCAGCGCGCACGGCGCGGCTGACGGCGACGCGGCGGATCAGCGCGTCGAGCCGCGCAACCAGTTCCGGCGGACGGATCTCGCCCTGGAAGCACAGGTCGGCGCCATGGTTGAGCGCATCGGTGGTCTCGGTATCGGCCCGGCCGTCGCCCAGGTAGACGATGGCCATACCCGAGCCGACGCGCTCGCGCACGCTGCGCACCAGCGACAGCCCGGGCATGTCGTGCGCATGTGCCCCGACCATCAGGAGATTGATGCCGCTCTCGTCGATGGCCTCGAAAACCTGGCGCGACAGGAACAGCGGCACGCATTCGAACCGTGTCGGACGCAGCGCCGTGTGGATCGTCTGCAGGCGTCCGAGATGTGCGTCGATCAAACCGATTTTCATTGCTGGGGATTCCGTTGTGCGTCCGGACATGCCGCCATGCACGCGGGCGATCCCGCGTCGCACGACGCCAAAAAGCACCAACCGGCCCGCAAGACCCATGCATCCCCCGGCGGATTCCCGTCGCCGCGCAGGGCATGATGCAAGCGCATACGCATGCTGTCGTATTCGCCCTCGCTCAATACATCGGTAGCGGTCTTGCTCACCATACGTGGCGTTCTGGGTGGCCGGTCGGTCGTGGATCTGTCCATCTGCCTGTGCGACCGGATCCCGCCCAGGTGCCGCCGCCCCTGCGCCGGGCGAATCGCCCCGATACGTTGCGCCGGTCGGCCATGCAAATGTAGGCGTACAACGTAGGGGGAATGCAAATGATTGAAAATGGTTTGTGTCCAACCTGTGCGCGCCAGATGCGCATTCCGGTCAGAACGCCCCGGGACGCGATGCGCGCGGCAGCCACAGCGTGAAGGTCGCCCCGTGCCCGGGCACGCTCCGCACCGCGATGCGACCGCCGTGCCGCTCCACCACCGTCTTGACGAACACCAGCCCCAGGCCGCTGCCCGATGGCGCATCGGCCACCGCCTCATGCAGCCGGCGGAACGGCTGGAACAGCTGCGCCTGGTCCTCGGCCGCGATGCCCACGCCCTGGTCGGCCACGCTCACGGCGAAGCTGTCCGCGTCCTCGCGTACGGCCACCGTGACGGTCGTGCCGCGCGGGCTGAACTTGATGGCGTTGTTCACCAGGTTGACCAGCGCGCGGACCAGCATGCGCGGCTCGCCGCGCACCGAAGCCTCGAGATCGGCATCGACGCGCACCTCGATCTGGTGATGGTTCGCCAGCGCCCAGACCTCGTCGGCGGCATCGAGCACGAGGCCGACCAGGTCCACGTCGGTCAGCTTGAGCTCCTGCGATTCCACGCGCGCCAGGTCGATGAAGGCATCGGCCAGCTCCAGCGTCCGCGACGACAGCTGCTGGATGCGCGCCAGCAGTGCCTCGTGGCCGAGCGCCCGGCCCGCATCGCGCTGCAGCTCGATCAGCGCCAGGATGGCGCTCTGCGGCGAGCGCATGTCGTGCGAGATGAAGCGCAGCGCCTCCTCGCGGTGGCGCTCGGCCTGCCGCACGGCGGTGATGTCGGCGAAGCTGACGATGATGTCCATCGGCCGGCCGGCATCGTCGCGCAGCGCGGCCGCATGCATCAGCATCGAGCGCCCGTCGCGCGTGCGCAGCTCCACCGGTTCCTGCGCGGTGTCGGGCGCGGTCAGCCAGCGTGTCCAGTAGTGCTGGCCGGGTGCCGGATCCTCAAAGGCGCAGGCCAGCAGGGTCGGCAGATCGCCCAGGGCGGCGGCGCGGTCCTGCTCGGACACCGGCGCCTGCGCCGCGAGGTCGGCGCTGCGCCCGTTGGCCAGGCGGATGTCGCCGTCGTGCGTGCAGATGACGGTGGCGTCGGGCAGGCTCTCCAGCGCTTCGGCGAGGAAGCGGCGCAGCCCGCGCAGCTTGTCGGTGAGCGACGCCACCGCGTCCATATGGGCATCCAGCGTACGGCCGGTCTGCGCCAGCGGGCCGGTGCCGGCCAGCAGGCCCGGCTCGCGCGCCAGCCGGTGCAGCTCGTCGCGCAGGAAGCGCAGCGCCGCCTCCTGCTGCCGCCAACTCCACAGCGGGTACAGCACCAGCGGCCCGACCAGCGCCGCGAACGGCGGCAGCCAGCAGTTCCAGCCGGCCAGCGCCGCCACCACGCCCACCAGCAGCAGCCCCGCGCTCCCCAGCGCCGCCGTCAGCGCCATGCGCGGTGTCAGCCAGAGCAGCGCGCACGCGGTCAGGCTCAGCGGCAGCAGCGTCACCAGCCAGAACACGGTGCGCGAGGCAGGCAGGATCGCATTGCCGTCGAGCAGGGTCTGCGTGGCGTTGGCCAGCACCTCCACGCCGCTCATCGTGCGCGAGGTCGGCGTGGCAAAGATATCGGACACGCCGGACGCCGTCGCGCCGATCAGCACCAGCTTGCCCGCGAAGGCGTCGGCCGGCACCCCGCCTTGCAGCAGGGTCAGCGCGGGCACATGCCGGAACGTGCCCGCCGGCCCGGCAAAGTTCACGCCGACGTTGGCCCGGCGCGCCCAGCCGTCGGCATCGATCTCCGTGCGGCGCGGCACGTCGCCCGCCAGTGCGGGGCCTGCCTGCCGGGCCAGCTGCAGCGCGAGGTGGTCGAGCAGATGTCCGCGCGGGCCCTCGGCCAGGTAGAGACCGCGCACCACGCTGTCCGGGTCGGGCGCCGCATCGATGTGCGCGACGTGCGTGCCGATCCCGAGGAAGGGATAGTGGAACACCCGCCCCTGCCCGGTGCGCTCGGGCAGCGCCGGCAGGATGACCTGGCCCGCCTGCGCAAAGGCCGCCGCCAGCGCGCGATCGCCTTCCGGGTCGGTCAGATCGGGTTCGATCAGCAGGATATCGACGCCGACCGCACGCGGATGCGCCGCGCCCACGCGCGCCACCAGTTCAGCCAGGCGCGCACGCGGCCAGGGCCAGCGGCCGACGGCTTCGAGGCTCTGGTCGTCGATGGCGACAATGACGATATCGTCGCGCGGCGCGTGGCCATGCAGCGACAGCACCGTGTCGTAGAGCGCCGCATCCAGGCGCGCCACCACGCTCCAGCGCACCGCGCCGAACGTCAGCAGCACGGCCAGCGCCACCAGCAGCACCCACTCCAGCAGCGCACGCAACCCCGGCCGCAGCGCCACGGCGCGGGCCGCCTGCCTATCGGGAACGGGCGTTGCCGGACCGGTCATCAAGGAGGAGGCTCGACCCGCTGCTCTGCACGGGCGCACCCAGCGCATCGACGACGAAACTGCCGATGTCGATGCGCTGCGGCCGCGCGAACACCACCGATGCCGCATCGCCGAGGTCAATGCCGGTGCGGATGTAATACGGCCCGGCCGGCGGCAGCGGAATCGTCGCCTCGTTGCTGTCGCTGACAAGATCGGCCACCGGCTTGGCGAAGGTCGGCTCGGCGGCCAACTGGACACGCGTGCGCGCGCCGGCGGCAGCCAGCGCGGGATCCAGCGCGCGCCAGTGTGCGTGCAGCATGCCGTCGTCGCCGGCACCGGCCGAGGGCGGCGGCACCGCATCGGCGGGAATGTCGAGCGCGCGGAACGACACCGCATCGCTCCACGGTCCGGTCTTGCCGTCCTTGTCGACCGAGCGCACGCGCCACCACCAGGTGCCCGGCCGCAGCGGCTGCGTGACCCGCACCTCCGGGCCGTGCTGCCGGACCACGGGCTGTGCGAAGTCGGACGCGGCGGCGGCCTCGAGATCATAGGTTGCCGCCTCGGCCACGCTGGCCCAGGCGAAGACCGTTTCCCCGCTGCGATAGGGCTTGTCTTTCGCCGGCTGGATCATGTACGGCGCCTCGGGATGCAAGCGCACCGTAAACGGCCGCGCCACCGAAGGGCCGGACAGGCCGAGCGCATCGACGCTCTGCACCGCCAGCGTGTACGTGCCGTCCTCATCGCCGCACAGCGTGGCCGCGGGCGTCTGGCTCAGTTGGTAGGACAGGATCTCGGTCTGTTCCGGATCGCGCGCAATCACCGCGCGATAGGCCACGGCGCCCTTGACCGGCTGCCACGTCGGCCTGAAGCACGACGTCTGCACCAGTTCAGGCACCGCATCGAGCCTGGGCGCGGCAGGCAAGACGGCCCGCTTCAGGCGGCCGCCGGCGGCACGCACGCCAAACCCGGCCCCAACCGCCTGCGCCTGCCGCCCCGCGCGCACCGCCACCTTGCCCTCCAGCACGGACTCCGTCGATGCCCCGCCGTCCGCCCGCACACGGAAACGCGTGCCGCGCACGCCCGTCACCAGGGCCGGCGTCGAGATCTCATAGCGGCCAACGCCGGTCTTCCTGGGCGACACCGTGGACTCCGCCTCGCCCTCCTTGACCTGCAGCCGCACGTCGATCAGCCCCGTGCGGGCGAAACTGCGCACGCGCGCCAGCGTCACGCGGCTGCCGGGCGGCACCGTCACGCGCGTGCCGTCGTCAAAGGCCAGCGTGATCGCGCCCTTCGCGCCGGTCTCGATCAGGGTGTCCTCGGACAACTTCATTCCCGCCTGCAGCGGCTTGCGGTCGCCATTCACGGCATCGCGCGCAAACACGACCTGCGCGGCCGCCGGCACGACGGGAATCCGGTCGAACGGAATGCGCACGATGGAGCCCGGCGGCAGTTTGTAAGGGTTGGCGATATGGTTGCGCTGCTGCAGCAGGCGCCAGCCTTCCGCGTCTTCCATGTAGCGCGCGGCCAGGGTGATCAGCGTATCGCCCTGCTGCACCCGGTAGAGAAAATCGTTGCCGTCCGCGCCGGACGGCTGCGCCGTGGCCGGCCGCCACATCGCACAGCACAGTAGCGCCGCACCGATCGAGGCGACCAGACAGAACCAGCCGCGCGGCCGCGGCTCAGTGTGCTTCGGCATTTTCCTGGGTGGTTTCGAGACGATAACCGTGGGAATACACCGACACCAGCCGGACACCATTCTTCTGGTTGAGGTCGAGCTTGAGCCGGAGCTTGGAGATATGCGTGGCCAGCGTGCGCGAGTCCGGACCGATGCTGCGGCCCCAGACCGCCTGCTCGATCAGTTCGCGCGGCACCAACTTGCCCACGTTGCGGAACAGATAGAGCGCCAGATCGAATTCGCGCGGCGACAGCTCGACCTGCAAGCCATGCAGCGTCAGCACGCGCCCCAGCGGATCCACCGCATAAGGCCCCACCCGCATGCGCTCGAGCGATTCGCCGGTACGCGGCGCCGCGCGGCGCAACAGCGCACCGACCCGCGCGACCAGTTCGGCGCGCCGCACCGGCTTGACCACGTAGTCATCCGCCCCGGCCGCCAACCCGCGCACGACGTCATCCTCGAGCGAGCGATTGGTCAGGAACAGCACCGGCAGCGCCGGGCCCACCGTCTGGCGCACCCAGCTCACCAGCTGGATGCCGCTGATGTCCGGCAGTTGCCAGTCGAGCAGCAGCAGATCGAACGTGCGGTCGCGCAACGCCTTCACGAAGGCGTCGCCGCTCGAGAAAGATGCGCATTCGTAACCGGACGAGACCAGGATCTCTCGAATCAGCTCCGACTGTGCCTGGTTGTCTTCTACCGAGGCAATATGTATCGCCATCTGGGTTGCCCTTCCCCGCGATCCGGGTCCGGCAGCGACGTGCCGACAAGGGCCGTCACCGCTGCATGGGGTGCCGGCCAGCTCCCTGTGTCTTCATCATCGGGCCCTGGGCTGGCGCATCGATGCCTCCGCGCGCCGGCCGCCCATGGCGCGGCACCGACATCCGCGCGAGGCCTTGCTCCGGGCTCACTGCCATGTGCAGAGCACTTCGACTCGAGCCCAGATCATCCTAAAAGGCCACTCTTGTCACATTGCAAACAATTGTGAAAACCCAGGCGCAATACGGATCCTCAGCGGGTCTGCCATAGGGTTTTATCATTTTTCCCGGTGGCATCACAATCCATATTCGTCACAAAGCAGGAACCCCACCCGGATCGGATATGGAGGAACACAGCGCGTGAACGCGCTCCGGCGACACGCGGCCCATATGCGCCGATCGGCCGCGCGCTGATCGAGCATGACCTCCGTCCTTGCCTCCACACGGGAGGCTCGCCCCCTCCGGGATACCCACCGGACACCAGAAGACAAGGCGCCGTTTCCAGCGCAGCACCCAGCCTGCGGCAGATGGATCAGGCGCACTGCATGTGGGAAGGAAAAAACAGATCGAACGGTCGACCCGCAGCATGGCCCGTCCATTAGCGCATCCGGCCGATCGACAACGATGACTGGCCACTCGGCGCGACGGATACGGAAATGAGGAAGATCGTCCTGGCAGCGCGGCCAAGGCGGTGCCTGAGCGCGGAAATAAAAAAGCCCTGATGACGCATCAGGGCTTTTTCGTGCAACTTGGAGGCGGGGGTCGGAATCGAACCGGCGTACACGGCTTTGCAGGCCGCTGCATGACCACTCTGCCACCCCGCCAGGGGCTGAACCAGCATTGTAGCGATTCGCGCAGGACTGCGTACTCGCCACGCCGATAAAGAAAAAGGGAAGCGTGGCTTCCCTTCGGGATTGGAGCGGGAAACGAGGCTCGAACTCGCGACCTCAACCTTGGCAAGGTTGCGCTCTACCAACTGAGCTATTCCCGCGTAACCGGTTGCACCGCCGCACCACAAACACCGGCACGGCCACACATTTCAAACTGGAGCGGGAAACGAGGCTCGAACTCGCGACCTCAACCTTGGCAAGGTTGCGCTCTACCAACTGAGCTATTCCCGCATTGTTGACCAGGGACGCTGCCGTACAACCTTTGCATCACCGGTCTTTCGCGTTACGTTCAGTGCAACGCGAGAACGAAATTATGGCAAAAAAGAATGGTCCTCGTCAACACCTTTGCGCAAAAGTTTTTTGCGGGCTCATTTCGAGCGCTCCCGGATCTGCGGCCAGGCCAGCTTCATGTAGTACGCCATCGACCACAGCGTCAGCACCGCAGCCACATAGATCAGCCACGTCCCCCACACCCGCGCATCGACCACATCGAACAGGCGGCCCTCGAACAGCAGCAGCGGAATCGCGACCATCTGGAAGGTCGTCTTCAGCTTGCCGAGGAAGTTGACCGCAACGCTGCGTGAGGCACCGATCTGCGCCATCCACTCGCGCAGCGCCGAGATGGTGATCTCACGGCCGATGATGACGAGCGCGATGACGTCCGACACACGGCCAAGCGCCAGCAGCACCAGCAGCGCAGCGGCCACCATCAACTTGTCGGCGACCGGGTCCAGGAAGGCGCCGAACGCCGAAGTCTGGTTCCAGCGGCGCGCCAGGAATCCGTCGAACCAGTCGGTCAGGCTCGCAACGATGAAGAACGCCGCGGCGGTCAGGTTCTTGACGGGCGGCGCCATCCAGGCATCCGGCACGTAGAACACGCCCACCACCAGCGGGATCATGGCGACCCGCAGCCAGGTCAGGAGGATCGGGAAGTTGAAAGGCATGGCTAGTCGACAGGACAACCGCCGCGCGGTTCCAGCCCCGGCGCGGCACGAGGGGCCATTGTCGCCGATCAGTGCAATTGGCGGTAGATTTCTTCGGCCAGCGTCTGCGAGATGCCCTCGACCGTGGCCAGCTCCTCCACGCTGGCGGCCATCACGCCGCGCAGGCCGCCAAAGCGCGCCAGCAGCCGCTGCCGCCGCTTGGCCCCGATGCCTTCGATCTCCTCCAGCCGCGAGGTGTTGCGCGCCTTGGCCCGCTTGGCGCGCATGCCGGTGATGGCGAAGCGGTGCGCCTCGTCGCGAATCTGCGCGACCAGCATCAGCGCGGCGCTGCCCTGCCCCAACTCCAGCGACGGCCGCCCGTCGGCGAAGACCAGCGTCTCCAGACCGACCTTGCGGCCTTCGCCCTTGGCCACGCCGACCAGCAGGCCAATGTCCAGCCCCAGCTCCTCGAAGACCTGGCGCGCCACTTCCACCTGCCCCTTGCCGCCGTCGATCAGCACGACGCGGGGCATGTCGGGCGCATCCTCGGCGGCCTGCTCGACCACCTTCTGGTAGCGGCGCGTCAGCACCTGGCGCATGGCGGCGTAGTCGTCGCCGGGAATGATGTCCTGGATGTTGTAGCGGCGGTATTCGCCGTTCTGCATGGCGTGGCTGTGAAAGACCACGCACGATGCCTGCGTCGCCTCGCCGGCGGTGTGGCTGATGTCGAAGCACTCGACGCGCAGGGCGGCGAGGTCTTCCAGATCGACGCCGATGGTCTCGGCCAGCGCGCGCGTGCGGGCCTGCTGGCTACCCTGCTCCGACAGCCGCCGCGCCAGCGACAGCTCCGCGCCCTTCTCCGCCATCTCCAGCCAGGCGCGGCGCGCGCCCTGCGGCTGTCGCACCACCGACACGCGCCGCCCGGCCTGCGCGGCCAGCGCCTCGATCAGCCCCGCCGCCCGGATCGGGTGGCTGACCACCAGCACCGGCGGCACGAACTGGTCGAGATAATGCTGCGCGACGAAGGCCTCGAGAATATCGCGCGCCATACGCTCGGGATCGCGCGCCGGCTCGAGCTGCGTCTCGGCGCCTTCCGGCACGTCGGCCTCGACGTCCACGCCGACGATGGCGGCCCCCTCCTCCACGTGGGTCGGAAAGTACGCCTTGTCGCCGAGGTGCCGGCCGCCGCGCACCATCGCCAGGTTCACGCAGGCATGGCCGCCCTTGATCGCCACGGCGAGGATGTCGATATCGCTGGCCTGGCCGACCTCCTCCACCGACTGCCGCGTGAGCACCGTCGACAGTGCCCCGATCTGGTCGCGCACCGTCGCGGCCTGCTCGAACTCCAGCGCCGCGGCATGCCGCTGCATCTTGTCCTGCAGGGTCTGCATGACCTCATCCTGCCGGCCCAGCAGGAAGCCCGCGGCGTTGGCCACGTCGCGGGCATAGTCTTCCGCGCTGATCGCCTGCACGCATGGGGCGGTGCAGCGGTGAATCTGGTGCAGCAGGCACGGCCGCGTGCGGTTGTTGAACACCGTGTCCTCGCACGTGCGCAGCTGGAACACCTTCTGCAGGATCTGCATGCTCTCGCGCACCGCATGCGCGCTCGGGAACGGGCCGAAGTACTGGTGCTTGCGATCGGTCGCGCCGCGGTAGTACGCCATGCGCGGATACGCATGCTGCGTGAGCTTCAGGTAGGGGTACGACTTGTCGTCGCGGAACAGGATGTTGTAGCGCGGCGCCAGCGCCTTGATCAGGTTGTTCTCCAGCAGCAGCGCCTCGGCCTCGCTGCGCACCACGGTGGTCTCGATATGCGCGATCTTCGCCACCATCATCGCGATGCGCGGCGACAGCAGCGTCTTGGTGAAATAGCTCGAGACGCGCTTCTTCAGATCGCGTGCCTTCCCGACGTAGAGCACGCTGCCCTGCGCATCGAAGTAGCGGTAGACGCCCGGCAGGCTGGGCAGGCGGGCGATGTGGGCCTTGGCATCGAAAGCCGCCTCGCTCGGGTCGACGGCGGGTGCGGGTGGCGTCTGGGCGCCCGGTGGCGGCACCCCGGGGACTTCGGGGGAATCGGGTGGCGTGGGGTCGGACGGCATGGCGTTCGCGCTGGCGGAGGCTGCAAGTGTAGAGCAAGCGGCGGACTACAATGTCGCCCCGTTCGCCTCTCCCGCCCCGCGCATGCGCAACCTCTCGTCCTGGGACCTCTTCTGCCGCGTCGTCGACAACTACGGCGACATCGGCGTGTGCTGGCGCCTGGCCCGGCAACTGGTCCAGGAGCACGGCCATACGGTGCGGCTGTGGGTGGACGACCTGCGCGCATTCGAACGGCTGTGCCCGGCGGTCGACACGGCCGCCGCTGCGCAGCGCGTCTCGGGCGTGGACATCCGCCGCTGGAGCGACGACGCCGGCGTCGCGGCGCTGCTGGCCGCGGATGCGCATGCCGCGCCGCATGACGTGGTGGTCGAAGCCTTCGCCTGCGACATCCCCGAGCCCATGCTGCAGCGCATGGCCGATGCTGCCCGCCAAGGCCGGGCGCCGATCTGGATCAACCTCGAATATCTGAGCGCGGAAGACTGGGTGGCCACGCACCACGCGATGCAGTCGCCGCATCCACGGCTGCCGCTGGTCAAGCACTTCTTCTTTCCCGGCATGGCGCGCGGCACGGGCGGCGTGCTGCGCGAAGCTCAGTTGGGCGCGCAGCGGGCGGCATTCGAAGCCAGCCCGACGGCACACCGGACGCTTTGGCACCGGCTGGGCGTGGACGACCTGATGCAGCACGCGCCCGACGCGCTGCGCGTGAGCCTGTTCGCTTACCCCAACCCCGCCCTGCCTTCGCTGATCGCGCAATGGGCGGCATCTGCCCGCCCGGTGATCTGCCTGGTCCCCGAAGGACTGGCGGCGGCGCAGATCGCGGAACAGCTCGGCGCAACCGCCCCCGCAGCCGGCGCGCGCTGGACACAGGGCCCCCTGAGCGTTGCCGTGGTGCCCTTCGTGCCGCAAGAGCACTACGATGCACTGCTGTGGGCCTGCGACGTCAACTTCGTCCGGGGCGAAGATTCCTTCGTGCGCGCCCAGTGGGCGCTGCGCCCGTTCGTCTGGCACATCTACCCGCAAAGCGACGACGCCCACCTCGCCAAGCTGGACGCCTTTCTGGCCCGCTATGCCCCCGCCCTGCCGCAGGCGGCGGCCGATGCGCTCGCCACCTTCTGGCATGCCTGGAACGCGCAGCCCACCTCACTCGACTGGCCCGCGTTCGCCACCGCCCTGGCACCGCTGCGCGACCGCGCCGCCACGTGGGAACACACGCTGTTGTGTCTGGGCGATCTCGCGGCGAATCTGGTGGCGTTCTGCGAAAAACAGGTAAAATAGCGGGCTAATTTGAGTGCGGCCCCGGCTTTCACCTGGTTCGCGCGACCCGAGGGTATCGCGCGGTTGCATCGTTGCTCGGCACGCATCGAACCCTCTTACTTTTCAGGAAATTAGAAATGGCCTTGAAAATCGCGCAAGAACTCCGCGCTGGTAACGTTTTCATGATCGGCAACGACCCGATGGTCGTGCTCAAGACCGAATACAGCCGCTCCGGCCGCAACGCCGCTGTCGTCAAGATGAAGTACAAGAACCTGCTGACCGGCGCGCCGTCGGAATCGGTGTTCAAGGCCGACGACAAGATGGACCAGATCATCCTCGACAAGAAGGAGTGCACCTACTCCTACTTCGCCGATCCGATGTACGTGTTCATGGACACCGACTACAACCAGTACGAAGTGGAAGCCGACAGCATGGGCGACGCGATCCACTACCTGGAAGACGGCATGGCCGCCGAAGTGACCTTCTACAACGAGAAGGCCATCTCGGTCGAACTGCCGACCACGCTGGTCCGCGAAATCGAATACACCGAGCCGGCCGTCAAGGGCGACACCTCGTCGGGCAAGGTGCTGAAGATGGCCAAGATCAAGGGCGGCTTCGAGATCCAGGTCCCGCTGTTCTGCAGCACCGGCGACAAGATCGAAATCGACACCCGTACGCACGAGTACCGCAGCCGCGCCAACTGATTCGGCGTTCTGCAAACAAAAAAGGCAGCCTGGCGCTGCCTTTTTTGTTGCCCGCGAAAAAACGACGGAGCGGGCGATGGCGCGGCAAGGCCTCGCACCCCACCCGCCTGCGCGCTAGGCGATCAGCCGTGCCTCGCGCAGTGTCCGCAGCGCCTGCCGGTACGCCGACTGCTGCGCCAGCTTCGACCAGTCCTTGGCCGCCTTGGTGCCGAACAGCCGGCGGATGCGTCGCTGCGAAGCCTTGCCGATCCTCACGTCCAGTTCGTTCAGCAGTTGGTCGGCCTTGTCCGGCGCATTGCAGATCAGCACCATGTCGCAGCCGGCCGCCAGCGCCGCGCGCGCGCCGTCGACCACCGACCCCGCGACGCTGGCGCCTTCCATGCTCAGGTCGTCGCTGAAGATCACGCCGTCGAAGTTGTAATGCGTGCGCAGGATGTCCTGCAGCCAGAAGCGCGAGAAGCCCGCCGGGTTCGGATCGACCGCCGAATAGATGACATGCGCCGGCATCACCGATTGCAGGCCGATGCCCATCCACCCGTACGGCTGGGCATCCTCGTCGAGGATCGCCTGCAGCGGCCGCTCGTCGACCGGCACGGCGACGTGCGAATCGGCCTGAACCCAGCCGTGGCCGGGGAAATGCTTGCCGCAGTTGGCCATGCCGGCCAGGCGCAGGCCCAGCGTCAGGTGGTTGGCGAGCATCGTCACCACGCGCGGATCGCGGTGGAAAGCGCGGTCACCGATCACGCCGCTGGTGCCATAGTCCAGGTCCAGCACCGGCGTGAAGCTCAGGTCGATGTCGCAGGCGCGCAATTCCGCCGCCAGCACATAGCCGCACGCGGTGGCCGCGCGCGTGGCGGCCAGGACGTCGCTGTCCCACAGCTGCCCCAGCGCGGACATCGCCGGCAGATGCGTGAAGCCGTCCTGCTTGGCACGCTGCACGCGCCCACCCTCGTGGTCGATGCAGATCAGCACGTCATCGCGTATGGCCCGGATCGCGGCGGTCAGTGCCGTCAACTGCGCGCGCGACTCGAAATTGCGCGCGAACAGGATCACGCCGCCGGTCAGCGGATGCACGATCCGGCGGACATCGTCAGGGCCGAGCACGAGCCCGGCCACGTCGAGGACGATCGGGCCGGGGCGCTTCTGCTTGTTGGTGATGGAATTCATGCGGAGGGCTTGGATTGCAGTTCGGCGACGGCGAAGGCGACCGCGTAGTCGCGCTCGTCCGTCACGCTGATCTGGATATGGAGGCCGCGCTGCGCGATCCAGTCGGCCAGTTCGCCGCTGTATCGCACCACCGGCTGGCCGGACGGCAGGTTGAGGGTCTGCACGGCACGCCACGTCATCGGCCAGTGCATGCCGAGGCCGATGGCCTTGGAGACCGCCTCCTTGGCGGCAAAGCGCGTGGCAAGGAACGCCAGGCCGCGCCGCTCCGAGCGGGCCTTGCGGGCCTGGTAGATGCGCAGTTCATCGGGGCCGAGCACCTTCTCGGCGAAGCGGCCGTGAGTCCGCTGCATCACGCCTTCGACGCGCTCGATCTGGATGATGTCGGTACCGATGCCATAGATGGCACCGGACACCGAGGGGACGGCGGGCGGTTCGCTCATGCCGGTACGCCCGGATGCGCCGCCGCGGGTGTCGTCGCCGACAGGCGTGCCGCCACCATGATGGCCTTCATCTCGCGCACCGCGTTCTGCCAGCCGGCAAACACGGCATGCGCGACGATGGCGTGGCCGATGTTGAGTTCGTGGATGCCCGCCATCGCCGCGATCGGCTGCACGTTGGTGTAGTGCAGGCCGTGCCCGGCATTGACGCGCAGCCCCCAGCGGATGCCCTCTTCCACCGCACGCTCGATGCGCACCAGCTCGGCCTTCACTTCAGCGTCGTCGGTGGCCTCCGCGTAGCGGCCGGTATGCAGCTCAACGACCGGCGCCCCGGTCGCCGCGGCGGCCTCGATCTGCGCCGGGTCCGGATCGATGAACAGCGACACGCGGATGCCCGCGCCCGCCAACTGCTGGCACGCGGCCTGCACCTTGGCGAAGCCGCCCACCACGTCCAGACCGCCCTCGGTGGTCACCTCCTGCCGCCGCTCGGGCACCAGACAGACGTCCTGCGGACCGATATCGCACGCAATGTCGAGCATCTCCTGCGTGACGGCGCACTCCAGGTTCATCCGCGTGCGCAGTTGCGGCCGCAATGCGCGCACGTCGGCGTCCTTGATGTGCCGGCGGTCTTCGCGCAGGTGCAGCGTGATGAGGTCGGCGCCGGCCTCCTCGGCCAGCAGCGCCGCGGCGATCGGGTCCGGGTAGGTGGTGCCGCGCGCGTTGCGCAGCGTGGCGACGTGGTCGATATTGACCCCAAGGTCGATGACACCCGGCGAGGCATGAAAGATCATAGTTTCTGCAAGTCGATCAGGATCTGGCGCGTCGAAAGCGGCGTGCCGTGCAAATGATAATGCAGCAGGAACCGCATCAGGCTGCGGCTCTGCGTGGCCGTGGCCGGACGGGAATAATCGTCGCGCTCCATGTCGAGCAGCGTCTGTCCGCGCAGCACCGGCCACGAGGACGGATCGCTCGGCAGCGCGCGCCGGATGCCTCGTTCGGGGTGATAGACGTAGTCGCCGTCGGGCTGCACGGGCTCGCCGTCGACGCAGCGGTCAAGCTGGGCGGCAAAACCGGTCTCGCGCAGCAGCACGCGCTCGAAGGCGCGCAGCGTGAAGGCAACAGGCTCGCCGTGGGCGAGCTTGTTGAGCGTTTCCACATAGTGCGAAAACAGCACCGGGTGCCCGTCCTCCCGCGCAACGAACTTGACCAGCAGCTCGTTCAGGTAGAAGCCTGACAGCAGCCCCTCGCCCCCCAGCGGCAGCATGCCGCCGACCCACTCGGCGCGCGTCAGGGTCTTCACCTCACCGCGCCCGCTCCACGACAGCGACAGCGGCTGGAACGTCTGCAGCACGGCGCGCAAGGCCGAATGCGGCCGCTTGGCGCCCTTGGCCACCAGCGCGATCCGACCGTGATCGCGCGTGAAGACGTCGATGATGAGGCTGGTCTCGCGATAGGGATAGCTGTGCAGCACGAACGCCGGCTGCTGCGAGACGCGATGCTCGGCGCGCGCGGCGGGAAAGCCCTTGCGCGGCGCGGCGCCGGCAACGCCCTCCTCGGCCAGCCACTCCGCCGCCTCGTCCGGAATCGGATCGGATCGTCCCGCCATCGACGCGTGCGTGGGAAAGGCTATTCGTAGCCGTAGGCGCGCAGACCGGCCTCGTTGTCGGCCCAGCCGCTCTTGACCTTGACCCAGACCTCCAGGTAGACCTTGCCGTCGAACAGCTTTTCCATGTCCATGCGGGCTTCGGTGGAGATCTGCTTGAGCTTGGCGCCCTTGGCACCGATGATCATCGCCTTGTGCGCGTCGCGATCCACCAGGATGGTGACGAACACGCGCCGCAGGCGGCCCTCGGTCTCGAACTTGTCGACCACGACGGTGCTCGAATACGGCAACTCGTCGCCCGTCCAGCGGAACACCTTCTCGCGGACGATCTCGGCGGCCAGGAACCGCTCGCTGCGGTCCGTCAGAGCCTCCGGGTCATACATCGGCTCGCCTTCGGGCAGGTACGGCCGGACGATGCCGAGCAGCCGCAGGATGTCGTCCCGGTTCTTGGCCGACATCGGCACGATTTCCTTGAACGGAAACACTTGCGCCATCTCCTGCAGGAACACGGCGACCATCTCGGCGCGCGTGTACGCATCGAGCCGGTCGACCTTGTTGACGATCAGGATCACGGGCGTCTCGCGCGGCAGCAGCGACAGGACCTTCGCATCGTCCGGACCGTAGCGCCCGGCCTCGACCACGAACAGCACCGCATCGACCGACGTCAGGGTCGACGTGACGGCGCGGTTCAGCGAGCGGTTGAGCGCGGTGGCATGCCGTGTCTGGAAGCCCGGCGTATCGACGAAGACGAACTGCGCATCGTCGGTGGTCTGGATGCCGGTGATGCGGTGGCGCGTAGTCTGCGCCTTGCGCGACGTGATGCTGACTTTCTGGCCCACCAGGGCGTTCATCAGCGTGGACTTGCCGACGTTCGGCCGCCCGACGATGGCGACCATGCCGCAGCGGAACCCCTCCGGCACGCCGGGGAGTGACTGCGGCGGCTGCGGAGGCTGCAATGGGGTGTCGGTCATTCCTTCAACCTGAGAGACAACTGCGGATCCGGCGGCGTGGCCTGCTTGCGCGTCTTGCCGGTGCGCTCGGCGCGGCTGCGCTTGACGAGCTGCGGCACCAGGCGATGCGCTTCTTCCAGGGCCAGCTTGGCCGCCGACTGCTCGGCCGCGCGCCGCGATGCCCCGCTGCCGGAGACACGGATCTCCAGCTTCGGGATCGTGCACTCGACCTCGAACTGCTGATTATGCGCCGCGCCGTGCGTGGCCACCACGGCGTATTGCGGCAGCGCGATTTTATGACCCTGGAGATACTCCTGCAGCAGCGTCTTGGCGTCCTTGCCCAACGTGCGCGGATCGACCTGCTCCAGGATCGGGATGTACAGCTTGCGGATCAGGGTACGAGCCGCATCGAAGCCGCCATCGAGGAACACCGCGCCGAAGATCGCCTCCAGCGCATCGGCCAGGATCGACGGCCGGCGAAACCCACCGCTCTTGAGCTCGCCCTCGCCCAGGCGCAGCTCGTCCGGCAACAGCAGCATCTGCGCGATCTCGTACAGCGCCTGCTGCTTGACCAGATTGGCCCGCACGCGCGACAGATCGCCCTCGTCCAGCTTGCCGAACATGCCATAGAGCATGTCCGCCACGGCGCAATTCAGGATCGAATCGCCGAGAAATTCCAGGCGCTCGTTGTGCATCGCGTTGTGGCTGCGATGCGTGAGCGCCTGCTGCAGCAACTCCGGTTTGCTGAAGCGATAGCCAAGGCGTTGCTGCAATGCTTCCAGACTCATGTTCAGCGCTGCGACCCCGAATAGGTGATCAGCAAGGCAAGCGGGCCGTACAGCGGCACTTCACGCTTGTAGGAGAACCGTACCATCTGCACCGAGCCGTTGGATTCGATCACCTCCAGGTCCTCGCCCTTGATCGCCTGGATGTCGTCGATCGCGGCCTGCTTGTCGAACGCGATCGCCACGTCCGCACGTGTCGCCGCCCGCTCCCGGGCAATCTTGATGGCGTGATGGATGGCCTGGTATTCCAGCAGGCTCGGAACGGCCCGGATCGCCGGCAGCACCGCCGTCACAAGCACGACGATTGCGATCAAAAACCCGAACATGGTGATACCGCGCGCCCGACGCGCCGCCAGACCGGCCCGATGCATCCGCATTGCATTTCCCCCGTTGTGCAATTGCCGAAGTTTAAAAAAGAGACTGACCGATAACCCTGGCAGCATCAATGGAAGCTGCCGATCCGCTTCCAGTCGCCCAGATTCATCCAGATGAAGAACGCTTTCCCGACGATGTTTTTGTCCGGCACGAAGCCCCAGTAGCGGGAATCCGCGCTGTTGTCGCGATTATCGCCCATCATGAAATAGTGACCTGCAGGTACCTTGCAGGTAAAGCCGGTCTGATTGTAAGTGCAGTTCTCGCGGAACGGAAAATCGTCCGGACCGGACACATAGGCCGGGCGGTCGTTATCGTTGAGGATGTTGTGCGCAACGCTGCCGAGCGTTTCCTGGTACTGCTTGGAATACGTGATGCGCGGATGTTGCGCGTCCCCGGTGTCTTCCACGTACATGTAGTCCTGCTGCGGCGCGTAGATGGCAGGCTGGCCGTTGATCGTCAGGCGCTTGTTGTCGTACTTCACCACGTCGCCCGGCACCCCGATCACGCGCTTGATGTAGTCCATCGACTCGTCTTTCGGGTAGCGGAAGACCATCACATCGCCGCGTTGCGGCTGATTCAGCTCGACGAGCTTCTTGTTGACGATCGGCAGGCGCACGCCGTAGGTGTACTTGTTGACGAGGATGAAATCACCGATCTGCAGCGTCGGGATCATCGAGCCCGACGGGATCTTGAACGGCTCCACCACGAACGAACGCAGCAGGAACACCGCGGCGATCACCGGGAAGAAACTGGCCGTATATTCCAGCCACCAGGGCATGCGCAGCGTCTCTTCGGCCAGCTGCGCGCGCGCCGCGCCCACGTCGGCCACGGCACCATACTGCACCTGGGCCTGGGCACGGGCGTCGAACTCGGCCAGCGCGGCCGTGGCGGCGGCCTGGCGTTGGCGCTGGAACATCAGCTTGTCGGCCACCCACGCCACACCGGTGAAGACGACGAGAATGAAAAGGATCAGGGCGAAGTTCATGAATGAGAGAC
This sequence comes from Ralstonia nicotianae, assembly GCF_018243235.1. Taxonomy (NCBI): domain Bacteria; kingdom Pseudomonadati; phylum Pseudomonadota; class Betaproteobacteria; order Burkholderiales; family Burkholderiaceae; genus Ralstonia; species Ralstonia nicotianae. The sequence goes on from NZ_CP046674.1 coordinate 2,469,781, forward strand.
GCGGTTACGCGATTCGTCCAGGTTATTTTTCTTCGACGCGCAGGATGGCCAGGAAAGCCTCCTGCGGGATTTCAACGCTGCCCACCTGCTTCATGCGCTTCTTGCCCTCCTTCTGCTTCTCGAGAAGCTTCTTCTTGCGGCTGATGTCGCCGCCGTAGCACTTGGCCAGCACGTTCTTGCGCAGCGCCTTGACGTTCTCGCGCGCGATCACGTTGCTGCCGATGGCCGCCTGGATGGCCACGTCGTACATCTGGCGCGGAATGATCTCGCGCATCTTGGCGGCCACTTCGCGGCCGCGGTACGCGCTGTTGGAGCGGTGGACGATGATCGACAGCGCGTCCACCTTGTCGCCGTTGATCAGCATGTCGACCTTGACCACGTCGGACGGACGGTATTCCTTGAACTCGTAGTCCATCGACGCGTAGCCGCGCGAGACGGACTTCAGCCGGTCGAAGAAGTCCAGCACGATCTCGCCCATCGGAATTTCGTACGTGAGCTGGACCTGGCGGCCGTGGTAGCTCATGTTGATCTGCGAACCGCGCTTCTGCTCGCACAGCGTGATCACGGCGCCCACGTATTCCTGCGGCATGTACAGGTTGACCGTGACGATCGGCTCGAGGATCGACTCGATCTTGCTCGGATCGGGCATCTTGGCAGGGTTTTCCACCTGGACCGTCGTGCCATCGCGCTGCATGACCTGGTAGACCACCGTCGGCGCGGTGGTGATCAGGTCCATATCGAACTCGCGCTCCAGGCGCTCCTGCACGATCTCCATGTGCAGCAGGCCAAGGAAGCCGCAGCGGAAACCGAAGCCCAGCGCCTGCGACACTTCCGGCTCGAACTGCAGCGACGCGTCGTTCAGCTGCAGCTTCTCCAGCGATTCGCGCAGCGCCTCGTACTGGTTGGCCTCGACCGGATACAGGCCCGCGAACACCTGCGGCTTGACTTCCTTGAAGCCCGGCAGCGGCGCGTCGGCCTTGCGCGGCGCCACGTGGGTGATGGTGTCGCCCACCTTGGCGGCCTTCAGTTCCTTGATGCCGGCGATGACGAAGCCCACCTGCCCCGCCGACAGCGATTCACGCGGCACCGACTTCGGCGAGAACACACCCACCTGCTCCACCAGGTGCTGCGCGCCCGTGGCCATCAGCAGCACCTTGTCCTTGGCGCGCAGCGTGCCGTTGACCACGCGCACCAGCATCACCACGCCGACGTAGTTGTCGAACCACGAGTCGATGATCAGCGCCTGCAGCGGCGCATCGGGATCGCCCTTGGGCGCCGGCACCTTGGCGATCAGGGCTTCCAGCACATCGGGCACACCCACGCCGGTCTTGGCCGAGCAGCGCGTCGCATCCTGCGCGTCGATCCCGATCACGTCCTCGATTTCCTGGATCGCGCTGTCCGGGTCGGCCGCCGGCAGGTCGATCTTGTTGAGCACCGGCACCACCTCGACGCCCAGCTCGATGGCCGTGTAGCAGTTGGCAACCGTCTGCGCCTCCACGCCCTGCGAAGCATCGACCACCAGCAGCGCGCCCTCGCACGCGGACAGCGAACGGCTGACTTCGTAGCTGAAGTCGACGTGCCCCGGCGTGTCGATCAGGTTGAGGTTGTAGACCTTGCCGTCACGAGCCTTGTAGGACAGCGCGGCGGTCTGCGCCTTGATGGTGATGCCGCGCTCCTTCTCGATATCCATCGAGTCCAGCACCTGGGCTTCCATCTCGCGGTCGGAAAGCCCACCGCACAACTGGATGATGCGATCGGCCAGCGTCGATTTGCCGTGGTCGATGTGGGCGATGATCGAAAAATTGCGGATATTGTCCATCGAAAGCGTCGAAAAGCGCCCTTCCCGGGCGCATGTGCCAGGCACGCGAAGGCGGGTCCGGCACGGCTGGCGTCACTTTCGGCGCCAGCGGGAGGTGTTGGATTCCAAGCCGATGCGGCAATGCGCAAATCGGCGCTAACAGGCGATTTTACCGGATTTCAGCGGGTCTCCCGCGCCTCTTTTTGCGGCGCATCCGCGTCAATCGGAGGGCGTCTGCGCCGCCAGCCACGCCTGCACGGCCGGCCCATCCAGAAAGTAGTGGCACAGCTCGCGCGCCGCTTCACGCGGCGTCTGCGGCGTGCCTGTCAGCAGCACCGGCACCAGCTCACCGAAACGATCCTCCAGTGTCGGGTCACTGTCGACATCCACTTCGTGCAACACAAAAGGAAAGTCGCGCCGGAACGATTCCAGCGCGACCTTCATGTCGTCGCACAGATGACAGTAAGCGCGTCCGTAGAGCGTCAGCTGAATCACGGCTGGCCGCCGCCGGCCCGCGCCGTGCTCGGTCGCATCGTCACGACCTGCGTGGCATCGCCACGGCGGACGAACACCGCCACCATGCGGCTCTTGTCCAGCCGGCCGACCACGTCGTTGAATTGCTTGGCGCTGGTGACATCGGTGTCGCCCACGCGCAGGATCACGTCTCCCGGGCGGATGCCGGCGCGCGCGGCGGGGCCATCCGCCACCTGCACCTCGACGCCTGCCTTCGTCTTGAACTCTCGCTGCGCGCCTTCCGACAGATCGGCCACCACCAGCCCAAGCGCATTCTGCTTGCCGGCGCCCGGCTGGCCATTGTCGGATTGGCCGCCTTTGCCCCGCTGCGCCACCTTGGTATCGGGCTGCAGCTCGGCCACCGTCACCGTCAGATCACGCGTCGCGCCCTTGCGCCACACCTGCACGGTGGCGCGCGTACCAGGCTTGCTCTCGCCGACCTGACGCTGCAGGTCACCGGCCTTCTCGACGTCGCGCCCATTGAATTTCAGGACGATGTCGCCGGCCTCGATGCCTGCCTTGTCGGCGGGGCCACCCGACTCGACATTGCCCACATAGGCGCCGCGCGCACGGCCTAGGCCCAGCGACTCCGCTGCGTCCTTCGGCACATTGTCGATCGCCACACCGATGCGGCCGCGCGTCACCCGGCCTTGCGTCTTGAGCTGCTCGGCCACGCGCATCGCTTCATCGATCGGAATCGCGAACGAGATGCCCATGTAGCCGCCGCTCTGGCTGAAGATCTGATTGTTGATGCCGATCACCTCGCCCCGCAGGTTGATCAGCGGGCCGCCCGAGTTGCCGGGATTCACGGCCACGTCGGACTGGATGAACGGCAGATAATCGCCGGTGTCACGCCCCTTGGCCGACACGATGCCCGCGGTGACGGTGTTGTCCAGCCCGAACGGCGAACCAATCGCCAGCACCCACTCGCCCACACGCACCTTGTCCGAATCGCCCAGCTTCAGGCTCGGCAGGCCGGTGGCCTCCACCTTGACCAGCGCCACATCGGTGCGCTTGTCGGAGCCGATCAGCTTGGCCTTGAATTCACGCTTGTCGGTCAGCGTCACGTAGATCGTCTCCGCGCCTTCGACCACGTGAGCGTTGGTCAGCACATAGCCGTCGCCCGACATGATGAAGCCGGAGCCGACGCCGCGACTCTGCTCCTCCTCGGCCTGCGGCGGGGCGTTGCGGCGCTTCTGGCCCTGCCCCTGCCCCGGCGTGCCCGGCATCGGCACGCCGAAGAAGCGGCGGAAAAACTCGGCCATGTCGTCATCGCTCGGGTTGTTCTGCATCCGCACCTTCTCGGTGGTGCGGATATTGACCACCGCCGGGCTGACCTTTTCGACCAGATCGGCAAAGTCAGGCAGGCCATAGGTGCCCGTCGCCACGCTACCGGTGGCGTTCTGCGCGTAAGCCGGCATCAGCGCGCCACCGGCAGCGACGATGGCGGCAACGCAAAGCAGACGCAAGGCGTAAACGGTTCGAGCGGTACGCATGCAAGCTCCCCGAAACAGTGAGATCAATGTGGACTGAGCGCGATCGGCACGGCATCAACGGCGCCGCGGCGACACCGCTTCAGTCCAGAGAGAGGAATTAAGGCGTGCTAGCCGGGCGGCTGGCCGCGTTGGCAGAGACCGGCTTGTAGTCGACGGCCGCCCCGAACTGCTTGATGGTAGCAAAAGGCACCTCGCCCACCACCGTCAGCCAAAAGTCGGCAATGCGCCGCACCATCACGTGCGTCGCGCCCTGCGAAATGAAACCTTCGCGCCGCGACCGCTTTTCCGAGACCGGCTCGATGAACAGCGACAGCCCCGCCAGGCCATCGCTGAAAACAACCTGCTGCACTTCGAACCCCGACGACGATTTGCCCGCCGGCGCGATGTCGCCCAGCGGCCGACGCACTTCGCGAATCTTCTGGAAGCCCTTGATGGGGCTGGTGATGGCCCAGCCCTGCTCGGCAAGATTGGTCGGCTGCGAAACAACTTCGTACTGGTTCCAGCCCGTCACGCTCTTCAGGGCCGCCAGGATCTTCTGCTTCTCCGACGGCACGCCGACCTCGACTTGCGAGAATGCCACCTGCTCCAGCACCTTGCCATCCTCGCCGATGGTCTGCGCACGGATCAGCAAGCCCGAGCTGCGCTCCGCCCAGATCCGGTAGGCATAGCGGAAGCCATCCTTGGGATCCAGCTGGAAGACTTCGCAGTCCATGCCGGCCACGCGCTCGGCGGGCAGATGGCGCATGTCGTACTGGTCCAGGACGTCGCCGTTGGTCGTGGCCAGCAGCGCCGGGAAGCTGTCCTTGTTCTCCTGCTTCTCGGTCACGACCAGCTTGACCTCGTAGATCAGGTTCCGGACAACGTCGTTCTGGCGCAGCATCTCGCGCTGCTTGCCATCGAGCGCCTCGACGCGTTCATACTCGTTGTTGAACAGGTCGGTGTAATGCTGGATGCGCGTCGAATGCATGCCGGACCCGCGCTGATACGTCAGCGTACCGACATAGTTCTGCTTGAGCGCGGCACGATGGATCTTCGTCAGCCACGAGGCGGCTTCCTTGCGCGGCATCGGCTCGGGCTGCTGCGATTGGGCCGCAACCGACAGCGCCGAGACACAAAGAAGAAGGAAGACGGACCGACGGACGGCCTGGAGTTTGCGGGCACCGGCCCCTGCAACGGGGTGCCACACCTTCGACATGGATTCCCGCATTATTCCTGACTGGAGTCCTGGGTGCTCGCCGCGCCATTGGCCACCGCTCGCAGATACGGGACCACCACGCCGTTGGTTGCCGATTGACGATGCGCGCTCAGGTATTCGTCCAGACGCGCATCCCGGATCATGGGCGTATTCTCCGCGGCCGACACCGTCACGGCCTGGGCACCAGCGCCTTGCTGCGCCTTGGCGACCAGTGCGGGCGATGCATCGCCACTGCCGGTCGGGCCGCGCAATTGCGGCACGACAACCCAGCTAACGGCCGCCACCGCCGCTGCCACCGCGGTCGAAGGCATGACCCGGCGGACCCACGACGGGCGAACCAGGAAGCGGTGCCTCTCTTCGGTCTGCGCGCGCTGCGCCACGGCCGGCACCAGCAGGTGCGGCTCCGCGTCGAGCTTGGCCGAGAAACGGCCGAGGAATGCTTCGGTGGAGTGCGCGCCCAGCAGATCCTCCGACCGGAGCGCATCGCCGATCAGCTGATATTCGCGCCAGTGCCCCGCGCCCTCGCCATCCTTGGCGAGCTCCACGGCCGCGGCCGCTTCGTGTGCCGCCACTTCACCGTCCATCAAAGCGGAAATCCGCTCGGCGAACCCCGCGTCTGCTGCCTGCATTTGAGCCTGACCCATTTCCCGACCCCAAAACTCCAACGTTCAATCAACGATCCGAGAGAAGACTTCCCGAGATTTCACCGTTTGCAGCCTGGACGCAGGCAGCCCGGTTTGTCATATCGGCTGGCTACCACCGTTTGCCCTCTGCTGTTCCCAGCAAGGGGCGCAATTTCTCGGCAATCGCCTCGCGTGCTCGAAATATCCGCGAACGGACGGTCCCGATCGGACATTCCATCGCTTCAGCGATTTCCTCATAGCTCAGACCCTCGATCTCGCGGAGCGTAATTGCCGTACGCAATTCCTCCGGCAACGCCTCCATCGCGCGATTGACCGTTTCGGCAACCTGCTTGGTGTGCAGCATCGAGTCCGGCGTATTGATATCCCTTAGTTGTTCACCGTCGGCAAAAGTTTCAGCCTCTTCGGTGTCGATATCGGTGGACGACTCGGGACGCCGGCCCTGGGTCGCCAGGTAATTCTTGGCCGTGTTAACGGCGATGCGGTACAGCCACGTATAAAACGCAGATTCGCCCCGGAACTGGGGCAGCGCACGGTACGCCTTGATGAAGGCATCCTGTGCCACATCCTCCACCTCCGCGGCATCGCGGATCAGGCGTGAGATCAGACGGATGATCTTGCGGTGGTACTTGACCACCAACAGTTCAAACGCCCGCTTGTCACCCTGCTGGACGCGTTCGACAAGGATCTGGTCGGCTTCGCGTTCACTCACGGATTCTTCACCTGCAGTGTATCGCCTTGAATTTTTGTGACTTGAAAACGTTGTATTTTACCTACGACACACCGGATGCCAGGCCCCCAGACACAGGTGGCCCGAGGCGCAACAACCTGCGCACCCGACGCAGCGATTCGGCGGCGAACCATGGCGATGCCAGCACGAAAATCCGCGGACACCACCACCTCTGGGCAACACCCAGGACCAGCACCCGTTCACCGGGAGCCCACCACCACAGCAGGGGAACGTTTTGAACGGCGCCACCCGTCACCAGTCCCGTGCACCAAGCCCCGGAGACCGGCTCGCCATTGTCTTTGAGATGGGTTCGCCACATCAGTTCCACCGATCGTGGCGAACGCGCGAAAATCAGTGGAAGCAGCCCGGTCACCGCCAACATGCCAATCGCATACCAGGCCCAAGACGGCAGCATGCCGCCCCACGCCACAGCGACCCAAAACACCGCGGACAGGACCGCAGCCCCTGTGAGAACACGCGCCACCAGGCATATCCGCCGGTACTGCCGTGAAAACACGAAGCACTGCACGGAACAGGCTGCCGCCGCAGCGGGAAGCGACGGCGCGGCACCAGGCCGCGCCTCAGGTTCCATCACAGGCGTCGGAACACCAGCGTGCCGTTGGTCCCGCCAAAGCCGAAGTTGTTCTTCACGGCCACGTCGATCTTCATGTCACGCGCCGTATTGGCGCAGTAATCGAGATCGCACTCGGGATCCTGGTTGAAAATATTGATGGTCGGCGGCGACACCTGATGGTGGAGCGCCAACACCGAGAACACCGACTCCAGGCCGCCCGCGCCGCCCAGCAGATGGCCGGTCATGGACTTGGTGGAATTCACGACGACCTTGCGGGCGTGCTCGCCGAAAGCCGCCTTGATGGCATCGGATTCATTCTTGTCGCCCAGCGGGGTGGACGTGCCGTGCGCGTTCAGGTACTGCACCTGGTCGGTGTTGATGCCGGCATCGCGCAGCGCATTGAGCATGCAGCGGCGCGGACCATCCATGTTGGGCGCAGTCATGTGATAAGCGTCACCGCTCATGCCGAAGCCCACGAGCTCCGCGTAGATCCTGGCTCCGCGCGCCTTGGCGGACTCGTACTCTTCCAGCACCATCACGCCTGCACCCTCGCCCAGCACGAAGCCGTCGCGATCCTTGTCCCACGGACGGGACGCGGTGGCCGGATCGTCGTTGCGGGTCGACAGCGCGCGCGCTGCTGCGAAGCCGCCGATGCCGAGCGGCGAGACCGTCGACTCGGCGCCACCCGCCAGCATCACGTCGGCATCGCCCGCCTGAATCAGGCGCGCCGCCAACCCGATGCTGTGCAGCCCGGTCGTGCAAGCCGTGACCGCCGCCAGGTTCGGCCCCTTCAGGCCATGCATGATGCTGAGGTGCCCCGAGATCATGTTGATGATCGACCCCGGCACGAAGAACGGCGAAATCCGGCGCGGACCGCGTTCGACGTACGTGGAATGGGTGTCTTCGATCATCGGCAGGCCACCGATGCCGGAGCCGACCAGCACGCCTGCACGCTCGGCGTTGGCCTCGTTCACCTCCAGGCCGCTGTCCTTGAGTGCCTGCACCCCAGCGGCAATGCCGTAATGGATGAAGGTATCCATCTGGCGAGCATCCTTGGCCGAGAGGTACTCCTCGACGTTGAAGCCCTTCACTTCGCCGGCGAAGTGCACGGCCAAGTTAGACGGATCGAATTTGGTGACGGTGGCGATGCCGGACTTGCCAGCGACCAGATTGGCCCACCCTTCGGCGACCGAGTTTCCTACCGGAGAGACCAGCCCCAGGCCGGTAACGACTACGCGACGACGGCTCACTATGCTTTCCTGCGACTCTATATCAGCGACAAAGGCCACAGAAAGCGCGCTGCCCGGCCAAGCCGGAGAGCGCCACTTCTGTGGCCCGCGATGCCAAGAGAAAGACGACGCTTACGCCTTGACGTTGGCGCGAGCGTAATCGATGGCTTGTTGCACCGTGGTGATCTTCTCAGCTTCTTCGTCCGGAATTTCCATACCGAACTCATCTTCCAACGCCATCACCAGCTCAACCGTGTCGAGCGAGTCAGCGCCGAGATCGTTGACGAACGACGATTCGTTCTTGATGTCAGCTTCGGCCACGCCCAGTTGCTCGGCGACGATCTTCTTGACGCGTTGTTCGATGTTGTCCATTTAACCCTCCAGGGAAGTATTCGACAAAAAGTGCGCGCATTCTAGCAGGTTTGCGCGATGAAAAACCGCGCCGACAACCGTGCAAAAAATACGCTCAACGTGATGCTAAAAGCCAGTTAATTCGGCGATCTCACCGCTTCTGCACAAGGCCATGCCTCGCACGGCACATCGATGACATCGCCGCCGGGACGGCTTCCTTATCCCATGTACATGCCGCCGTTGACGTGCAGCGTCGCGCCCGTGATGTAGCCCGCCGCCGGCGACGCCAGAAAGGCAACCGCATTGGCAATGTCTTCCGGCATGCCCAGGCGGCCGAGCGGAATCTGCGCCTTCAGCGCGGTATGCTGCTCGTCCGACAGCACCTTCGTCATGTCGGTATCGATGAAACCGGGCGCAACGCTGTTGACCGTGATGTTACGGCTGCCGATTTCCTTGGCCATCGCCCGTGCCATGCCTTCCACGCCCGCCTTGGCGGCCGCATAGTTGGCCTGGCCCGGGTTGCCGGCCGAGCCCACCACCGAGGTGATGTTGATGATACGACCGCCACGCGCCTTCATCATCGGACGCAGCACGGCGCGAGACAAGCGGAAAACGGCGCTCAGGTTGGTGTCGATGACGGCCATCCATTCGTCGTCCTTCATGCGCATCGCCAGGTTGTCCTGGGTGATGCCGGCATTGTTCACGAGGATATTCAGGCCGCCGTGTGTCTTGATGGCTTCGTCGATCACGGCTTCGCAGCGCGCCGCATCGTTGACGTTGAGCACCACCCCGGCGCCCTTGACACCCGCTTCGGCAAAGTAGGCGGAAATCGCCTGGGCGCCTGCCTCGGAGGTGGCCGTGCCGACCACGGTGGCCCCCTGGCGCGCCAGCTCCAGGGCGATCGCCCGGCCGATGCCGCGCGATGCGCCGGTGACGAGAGCGACCTGGTTGTTCAATGCTTGGGTCATGCGGATTCCGTTATTTGAGTTGAACCAGCACGGCTTCCAGCGAAGCCGGATCGAAGATCGCATCGCCGACAATGTCGCCGTCGATGCGCTTGGTGAGACCTGCGAGCACCTTGCCCGGCCCGCATTCGACCACGCGGGCGATGCCGTCGGCCTTCATCTTCTGCACGGTCTCGACCCAGCGCACCGGGGAAGCGGCCTGGCGTACCAGCGCATCCTTGATGGCGGCGGGATCGCTCACCAACGCCACATCGACGTTGTTGATGACCGGGATGGCCGGCGCGCCGACCGCCACGCCGGACAGGTATTCCCGCAGACGGTCCGACGCCGGCTTCAGCAGCGAGGAGTGGAACGGCGCGGACACGGGCAGCGGCAGCGCGCGCTTGGCGCCCTTGGCCTTGGCGATCTCGCAAGCCTTTTCGACCGCAGCCTTGGCCCCCGCGATCACCACCTGGGCCGGCGCATTGAAATTGACGGCCTCCACCACGCCGGCGCTCGATGCCTCGGCACAGGCGGCACGCACGTCGTCATCCGACAGGCCGAGAATCGCGGCCATGCCGCCCTCGCCGACCGGCACGGCCTCCTGCATCGCCTTGGCGCGGAAACGCACCAGCGGCACGGCATCCTTGAACGCGATCGCTCCGGCGGCGACCAGTGCAGAATACTCGCCCAGGCTGTGACCGGCCACCACGGCCGGCGTCGGACCGCCGGCAGCCTGCCAGGCGCGGTACACCGCCACGGCGGCGGTCAGCATGACCGGCTGCGTATTGGTGGTCAGGTTCAGCTCATCGGCCGGGCCTTCAGCGATCAGCTTGCCGATATCCTGGCCCAGTGCATCGGAGGCCTCCGCCAGCGTGGCGGCGACGACAGGATGATCGGCAAACGCATTGAGCATGCCGACCGATTGCGAACCCTGGCCGGGAAAAACGAAAGCGAATGTCATGGCGCGTTTGGTTGTCTTTTCTCGAAATTCGGTCAGAAGCGCAGCAACGCGGCACCCCAGGTGAAGCCGCCGCCCACGCCCTCGAGCAGCACATGGTGGCCCTTCTGGATACGCCCGTCGCGTACGGCGGCGTCCAGCGCCAGCGGAATCGACGCGGCCGACGTGTTGCCGTGCTCATCGACCGTCACCACCATGCGCTCGCTGGGCAGACCGAGCTTCTTGGCGGTGCCCTGCATGATGCGGATGTTGGCCTGGTGCGGGATCAGCCAGTCGATCTGCGAGGACTCGACCTCCGCCAGCGCCAGCGCTTCGCGCGCCACCTTGTCGAGCACGTTGACGGCCAGCTTGAAGACCGCCTGCCCGTCCATGTACAGGAAGGCACTGCCCTTGATCGCGCCGCCGGCCACGTTGCCGGGCACGCAGAGGATATCCGCATGGCTGCCATCGGCATGCAAGGCGGTCGACAGAATGCCGGGCTCGTCGGATGCCTGCAATACCACCGCGCCGGCGCCGTCGCCGAACAGCACGCACGTGGTGCGGTCATTGAAATCGAGAATGCGCGAGAAGACTTCCGCGCCGATCACCAGCGCGTTGCGGTAACCGCCGGCGCGGATGAACTTGTCGGCGGTCGCCAGCCCGTAGACGAAGCCCGAGCACACGGCCTGCAGATCGAACGCCGCGCAGTGGTTGGACAGGCCCAGCTTCTGCTGCACCAGGCAGGCGGCGCTGGGGAAGACGAAGTCCGGCGTGGACGTCGCCACCAGAATCAGGTCGATCTCGGCGCGATCGATGCCGGCGGCTTCGATGGCGCGCTCGGCGGCCTTCACGGCCAGGTCGCTGCACGTGACATCAGGCTCGGCGTAATGGCGCGCGCGGATGCCGCTGCGCGTGACGATCCATTCGTCGCTCGTCTCGATGCCTTGCTCGGCCAGCTGGGCGGCCAGCTCGTGATTGGTGACCCGCTTGGGCGGCAGATAGCTGCCCGTGCCGATGATCCTTGCGTAACGTGTCATGTGTGATGTGGGAATCGTGTGACCCGGTACGACGCCCTTATGCGGCGTCGGCGGCCGGAGCGGAGGTGGAAAGCGGCACCGCGGCGCCCGCCGGGTCATGATGGGATTCGAATGCCTGCGCGATGCGGGCAATCACACCATTGGCCGCGGCATCGTAGGCGCGCTTGATCGCCCACTCGAACGCATAGGCATCGGCCGAGCCGTGGCTCTTGATGACGAGCCCGCGCAGGCCGAGCAGCGCCGCGCCGTTGTAGCGGCGGTGGTCGACCCGGCGCTTGAAGCGCGTCAGCACGGGCAGCGCCACTATCGCCAGCAGCTTGGTGAACCACGAGCGACTGAACTCGTCGCGCAGCATCGCGCCGATCATCTTGGCCAGGCCCTCGGTGCTCTTGAGCGCCACGTTGCCGACAAAGCCATCGCAGACGACGATGTCGGTCGTGCCCTTGAAGATATCGTTGCCTTCGACATTGCCGAAGAAGTTGAGATCGGACGCGCGCAGCAGTTCGCCCGCCTGCTTGACGACCTCGTTGCCCTTGATGACCTCTTCGCCGATATTGAGCAGACCGACCGTGGGACGCGGCTTGTGTTCGACAACCGACACCATGGCGGACGCCATCTGCGCGAATTGCAGCAGGTGCGCGGGCTCGCAGTCGGCATTGGCGCCGAGGTCGAGCACGGTGGTGCCTGCGCCCTTCTCATTGGGAATGGCGGTGGCGATGGCCGGACGATCAATGCCGTCCAGCGTCTTCAGGACATAGCGCGACACGGCCATCAGGGCGCCGGTGTTGCCGGCAGACACGCATGCCTGCGCGGCGCCGTCCTTGACCTGCTTGATGGCCACGCGCATCGAAGAGTCCTTCTTCTTGCGCAGCGCGACCTCAACCGGATCGTCCATCGACACCACCTCGGAGGCGGCGACGACGTGAATGCGGGAGTGCGCCGTGGCGTGAAGTCGCTTGAGCTCCGCCGCGATGACATCGGGCTGCCCGACAAGCAGCATTTCGACGTCTTCGTGTGCGGCGAGAAATTGGATCGCTGCTGGGATCGTCACGGCAACGCCGTGATCGCCACCCATGCAGTCGATGGCAAGCTTGATGGTCATGCGAGTCTGATGTGCGGTTTCACGTGCTTCAGGCCAATGGCGCGCGCGCCCATGCTACACAACTCGGTGCACAGTGCGGTACGCGATTCGCCGGACCCCGATCAACAAAAAAGCGGCAAATTGGCTTGCCGCTTTTTTGCTTGCATCATGAACCGGTGCGTTCAGACCAACCCAACACGCTTGCCAGAAGACTGGCAAACCGCATCAGTCGTTCTTGGTCTTGACGACCTTACGGCCGCGATAGTAGCCGTTCGGGCTCACGTGGTGACGCAGGTGGACTTCACCCGTGGTCGCCTCGACAGCGATCGGGGCCGAGGTGAGGAAGTCGTGCGAACGATGCATGCCGCGCTTGGACGGCGACTTCTTGTTTTGTTGAACAGCCATGATGACTCCTAAGCAATTTGATCAATTTTATCACATCACACGGAGCCGGAGCGTAGCCATTCCGGTAGGCGTGTGAAACGTACCGCCATCGGCACGCGCAAAGCTTGCGCATGCCTAATGTTTTGTCTTCAGGTTTGCCAGCACCGCGAACGGCGACGGCTTCTTCTCGGCTTCCGCCGCTTCCGGCTCCACCGCGTCCGGACAGGTTTCGTGACGCGGCGACACCGGCAACGCCAGCAGCAGCTCGTCTTCGATCTGCGAGATCAGGTCGAAGTCGCGCGAACCGACGATGACATCCGCCTCGTCGTCGTCCAGCGGGGCCGCATCGGCCTCCGACTCCGAACGAACGACTTCCAGGCGCGTGCGCACCGACAGCGGCTGCTCATAGGCATGCAGGCAACGCTGGCATTGCAGCCACACGGCGCCACCCACCTCCAGATCGACGAAGAGACGCTGACGAGGCGACTGACCCGCGGCGACCGCTTCGTCGCGCATGACACCCTGCATCCGCCAGCGGAAGAGGTTGCCCGCATCGGTAGACACATCGGCAGCCTGCTCAGCCAGCAGGCGCGGCATCTCGGCCAAGCCGAGACTACCGCTCACCTGCTCGCCGCCGCGGATGAACGCGAAAAGATCGAATGCACGAAAATTCACAGATCGAACCCGCTGAACGCCTCGCTGCCGCGCAAAAACCCTGGTGCACGCCGCTTCGCCAGACCTTCCCCGCATCTTGCGCGCGGGCGCCCGGTTTGCGACACTGCGCGGCCAAACCGCGAAACGCGGGATTATAACGGGCAAAAACCTCTGGCGTCAAAAGGTTTTCGCACAAAATCCACTGCATCTTCAAGCACTTATGACCCACGCCATGCGTCCGCCGCTGATTCTCGCGTCCAGTTCGCCTTACCGCCGGGAGTTGCTCGAACGGCTGCGCCTGCCGTTCGAGATCGTGGTGCCGGCGGTCGACGAGACGCCCGCGCCCGGCGAATCGCCCGACCAGACCGCGCTGCGCCTGGCCCGGCAGAAGGCGGAGAAGGTCGCCGCGGCGCATGCGGGCGCCCTGGTGATCGGCTCAGACCAGGTCGCCACGCTGGACGGCAAGCAGGTCGGCAAGCCGGGCGACCATGCACGCGCGCTGGCGCAGCTGCACTGGATGCGCGGACGCACCGTCACATTCCATTCCGCGCTGTGCCTCTACGACGGACGCACCGGCCAGCACCAGAGCGAGGACGTCAGGACGCTGGCCACGTTCCGGAGCCTCTCCGACGAGGAGCTTGATGCCTACCTGCACCTGGAGCACCCCTATGACGTTGCGGGCAGCGCGAAGTCCGAGGGACTGGGCATTGCACTGCTGGAACGCGTGGAATCGCCAGATCCGACCGCGCTGGTCGGGTTGCCGCTGATCGCGCTGACCACCATGCTGCGCAACGTGCACTACCCCCTGTTCGCGTAAGCCATGGCCGGCACGCTCTACCTGATCCCCAACACGCTCGGCCTGCGCGACGCCGACGATCCGCTGCCGGAGGTGATTCCCGCCGGCGTCCAACAGATCACCGCGCGGCTCGACTACTTTGTCGCCGAGCACGCCAAGACGGCGCGCGCCCTGCTGAAGAAGCTGGCCGAAACCGCGCCGCTGACGCACGCACTGCAGGACATCACGATCCGTGAGCTCAACGTCAAGACGCCGGAATCGGAGCTGGAAGCCCTGTTGGCACCAGTGGTCGGCGGGCGCGATGGCGGACTGATGTCGGAGGCCGGCGTGCCCGCGGTGGCCGATCCCGGGGCGAACCTGGTGCGGCTGGCGCATCGACACGGCGTGCGCGTGAGACCGCTGGTGGGACCGAGCTCGATCCTGCTGGCGGTGATGGCTTCCGGCCTGAACGGCCAGAGCTTCGCGTTCAACGGCTATCTGCCCGTCGATGCGGGCGAACGTGTGCGCAAGCTGCGCGCGCTGGAGCAGGCGTCGCGCGCGGCGGGGCAGACCCAGGTGTTCATCGAGACGCCCTACCGCAACGGCGCACTGCTGGAGGCGATCCAGGCAGCTTGCTCGCCGGGCACGCTGCTTTCGGTGGCGGTGGACCTGACGCTGCCCAGCGAGCAGGTGGTGACCCTGCCGGTGGGCGATTGGCGCCCGGATCGGCTGGCCCTGCACAAGCGGCCGACCATCTTCTCGCTGCTGGCGCGCTGAGGCGCCGCGCCGCCCCTACTGCTGCATCAGGAGCTTGAGCTGGCCGGTCGCGGCCAGCGCCTTGATGGCCCCTGCGCCCATGGCCGTGCCGAACTTGCGTGCCACGCGCTCGGCGAAGTTCTCCTTGACCGTGTAGTCGACCAAGTCCGGCGCCTTGATGATGTTGCGGGCGACAAAATCGGTGCCGCCGATACCGTCCGCCAAGCCCAGATCGACCGCCTTGGCACCGGTCCAGAACAGGCCGGAGAACAGCTGCGGATCGTCCTTCAGGCGGCTGCCGCGCCCCTGCTTGACCACATCGATGAACTGCTGGTGCACCTCGTCGAGCATCGCCTGAGCGAATTGCCGCTGCTGCGGGGCCACCGGCGAGAACGGGTCGAGCATGCCCTTGTTGGTGCCGGCCGTCAGCAGGCGCCGCTCCACACCCAGCTTGTCCATCAGGCCGGTGAAGCCGAAGCCGTCCATCAGCACGCCGATCGAGCCGACGATGCTGGCCTTGTCGACATAGATCTTGTCGGCAGCGGCGGCCACGTAGTAGCCGCCCGAGGCGCACATCTCCTCGACCACCACATACAGCGGAATGTTCTTGTACTTGGCGCGCAGGCGGCGGATGTCGTCGTTGATCATGCCGGCCTGCACCGGCGAGCCGCCCGGCGAGTTGATCTTGAGGATCACCCCGGCGGTGTTGTCGTCGGCGAACGCGGCTTCCAGCGAGGCGTTGATGTTGTCGGCGCTGGCGTTGGTGTTGGCGGCGATCTCGCCATCGAGCGTCACCAGCGCGGTATGGCGGCCGGAGCTGACGGTCTCGCCCTCGAAGCTGGCGAACAGATACAGCAGCCCGCCGATGATGCCCAGCGTCACGAAGCGGAAAAAGATGCGCCAGCGGCGGGCGGCGCGCTGCTCGCGGATCGCCGCCAGGAGGACGCGCTCGAGTACGTCGCGCTCCCAGCCGGCGGGGGCGCCCGATGCGCGCGGCGCGCCGCTCTCGCCATGTCGGAAGCGGCCGAACAGACCGGGCCTGGACGCCGGCTTGCCGGCAGCGGCATCGCGCAGCTCGGCCTCCAGCGGATGGTCCGCCTGGTGCGTGAACTCCAGTTCATCGGGCTTGCCGGCGCCTTCTTCCGGCGATTTCGGCGGGGTCGGATCGGTCATGGACTAGGACAATGCAGTCGAAGAGAGTCGTTGTCAGGCCGCCGGCGGTACCGGGGCGGGGTCGGGCGCGGCGGGCAGGCGGCACAGCGCGTCGGGCCGCCACCAGACGTCGCCATCGCGCTCGGCGACGTCGAGCTTGGTCAGATGCGCACCCCGGCACGGTCCCCCGACGCAGCGGCCGGTATCGGGCTCGTAGATCGCGCCGTGCGTCGCGCACATCAGGTACAGGCCCGAGCTTTCAAAGAACTGGCCTTCCTGCCAGTCCATTTCCATCGGGACATGGGCGCACTGGTTCAGATAACCGTGGACACCGCCTGCGTAGCGCACCACGAATGCCCCCATCGGGCGCCCGCGCACCTCAACAGGAAAGCGCACGCCGAGGCCGCCGTCCAGCAGATCGGCGCCGGCACAGATGCGCACGGGCTCGGTCGGCACGGCGGAATCAGGCATGGTCGGCCAGCCAGCGATGCAGTTCGGTGACCGATCCGGCGCAGAACAGCGGGTCCAGCGCGTGCAGCACATCGGCCGGATGCGCGCCGTAGGAGACCGCCACCCCGGCGGCCCCGGCGTTGGCGGCCATCTGCAGATCGTGCGTGGTGTCGCCGACCATCACGGTGCGCTCCACGTCCATGCCCAGCTCGCGGGTCAGCTCCAGCAGCATGGCCGGATGGGGCTTGGAGAAGGTCTCGTCGGCACAGCGCGTATCGTCGAACACGCCGATCAGGCCGGTCGTCTCGAGTGCCCGCTGCAGACCGACGCGCGATTTGCCGGTCGCCACGGCCAGCAGGTAGTGCTGCTTGCGCAGCGCCTCCAGCATCTCTCGCACGCCCGGGAACAGCACCAGTTGCGCGTCCCGGTTGAGATAGTGGAAGCGATAGCGCTCGGCCAGCCGGCCGTAGTCGGCCGGATCGAGCGTCGGCACCGCGTACTCGAGCGCATCGCGCAGGCCCAGGCCGATCACGTGGCGGGCATGCGCATCGTCCGGCACCGGCAGGCCGAGATCGCGGCACGCCAGCTGGATCGACCGGGTGATAGCCGGCGTCGAATCCATCAGGGTGCCGTCCCAGTCGAAGACGATCAGGTCAAAGCGCTGCTGCGGCATCGGAATCGGGATCGGGATCCTGCGGGGAGAACGCGTTGAGGAACGCGGCACACTCGGCCGGCAGCGGTGCCTTGAAGGTCACGATTTCACCACTCTGCGGATGGGTCAGCCGCAGCGTGTGCGCATGCAGGAACATGCGGGCCAGCCGTGGCGACGCATTCGCGCGCGACAGCGCCTTGTTGAGCGCGAAATCGCCGTATTTGTCGTCGCCGAGAATCGGGAAGCCGGCGTGCGCGAGGTGCACGCGGATCTGGTGCGTGCGGCCGGTCTTCAGCTCGGCCTCCAGCAGCGTGTAGGGGCCGAACACCCCCACCCTGTTGAACACCGTGTGCGACGGCTGCCCGTCGGCCTGCACGCGCACGCGCCGCTCGCCTTCCGGCGTGCTGTATTTGAACAGCGGGGCCTTGATGTGCTGGCGCTGATGCGGCCAGACGCCCTTGACGGCGGCAAAGTAACGCTTGTCCAGCTGGCCTTCTCGGATCTGCTCGTGCAGCGCAACCAGCGCCGAGCGCTTCTTGGCCAGCAGCAGCACGCCGGAGGTCTCGCGATCCAGCCGGTGCACCAGTTCGAGGAATTTCGCTTCCGGACGCGACCGGCGCAGTTGCTCGATGACACCGAACGCCACGCCGGAACCACCATGCACGGCCACGCCGGCCGGCTTGTCGATCACCAGCAGGTGCGTATCTTCGTGGAGAATCGTGAATTCGGCGGCCGGCACGGCACGCGCTGCCTCGGCCTGCCCGGGCGATTGCTGGGCGATGCGCAGCGGCGGGATGCGCACCAGATCGCCGAGGTTCAGACGGTATTCCGCGTCGATGCGGCCCTTGTTCACGCGCACCTCGCCGGAGCGCAGGATGCGGTAAATGTGGCTCTTGGGCACGCCCTTGGCCAAGCGCATCAGAAAGTTGTCGATCCGCTGCCCTTGCGCGTCTTCGCCGATTTCAACGTAGGCGACCGATTTGCCGTCGAGTGCCTCGCGCACCGCCGCTTGAATGCGGCCATCAAATGGATGGCGTAACTCATTCATTTTCAATATAATTTTCTCGCTGGACAGTTGTCTATGCGCCAGCAAGAGCCGGTCGGGACGAAACAACAGGTATTGTACACAGCCACCGTTTCCGTCCGGAACATGCCGATCCTCCGCCCAAGTGTGTTACAAAGCTAAACACGTGGCCGGTCCTGATCGGTACGGAAAAAGCAGCACGCACCGTTGTCCCATCGCGCAGGACGTGAACCAAAGATCACGTCGGCAACATCGGCCAGCGAGGAACGAGCAGCTGGTAGAACAGAATTCAAGGCGGGCGCCAATGGACATCCATACGGCGCCCGCTTGGTGAAAGAAGCCCTTGCCGCACCAAAGTTGGTGCCGGCCGGCTGACCATCCGGTTACCGCGTTGCCATGGCGGTCCGGCGGCAAAACTCTAACAAGCAGCATGCCGCCCGATCACCCCGCCGCGGGTTCCGCCCGGACAGGCCGTCCGTCAATCCGCTCTTTGTGGTCGCTTCACGCGACTCGCCGCCGCTGGCCCGACCGCACAACGCGAAGGCCCGGCGCGAGTGACAGGACGCCAATCGCATACGCGAGCCTCGCCCTGCCCCGTGACGTCCTCATTTCTTTCGCCCGCGCCCCGTCGCGCCGTTTTTTGTCGGCCGACACCCCGGCAATTCGTTGACCACCCGCTCCGCCTGCGCGTGCTCCATGCAGCGCCGTGTACGCACGGCATTGGAGTGAGGTAACAATGAAACGCATGTTGTTCAATGCGACGCAGCAAGAAGAATTGCGCGTCGCCATTGTCGATGGCCAGAAACTGATCGACATCGACATCGAGACCGCCGGGCGCGAACAGCGCAAAGGCAACATCTACAAGGGTGTCATCACCCGCATCGAACCGTCGCTGGAAGCCTGCTTCGTCAATTACGGCGAAGAGCGGCACGGTTTCCTCCCCTTCAAGGAAGTCGCCCGCGCCTACTTCAAGAACGGCGTGGATGTGCGCACCGCCCGCATCCAGGACGCGCTGGCCGAAGGCCAGGAACTGATCGTCCAGGTGGAAAAAGAAGAGCGTGGCAACAAGGGCGCGGCCCTGACCACCTTCATCTCGCTGGCCGGCCGCTATCTCGTGCTGATGCCGAACAACCCGCGCGGCGGCGGCGTGTCGCGCCGGATCGAAGGCGAAGACCGTCAGGAACTGCGCGAAACCATGGCGCAGCTGCAGGTTCCGGAAGGCATGAGCATCATTGCCCGCACCGCCGGCATCGGCCGCTCGGCCGAAGAGCTGCAGTGGGACCTGAACTACCTGATGCAGCTGTGGAAGGCGGTCGACGGCGCCGCGGTCGAGAACAAGGCGCCGCTGCTGATCTATCTCGAATCGAGCCTGGTGATCCGCGCCATCCGCGACTACTTCCAGCCGGACATCGGTGAGATCCTGATCGATACCGACGATATCTATGATCAGGCCCGCGCCTTCATGAGCGTGGTGATGCCCGACAACATGAATCGGGTGAAGAAGTACCGCGACGACGTTCCGCTGTTCTCGCGCTTCCAGATCGAACACCAGATCGAATCGGCGTATTCGCGCATGGTGATGCTGCCGTCCGGCGGCGCCATCGTGATCGACCATACCGAAGCGCTGGTCGCCGTCGACGTGAACTCGGCGCGTGCCACCAAGGGCGCCGACATCGAGGAAACCGCGCTGCGTACCAACCTCGAAGCAGCCGATGAGATTGCCCGCCAGCTGCGCCTGCGCGACCTGGGCGGCCTGATCGTGATCGACTTCATCGACATGGAGTCGAGCAAGGCCCAGAAGGACGTGGAGACCCGCCTGAAGGACGCGCTGCGCCATGACCGCGCCCGCGTGCAGATGGGCAAAATCAGCCGCTTCGGCCTGATGGAGCTGTCGCGCCAGCGCCTGCGTCCGTCGCTGTCCGAAGGCTCGCACGTTACCTGCCCGCGCTGCAACGGCACGGGCCATATCCGCGATACCGAATCGTCCGCCCTGCAGGTGCTGCGCATCATCCAGGAAGAGGCGATGAAGGAAAACACGGCCGCGATCCACTGCCAGGTGCCGGTGGAAGTGGCTGCGTTCCTGCTCAACGAGAAGCGCCCGGACATCAACCTGATCGAGACGCGCTTCAAGGTCAATGTGCTGCTGATCCCGAACAAGCACCTGGAAACGCCGCACTACAAGCTCGAGCGCCTGCGTCACGACGATCCGCGCCTGGACGACAACAAGGCCAGCTACAAGATGGCCGAGGAAGCCGCCAAGGAACTGGAGGCCGACACCGCCTACAGCACCCGCAAGGAAGCGGCCAAACCGCGCCAGGAAGCGGCGGTCAAGGGCATCACGCCGGAACAGCCGGCGCCGGTGTCGGTGCCGCGTTCCGAGCGGCCGGCCCGCGCCGAGGCGACTCCGGCCGCCTCGCAGGCCCCGGCCCCGGTGCCCGCACAGGGCGGGTTCGTGTCGTGGCTGAAGTCGCTGTTTGGCGGCAAGCCGGCCGAGCCGGTGGTCGCCGCGCCCGTCGAGACGCCCAAGCGCGCTGAAGACGGCAACCGCCGCGACCGCGGCAACCGCCAGGACCGCGGCGGCCGCACCGGCCAGCGCGGGGAGCGTGGTGAACGCCAGGGCCAGCAACAAGCCGGCCGCGACGGCCAGCGTCAGGGCCAAGGCCGCGACGGCGGCCGCAACGAAGCCCGCGAGGGCCAGGCCCAGCGTGAAGGTCAACGCGAAGGCCAGCGCGGCGGCCGCGACCGCAACCGTCAGCCGGCAGAAACCGCCGAGCGCGAAACGGTCGAGGCACGTCAGCCGCAGCAGGGCCAGGAAGCACGCGAAGGCCAGGGCCGCCGCGAACGCAGCCAGGAACGCCGCGAGCGCGCACCGCGCGAAGGCCGCGAGGGCCGTGAACCGCGTGAGGGCCGTGAACCGCGCGAAAGCCGCGACAACCGTGAAGGCCGCGAGCGCGACACGCAGCAGGCCAAGGAAGGTGCCAGCGCCGCAGCCGCAACTGCGGTGGAAGGCCTGATCGATCCGACCGCAGCCGCCCAGGTCCCGCAAACGCTGCTGGACACCACCGTGCCTGCCGAAGCAATCACTGCCGAGGTTGCAGCACCGGACGCGGAAGGCAGCGGTGAAGGCGAAGAGCGCCGTCGCCGCGGCCGCCGTGGCCGCAATCGCTATCGCCGTGACCGTGAGGGCGCGGAAGGCGTGCGCACCGAAGGCGAGGGCGAAAGTGAGGGCGAGGGCGAGACCGCAGCCGGCGAGCCGGCAGTGGAGACCCCGCCCGCGGTGGAAGCCGCACAGCCTGCAGCCCCGGTGCAGCACGAAACCGTGGCAGCGCCGGTGCAGCCGGTGGAAACGCCGGCACCGGTCGAAACCGCTGCGCCGGTCGTGCAGGAACCGGTGCAGGCCGCCGAGGCTGTGACGCCTGCCCCGACGCTGCCGGCCGCGCAGCCGGCCGAGCCGGTCGCTGCGGTGGTGGCAGCAACGCCCCCGGCGGAAACGGCCGCGGACACCATCGTGACGGCCCTTGCCGAAGTGCCGGCACCGGTGGCCAGCACGGTGGCCAAGGCTCCGGCGCTGCCGATCGGCACGCTGCAGGCCGTGGTGGCCGATGCCGGCATGACGTGGGTCCACACCGACGAGCAGAAGCTGCAGGCAGCGAAGGAAGACGCCGCCCGCACCGTCACGCCGCCGCGCGTGCCGCGCGAGCGCAAGCCGCTGCCGCCGATCCAGCAGGGGCCGATGGTCCTGGTCGAAACCAGCCGTCCGACGGACGGCGCCGACCAGTAATCAGCCAGCGGGACCCCGGCGGCCCAGCCGCCGACGCATTGCCTGAGGGCGGCTTCGGCCGCCCTTTTTTCTGTGCGCTGCACACCATGCCGGGTTGGCGACCCCCGCGCAAAACGAGGGGGTGCGCTACACTCGGAGTTGTCTACGCGCGTGGCCGCCGCATCAGCCGGCCCACTGCGCTGCATCACGTCATGACCGAAACCGTCATCCCCCTTTACGACCTGCGCGACGGCCAGCACCATCGCGCCACGGTGCCTGCCGTACCGGACACGCTCGTGCCCGCGCAAGGCTGGCTGGCCGATACGTACGGTCGCCGCCTGCACGACCTGCGCATCTCCGTCACCGACCGCTGCAACTTCCGCTGCATCTACTGCATGCCGAAGGACGTATTCGACAAGGACTACCGCTTCCTGCAGCACAGCGAACTCCTGTCGTTCGAGGAAATCGAGCGAATGGTCCGCCTGTTCATCGAGCACGGTGTCGAAAAGATCCGCCTGACCGGCGGCGAGCCGCTGCTGCGCAAGGACATCGAGCGACTCGTCGAGATGCTCGCGCGCCTGAACACCCGCGACGGCAAGCCGCTGGACCTGACCCTGACGACCAACGGCGCCCTGCTCGCCCGCAAGGCCCAGGCGCTCAAGGACGCCGGCCTGACGCGGGTGACGGTGAGCCTGGATGCCATCGACGATGCGACTTTCCGACGCATGAACGATGTCGACTTTGCCGTCGCCGAAGTGCTGCACGGCATCGAAGTCGCGCAGCGCGTCGGGCTGGCGCCGCTGAAGATCAACATGGTGGTCAAGAAAGGCGACAACGACGACCAGATCGTTCCGCTGGCGCGGCACTTCCGGAACAGCGGCATCATCCTGCGCTTCATCGAATACATGGACGTGGGCGTGACCAACCACTGGGAGATGGCCTCGGTGGTGCCGTCGGCCGAAGTCATCCGGCGGCTGTCGGCAGCGTTCGCGCTGGAACCGCTGTCGGCCAACTACGCAGGCGAGACGGCCGAGCGCTGGCGCTATGCGGACGGCGCGGGCGAGATCGGCGTGATCTCCAGCGTCACCCAGGCGTTCTGCCACGACTGCACACGTGCGCGGCTGTCGACGGAAGGCAAGCTCTACCTGTGCCTGTTCGCCACCCAGGGCTTCGACCTGCGCGCCCTGCTGCGCGGCGGGGCGTCCGACCTGGAGGTGTCCAACGCCATCCGCACCGTCTGGCAGGCCCGCACGGACCGCTATTCCGAACTGCGCGCGAGCGGCACCGCCCCGCCGACCGGCCGGCGCATCGAAATGTCCTATATCGGCGGCTGAACGTTGCCGGCATCCCTCCACATGATTCCGACTTCCGACATCACCGGCCTGATCCTGGCCGGCGGCCGGGGCAGCCGCATGGGCGGCGTCGACAAGGGCCTGCAGGTGTTCAACGGCGCACCGATGGCGATGCATGCGCTGATGCGCCTGTCGCCGCAGGTCGGCCACGTGCTGATCAATGCCAACCGCAATCTGGCCGCCTACGAGTCGTTCGGCGTGCCGGTGGTGGTGGATGCCGTGCCCGACTTTGCCGGGCCGCTGGCCGGCATCCTGGCGGGACTCGAGCAATGCCAGACACCCTACCTGCTGACCGCGCCGTGCGACTCGCCTTTCGTGCCAACCGACCTGGCCGCAAGGCTCTCGACGGCGCTGGCCGAAGCCGGGGCGCGCATTGCGATGCCGGTCACGCTGGAGCCGGATGAGAACGGCCGGCCGCGTCGCCAAGTGCAGCCGGTGTTCTGCCTGATCGATGCCGCCCTCGCCGACGACCTGATCACCTACCTGCAGCAGGGCGGCCGCAAGATCGATGCGTGGACCGCGCGCCACCCGAGCGTCGAGGTCGTCTTCGACGATGCCGCCGCCTTTGCCAACATCAACACGCTGGCCGAGTTGCGCCAGCTCGCCGAACGGCGCTAGCACCGCTGGCGCCGCCGCCCTCCCATGACCACCCTAGCCTCTGTCGTCTCCTGTCTGTCCGACTATGATCCGAACGCGCTGCCCGTGGCGCAGGCTCAAGCCATCATGCGCGACTTCGTGCAGCCGGTGACGGGCGTGGCCCGCGTGCCGATCCGCAGCGCGCTGGACCGCGTGCTGGCCGAAGACGTGCTGTCCTCGATTGACGTGCCGGCGCACGACAACTCCGCGATGGACGGCTTCGCCTTTGCCGGCGCGGAGCTGTCGCGCGACGGCGGCAGCGGTGACGACCTCGCGCTGCGCGTGATCGGCACCGCCTACGCGGGCACCGCCTTCGACGGCGCGCCCGGCCCGGGCGAAGCCCTGCGCGTGATGACCGGCGCCGTGATGCCGGCCGGCTGCGACACGGTCATCCCGCAGGAATTCACGCAGGGCGATGCCGCCACGGTGCGCTTTGCCCGCGATGCCGTCCGCGCCGGCGACAACCGCCGCCTGCGCGGCGAAGACCTCGCCAAGGGCAGCGCGGCGCTCACCGCCGGCCGCGTCCTGCGCCCGGCCGACATCGGCCTGCTGGCCTCGCTCGGCGTCGCCGAGGTGCCGGTGCGCCGGCGGCTGCGCGTGGCCTTCTTCTCGACCGGGGACGAACTGCGCTCCATCGGCGAGCCGCTGGACGCCGGCTGCGTGTACGACTCGAACCGCTACACGCTGCACGGCATGCTGTCGCACCTGGGCGTGGAGCTGATCGACATGGGCGTGGTGCGCGACGACCCCGGCGCGATGGAAGCGACGTTCCGCAGCGCGGCCGAAAACGCGGATGCGATCATCACGTCCGGCGGGGTCTCGGTCGGGGAAGCGGATTTCACCAAGCAGATGATGGCGCAGCTGGGCGACGTGACCTTCTGGAAAATCGCCATGCGCCCGGGGCGGCCGATGGCCTTCGGCCGAATCGCCTCGAACGGCCGCAGCGCTGTCCTGTTCGGCCTGCCCGGCAATCCGGTGGCGGTGATGGTGACGTTCTACCACTTCGTGCGCGGCGCGCTGCTGCGCATGATGGGCGCGGCCGAGACCGGCGCGCCGCTGGTGCCGGCCACCAGCGCGGCGCCGATCCGCAAGCGGCCCGGCCGCACCGAATACCAGCGCGGCATTGCTGCACTCAACGGCAGCGGGCAACTGGAGGTGCGCCTGACCGGCCAGCAGGGCTCCGGCGTGCTGCGCTCGATGAGCGAGGCCAACTGCTTTGTCGTGCTCGCCCACGAGCAAGGGCCGGTCAACGCGGGCGACACCGTCCAACTGCTGCTGTTCGACGGGCTGATCTGAGCGACCGCCCGAACCCGGCCGCGCCGGCATGCGGATACCCGCCAACCCAGCGCTGGCGGGCGTCCACGCGATCCTTACGCTACCTGCAGCGGCGCCGGCTGTCGGTTTTTTGCGTCACCCCCGGGGCGCGGGTATCGGCGGGTCGGTCGATTCGCTACACTTTGCGCCAATTTGATTGCTCTCAATTTGCTTGACGCCATGATGACCAAGGAGATTGCCTACCTTCACCCTGCCCACACCGCGCGTGCACTGGTGCTGGTGTATCTGTGCTTCTCGCTGCCGGTCGTGGCGCTGTTCTTCTTCGTGGGATTCGTCCGCTACGGCGAACTGCCGACGATCGTGGTCCTGAGCGGCCTGATCCTCAACGCGCTGGTCGGCTTCGGCGCGCTCTGGCTGGCATGCCGCGCCTACAACTGGGTGGCCGCGCGTTTCGGCGGCATCGAGATCGTCCTGCGCGACGTTCCGGACGAAATCTGAAAACGGCAGCAGCGCGATCCACGCATCGAAAAAAGGGGCGGAAATTTCCGCCCCTTTCGTTTTGGTTCAATCCGCCTCGGCTGCGTCGTCCTGCAACGGCGCCGTCTCCAGCCCCAGCAGCGTCTGCGCGGAATCGCTCGGCAGGGCTTCCACCGCCTTGAGCTTGCGGTTCATCTGGCGCGTGCGGACTTCGGCCTGCTCGATGTTGCTGACCGCGCGCTCCAGCGTCTTCTTGGTCGCGGCCAGCACGTCGCCGAACTTGCCGAACTCGCTCTTGACCGCGCCCAGCACCTGCCAGACCTCGCTGGAGCGCTTCTCCAGCGCCAGCGTGCGGAAGCCCATCTGCAGGCTGTTGAGGATGGCCGTCAGCGTGGTCGGCCCGGCCACCGTCACGCGGAACTTGCGCTGCAGCTCGTCGGTCAGGCCGGGGCGGCGCAGCACCTCGGCATAGAGACCCTCGGTCGGCAGGAACAGGATGGCGAAGTCGGTGGTGGCCGGCGGCGCAATGTACTTCTCGTGAATGGTCTGCGCTTCCTTGCGCACGGCCGCCTCCAGCTCGCGGCTGGCCACGGCGGCGCCCTCCGCGTCCGCGCGCTCCTGCGCATCGAGCAGACGCTCGTACTGTTCCTTGGGGAACTTGGCATCGATCGGCAGCCAGACAGTCGCCTCGCGGTCCGCATCGGTCTTGCCGGGCAGGCGGATGGCGAACTCGACCCGCGCGCCGGTGCCGCGCACGGTTTCGACGTTCTTGTCGTACTGCTCGGGTGTCAGCATCTGCTCCAGCAGCATCTCGAGCTGGACTTCGCCCCAGGTGCCGCGCGTCTTCACGTTGGTCAGCACCTTCTTCAGGTCGCCGACGCCCTGCGCCAGCGCCTGCATTTCGCCCAGGCCGCGATGCACCTGCTCCAGCCGGTCGGACACCAGCTTGAACGACTCGCCCAGGCGCTGCTCCAGCGTGGCATGCAGCTTCTCGTCGACGGTGCGCCGCATCTCGTCGAGCTTGGTCGCGTTGTTGGCCTCGATGTCCTTGAGCTTCTGCTCCAGCGTGGCGCGCACTTCGGCCAGCCGCCGCTCGTTGCCGTCGGCCAGCTGCGCCAGTTGCTGCTGCATGGTCTCGCCGAAGCGGCGCAGCGCGCCGGCCTGTTCTTCGCGGGCCTGCAGGGCCTGCTGCTGCAGGTTCTGGCGCACGGCCTCCAGTTGCTGCGTATTCGACTCGGTCAGCTTGGTCAGCTGCTGGGCGAAGGTGTCGATCTGGTTGTTCTGCACCGTGGCGACGCTGGTCAGTTGCGTGGCCAGCACCTGCTGGAACTGCCCGAGCTGCTGCGAGACGTCGCTGCGGCCGATGCGCGCGGTCTCGCCGATCGCGCCGCGCAGCTCGCGCTCGATGCGCTCGTTGCCGCGCGCCAGCTCATCGCGCAGCGCCGCCAGCATCGGCGCCATATCGCTGTCGGCCGGGCGCGATACGCTGCGCCAGATCAACACACACAGCACGGCCACCACGGCCACGCCCAGCAACGTCAGTAATACCATCCAGTCCATAGGTTTCCGATCAGGCGGAGGCGCGCCGTACCGACAGCGCCTCCGGGTTCAACAAATTGGGCGGCTGCCCGGCGCGCGGACCGAAGCCCAGCGCGGCAATCAGGTTGTCGGCGGCCAGGTTGGCCATGCCGAGCCGCGTGCCGTGCGTGGCGCTGGCGATATGCGGCGTCAGTGCGACAGGCTCGGCCTCCAGCAGAGCCGGATGCACCGCCGGCTCCCCCTCGTACACGTCCAGCCCGGCCGCGAAGAGGCGTTTTTCGGCCAGCGCCCGCGCCAGCGCCGCGTCGTCGACGATGCCGCCGCGCGCGAGGTTGACCAGCGTGGCGGTCGGCTTCATGCGCGCCAGTTCCGCCGCGCCGATGGCGTGATGGCTCTCACTGGAATACGGCAGCACCAGCACGAGGTGGTCGGCCTGGGCCAGCAGTTCGTCCTTGCCGACGTAGGTGGCGCGGGTGTCCCGCTCGATCTCGGGCGACAGCCGGCTGCGGTTGTGATAGATCACGCGCATCGAAAAGCCGCTCGCGCGCCGCGCCAGCGCCTGGCCGATGCGCCCCATGCCGAGGATGCCCAGCGTGCTGCCATGGACCTCGGCACCGAGAAACATGTCGTACGTCCAGCGCTTCCAGTGGCCCGCGCGCAGCCAGCGCTCCGATTCCGGCACGCGCCGCGCGGCCGCCATCAGCAGTGCCCAGCCGAAATCGGCGGTGGTCTCGGTCAGGATGTCCGGCGTGTTGGTGGCGAGAATGCCCGCGCGGGTCATCGCCGGCAGGTCCAGGTTGTTGTAGCCGACCGCCATGTTGGCGACCGCGCGCAGGGTCGGCACGCGGGCGATCAGGTCGGCGTTGATGGCATCGGCGGCGTTGGCGAGCAGGCCCACGCGGCCCTGCAGGCGCTCGGCCAATGCCTCGGGCGGATGGACCGCATCCGCCTGGTTGTCGGCCACGTCGAAGGTCTCGCGCAGCCGCGCCAGCACTTCGGGAAAGATCGCGCGGGTGACAAGGATTCCGGGTTTCATACGCAGCAATACCGTGCGGTTATCGGAAGAAAGCGAAGGTCATCAGGACGAAGATCGGGACCAGGATGACGCCTGACCACAGCATGTAGCCGAAGAAGCTGGGCATCTGCAGCCCACGGCTCTCGGCGACGGCCTTGACCATCAGGTTGGGCGCATTGCCGATATAGGTGCCGGCCCCCATGAACACCGCGCCGGCCGAGATCGCGGCCAGCGTGGACGCGCCTTCGGCCATCAGCATCCGCGCGTCGCCGCCGGCGGTGTTGAAGAACACCAGGTAGGTCGGCGCATTGTCGAGGAACGATGACAGCAGTCCGGTCGCCCAAAAGTACATGGCGTTGTCGGGCTGGCCGGCGCCGTCGTTGACCAGCCGCACGACGGCGGCGAACGGCCCGTCCACGCCGGCCTTGAGCATGGCGATGACCGGGCCGATGGTGATGAAGATGCCGGCAAACAGCTTGGCGACCTCCAGGATCGGCGCCCAGTTGAACGCGTTGCCCGCGCGCGCCGTGGCCGGCGTCAGCCGCAGCGAGGCGAAGGCCAGCGCCACCAGGCCGACATCGCGCGCCACGCTCTGCAACAGCACCTCGGTCCCCATCACGTGGAAAACGATGCCGGGTTTCCACAGCCCGCTCATCAGCACCAGGCCCAGGATACCGGCCAGCAGCACGAAGTTGACCATGCCCTCGAAGCGCAGGGGGCCGGCGTCGTCGGGCGAGGCGTCGGTGAGGTTGGGCAGCGCTTCCCGGCCGATGCGGTAGTAGTAGCTGTCGATCGCAAAGAACACCGCCAGCAGCAGGCCCCACATCATCAGCGTCTCGCGCCACAGGTTGGCGGCGGTCCAGAAGAAGTCCACGCCCTGCAGGAAGCCGAGGAACAGCGGCGGATCGCCCAGCGGCGTCAGCGCGCCGCCGGCATTGGCAACCAGGAAGATGAAGAACACCACCACGTGCGCGCGATGCCGGCGCGCCTCGTTGGCGCGCAGCAGCGGACGGATCAGCAGCATGGCCGCCCCGGTCGTCCCCATGATGCTGGCCAGGCCGGTGCCCAGCGCGATCAGGCCGGTGTTGAGCCGGGGCGTGGCATGCAGGTTGCCGCGCACGCAGATGCCGCCGGCCACGACGTACAGTGCCGCGATCAACACGATGAACGGAATGTATTCGCCGAGCGCCGCGTGCACGACGCAGGCCACGGCCGCCTCCACGCCGAACACGATGCCGAACGGCACCAGCAGGATCAGCGCCCAGAGCGCCGCCACCTTGCCGTAGTGCGCATGCCAAAGCCTGGGCGCGAGCAGCGGTGCCACCGCGATCGACAGCAGGATGCCCGCGAACGGCACGCCCCAGCCCAGCGACAGCTCGGCACCGTTGATATCGGCGGCCCGCGCCAGATGACAGAACAGCAGGAAAGCGAGGGGCCAGAGGCGTTTCACGAAAGCGTTCTCCGAAAGCAGCGCCATCCGGCGCGCCGGATGGACAAAGACGCCAGTGTAGCCGCCCAGGCAGCGGTTCTTGCCGCTCAGGCCTGCGTCACGACGATCACGTGAACGCGGTATGGCCCGTGCGCGCCGAGCACGATGGTCTGCTCGATATCGCCGGTGCGCGACGGCCCGCTGATGACGTTGGTGGCGCGCGGCAGCTCGCCCCGCTCCGCGCGCACCAGCGCGTAGGCCGCTTCCAGATCGGAGACGATGCGCGACTGCGGCACCACCGCGATGTGCGTCTCGGGCAACAGCGCGGTGGAGGCCACCTGCTCCGGACCGGACAACAGCATCAGCGAACCCGTCTCCGCGATCGCGCAGAAGCAGCCGGTGATGCCGACCAGATCGCCGTGGTCCTGGTCGGCCTGCGGATCGCGCACGGGCGGACGGCATTCGACCGCGATGCCGGCGCCCGTCCAGTCGAGCGCCTGCAGTGCGCTCCAGGCCACCGCGCGCGACCCCAGCCCCAGGCCGGACAGATAGCGCGCCGCGGCGGCCGGCACCTCCGCCAGGGTGGCCACGGTATCGAGCGTCGAGGCCATCTTCCGCGCCTGCTCGGCGAAATGCGCGGCGAGGTTGCCGGAGACCGGCGGGCGCGGCCCCGCCGGATGGCGCGCCAGATAATCGGCCACCGCGTCGTGCTCGCCCTGCGTCGGCTGCTCGGGCCGGCGCTGCGCGTTGCGGATGCGCGCGAAGATGGCATCGCGTGCGTGGCGCGTGTCGAGCGGGTCGGCGGGAACGGGCTCGGGTGTGTCGGCGCGTGGGTCCATGTCCGGGCGGCTTGCGTGGAATCGGTCGATTATACGAGCCGGCCGCGCGGGTATCGCGCGCCCGGCTGCTGAAAGGTATTCGACACCCGCATGAGCCTCATTGCACGCCGAACACCTGCTTCAGGTAGGCCAGGTAGGCCGGGTCGTCGCACATGGTCTTCTCGGGCGCGTCAGACAGCTTGGCGACCGGCTGGCCGTTGCAGCGGACCATCTTGATGACGATCTGCAGCGGCGTGTAGCCGAGGTCGTTGGTCAGGTTGGTGCCGACGCCGAAGGCCAGCTTGCAGCGGCCGCGGAAGCGCTCGTACAGGCGCACCACCTTGGGCATGTCCAGGCTGTCGGAGAAGATCAGCGCCTTGGATTGCGGGTCGACGCGCATGCCCTCGTAGTGCTTGAGCATGCGCTCGCCCCACTCGAACGGATCACCGGAATCGTGCCGCACGCCATCGAAGAGCTTGCAGAAAAACATGTCGAAGTCGCGCAGGAAGGCGTCGAAGCCGTAGGTGTCGGACAACGCGATGCCCAGGTCGCCACGGTATTCCCGGGCCCAGGTCTCCAGCGCGAAGACCTGTGAATCGCGCAGGCGCGGGCCCAGCGACTGGCACGCCTGCAGGTACTCGTGCGCCATGGTGCCCAGCGGCGTCATGTTGTGCTTCATGGCGAAGTGGACGTTGCTGGTGCCGGCGTACTGGCTGCCAAGCTGGCTGCGCGCCTCCATCAGCACGTGCTCGTGCCAGGTGTGGGAGAAGCGGCGGCGCGTGCCGTAGTCGGCGATGCGGCAGTCCTCCAGGCCCGGGCGCGTGAGCGAGGCGAGCTTCTCGGTCAGGCGGCGCTTGCCCTCGTCCCACTGCGGGTGGGCCTGGGTGCGGCTGAAGTACACCTCGTTGACGATGGCCAGCACCGGCACCTCGAACATGATGGTGTGCAGCCACGGCCCGCTGATGACGATGTCGATCTGGCCGTCGTTGGAGGCCGCCGGGCGGATATCGATGTACTTCTCGCTGAGATGGAACAGGTCGAGAAAATCGACGAAATCGCTCTTGATGAAGCGCAGCCCGCGCAGGTAGTCCAGTTCCGCCTCGGTGAAGCGCAGCGAGCACAGGTGGCGGATCTCCGCGCGGATCGCCTCGATGTACGGCACCAGGTCGACGCCCGGGTTGCGGCACTTGAAGCGGTATTCGACGTGCGCACCGGGAAAGTGATGCAACACCACCTGCATCATGGTGAACTTGTACAGATCGGTGTCGAGCAGCGAGCGGATGATCATCGGGACGGCCGGAAGCGGGGCGCCTGCGCGCGGGATGGTCGTCATGCTAACCGAAGCCTCGCGGGCCGTCGGGACCACTTCCGTCAATCTCTGTGAAAACACCGGCCTCGACCGCCCTGCTGGCCGGAAAAGGCCTTGATTCCGCTATAATTTCCGGTTTCCGACCGGATTTTGCATCATGGAAGCAGAACGCCTGAACGCCATCCAGAACACGTTGGCCGACCTGAAGACGCGCGCCGACGACCTTCGGAGGTATCTTTGACTACGACGTCAAATCTGAACGTCTGACCGAAGTCGACAAAGAGCTCGAAAACCCCGAGGTCTGGAACGACCCGAAACGTGCGCAGGAACTGGGCCGCGAGAAGAAATCGCTCGAAGGCGTGGTCTTTGCGCTGACCAAGCTCGACGAAGACCTCACCGGCGGCGCCGAGCTGTTCGAACTGGCTCGCGAAGAGGGCGATGACGACACCATCGAGGCCGTCGAGGCCGATACCGCAGGCATGCGCGCCATTGTCGAAGACATGGAATTCCGCCGCATGTTCTCCGGCCCGATGGACGCCGCCAACTGCTTCATCGACATCCAGGCCGGCGCCGGCGGCACCGAGGCGTGCGACTGGGCCTCGATGCTGCTGCGCCAATACCTGAAGTACTGCGAACGCAAGGGCTTCAAGACCGAGGTGCTGGAAGAGTCCGAAGGCGATGTCGCCGGCATCAAGAGCGCCTCGCTCAAGGTCGAGGGCGAATACGCCTTTGGCTTCCTGCGGACCGAAACCGGCGTGCACCGCCTGGTGCGCAAGTCGCCGTTCGACTCGGCGGGCGGGCGCCATACGTCGTTCTCGTCGATCTTCGTGTATCCGGAAGTGGACGACTCGATCGAGATCGAGGTCAACCCGGCGGATCTGCGCGTCGACACGTACCGCGCGTCCGGCGCGGGCGGCCAGCACATCAACAAGACCGACTCGGCCGTGCGGATCACGCACATCCCGACCGGCATCGTCGTGCAGTGCCAGAACGACCGCTCGCAGCACCGCAACCGCGCCGAAGCCATGACGATGCTGAAGTCGCGCCTGTACGAGCATGAGCTGCGCAAGCGCCAGGCCGAGGCCGACAAGCTGGAGGCCTCCAAGACCGACGTGGGCTGGGGCCACCAGATCCGTTCCTACGTGCTGGACCAGAGCCGCATCAAGGATCTGCGCACCAACGTGGAAATCTCCAACACCCAGAAAGTGCTGGACGGCGACCTCGATGCCTTCATCGAAGCCAGCCTGAAGCAAGGCGTCTGATCCGGGGCACGGGCGCATCACCATGGCGGACACGTCTCTGTTCATCCTGACCGGCGCCTCGCGCGGGCTGGGCGCCGCGCTGGCCGAAGCGCTGCTGCAGCCGGGCCATCGCCTGGTCTGCGTGGCGCGCGGCGACAACCCGGCGCTGCGCGCCCAGGCCGAACGTGCCGGCGTGACGCTGGACTGGCACCAATGCGACCTCGCCGACGCGCGCGCCGCCGAAGCCTGGATGGCACGCACGCTGGCCGCCCTGCCCGAACACAAGCGGGTGGCGCTGGTGCTGAATGCCGGCGTGGTCGAGCCGATCGGCGCGATCCAGACGCTGCATGCCGATGCGCTGCTGCCGCACCTGCACCTGAACCTGGCCGGCCCGATGGCCATGACCGCCGCCCTGCTGCGCGGCACCGCCGGCTGGGGCGCGCAGCGCCGCATCCTGGCGGTGTCCTCGGGCGCGGCGCGCCGGCCCGTTGCCGGCTGGGCCGCGTACTGCGCCGGCAAGGCGGGCCTGGACATGTTCGTGCGCGCCATCAATGCCGAGGGCGACGCCAGCACGCGCGCCGTGGCGCTGGCCCCGGGCGTGCTCGACACCGACATGCAGCACACCATCCGCGGCACCGACTTCGCCGGCGTGCAGCGCTTCCGCGATCTACACGCGCACGGCGAGCTGGTCTCGCCGCAGGACGCCGCCCGGCGCATCGTCGCCTACCTCGCCCGGCCAGATTTCGGCGCGACCGAACTCGACGATCTGCGCAACATCGCCTGACACGACTCTCCCTACACAATCATCATGACCGAACCGAACACCCCGGCCGCATCCACTGGACAGGCGCAAGACGACAACCAGATCATGGCCGAGCGCCGCGAGAAGCTCGCCGCGCTGCGCCAGCAGGGCGTCGCCTATCCCAACGATTTCTGCCCGACCCACCACGCGGCCGACCTGCACACCCGCTACAGCGAGACCGACCAGCCCGCGCTGGAAGCGGCCAATGTCGAGGTCGCCCTCGCCGGGCGCATGATGCTCAAGCGCGTGATGGGCAAGGCCAGCTTCGCCACCGTGCAGGACGGCAGCGGCCAGATCCAGTTCTACATCACGCGCGACCGCGTGGGCGAAGACGTCTACGCCGCCTTCAAGCATTGGGACCTCGGCGACATCGTCGCCGCGCGCGGCGTGCTGTTCCGCACCAACAAGGGCGAGCTGTCGGTGCAGGTGCAGGAGTTGCGCCTGCTGTCGAAGTCGCTGCGTCCGCTGCCGGACAAGTTCCACGGCCTGGCCGACCAGGAAATGAAGTACCGCCAGCGCTACGTTGACCTGATCGTCTCGCCCGAGACGCGCAACACCTTCCGCGCCCGCACCAAGGCCATCGCCTCGCTGCGCCACCACATGAGCGATGCCGGCTTCATGGAAGTGGAAACGCCGATGCTGCACCCGATTCCGGGCGGCGCGGCGGCCAAGCCCTTCATCACGCACCACAACGCGCTGGACATGCAGATGTTCCTGCGCATCGCCCCGGAGCTGTACCTCAAGCGCCTGATCGTCGGCGGCTTCGAGCGCGTGTACGAGATCAACCGCAACTTCCGCAACGAGGGCGTGTCGCCACGGCACAACCCCGAGTTCACGATGATGGAGTTCTATGCAGCCTACACGGACTACCGCTGGCTGATGGACTACACCGAGAACTTGATCCGCCAGGCCGCCATCGACGCCACCGGCAGCGCCGCCCTCAACTACCAGGGCCGCGAGCTGGACCTGTCCAAGCCCTTCCACCGCCTGACCATCTGCCAGGCCATCCAGAAGTACGCGCCGCAGTACACCGACGCGCAACTGGCCGACGCCGACTTCCTGCGTGCCGAGCTCAAGAAGTTCAAGATCGACACCAACGCGCCGCAGTTCCTGAACGCCGGCGTGGGCACGCTGCAGCTCGTCCTGTTCGAAGAGACGGCCGAGTCGCAACTGTGGGAGCCGACCTTCATCGTCGACTACCCGGTCGAGGTGTCGCCGCTGGCACGCGGCTCGGACACGCTGCCCGGCATCACCGAGCGCTTCGAACTGTTCATCACCGGCCGCGAGATCGCCAACGGCTTCTCCGAGCTGAACGACCCCGAAGACCAGGCCGAACGCTTCCGCAAGCAGGTCGAACAGAAGGACGCCGGCGACGAGGAAGCCATGTTCTACGATGCCGACTACATCCGCGCGCTGGAATACGGCATGCCCCCGACCGGCGGCTGCGGCATCGGCATCGACCGCCTGGTGATGCTGCTGACCGACAGCCCCAACATCCGCGACGTGATCCTCTTCCCGCACCTGCGCCGCGAAGACTGATCGTTCCGGCGACGGCCCGCAAAGCGAAACGCCCCAGCAATGGGGCGTTTTTTATTGGGCGCGCCGGACAGCGCCCGCAAATCGCACACCGAACCCCGCCATTTGTAACATCCGCACCGCTTCACACTGTGTGCATGAAATACCTAAGTGACTGATCCACAAAGGGAAATTTACGCTACAGATGCTTACAAATTAAAACGGCATCGACCGGGGCGATCCACCACACTGTCAACATCGAAGGGCCAACGGACAACGGCCGCAGGAGAACGATGATGAACAACATGCAACCGAACACCCAGGGTCAACAGTACGCCGGCGCCTCGCCGGGCCAGGTGCCGCAGTCGCGCCGCATGCATCCGCTGGTCGCCACGGCGGCCGTCGCGGTGATCATCGCCAGCCTGACAGCGGTGGCGGCCATCACCGGCGTGCTGCCGATCTCGAAGGCCACGCAGGGCAGCACCGATCCGAACGTCGCCGCGCAGTCGTCGACCGCAACCGCTGCCTCCGCGCCAATGGCGCTGGCCGCCCCCGGCATGGCTGCCCCGAACCAGGCAACGCCGTATCCGGCCCAGCAGAACGTGGCGCCGGCACAGCCGCCGGTCCATCATCGCCAGCCGGCCTATGCGGAACGCACGCCCTCCCCGTCCACCAGCCCGAGCTACGCGCAAACGCAGCCGCGCGCATCGGCCAGCCCGTATGCCGGTCAGGTGACGTCGATCACGCCGATCACAACGCAAGGTAATGAAACCGGCCTAGGCGTGATCGGCGGTGCGGTGGTGGGTGGCCTGCTGGGTAACCAGGTCGGTAATGGCAACGGCCGCACACTGGCCACCGTGGCGGGCGCGCTGGGCGGCGGCTACGCCGGCCACGTGGCCGAGAACCACTACAACCGCGACACCCAGTATCGCGTGAACGTGCGCATGGACAACGGCTCGACCCGCAGCTTCACGTACAAGGCCGCGCCGGGCTTCCAGGTGGGCGACCGCGTGCACCTGGAGAACGGTGGCCTGGTGGCAGGCTGACCCGCCTCACCCGCCCCAACGAAAAACCGGCCCGAGGGCCGGTTTTTTCATGGGCGCAAGCCGCAGGGACGATCAGTCCGCCGCCTCGTCGATCCACGCCTGCTGGATCGCCTCGAGAAACTTCTCGCCGCCGCGCTTGTGGTCGTCGTCGAAGCCATCCAGGCTCACCACTTTGTTGTGCAGGTCGACGAAGTTCAGGCGCGTCGGGTCGACGTCCGGATACTGGTCATACAGCGCTTCGGCAATCTGCTGGATATCGTTCCATTTCATGTTGGGGCTCCCTCCACGATCCGCTACGCCAGCGGCGCGGCTCAGTGGGTTTCCTTGGCGTGGTTGATCGAATACTTGGGGATCTCGACGGTCAGGTCCTCGTCGGCGACCTTGGCCTGGCACGACAGGCGCGAGTTCGGCTCCAGGCCCCAGGCCTTGTCGAGCAGGTCCTCTTCCTTCTCGGTCGCTTCGCCCAGCGAGTCGAAGCCTTCGCGCACGATCACGTGGCAGGTAGTGCAGGCGCACGATTTCTCGCACGCATGCTCGATCTCGATATGCGCGCCCAGCAGCGCATCGCAGATGCTCGTACCCGGCTTGGCTTCGATCACGGCCCCTTCCGGGCAGTATTCGACGTGGGGAAGGACGACGATTTGTGGCATGAAAAACCCGTTCGATAAGTGAGTGAGGACAGACGGCCGCCGATCAGCCGAGCTCCTCGATGCGTTTGCCGGCCAGCGCCGCGCGGATGCCGCGGTCCATGCGGCGGGCGGCGAACTCGTCCGTGCCGTGCGACAGCGCGTCGACGGCATCCTTGATGGCGCGGTGATCCTCGCCCTGCATGGTGACGCGCAGCGCGGCGACCTGCGCGTCGACGGCGGCGCGCTCGTCGGCGGAAAGCAGGTCGCCGTCGGCGTCCAGCGCGTGCGACAGGGCCTCCAGCAGCCGCTCGCCTTCGACACGCTCCTCGGCCAGCGCGCGGCGGCGCATGTCTTCCTCGGCGGACTGGAAGCCCTCCTGCAGCATGCGCGCGATATCGTCATCGCCCAGGCCGTAGGACGGCTTGACCGCGATGGAGGCCTCCACGCCCGACACCGTCTCGCGCGCCGACACCGACAGCAGGCCGTCGGCATCCACCTGGTATGTCACGCGAATGCGCGCGGCGCCCGCCACCATCGGCGGGATGCCGCGCAGCTCGAAGCGCGCCAGCGAGCGGCAGTCGCCCGCCAGTTCGCGCTCGCCCTGCAGCA
Source organism: Ralstonia nicotianae (assembly GCF_018243235.1). Lineage (NCBI taxonomy): Bacteria > Pseudomonadati > Pseudomonadota > Betaproteobacteria > Burkholderiales > Burkholderiaceae > Ralstonia > Ralstonia nicotianae. The sequence goes on from NZ_CP046674.1 coordinate 2,507,609, forward strand.
CGTGGATCGCCATGGCGGTCTGGCCATCCTTGAAGGTGGTGAACTCCTGCGCGCGCGCGACCGGAATCGTGCTGTTGCGCGGGATGATCTTCTCGACCAGGCCGCCCATGGTCTCGACACCCAGCGACAGCGGGATCACGTCGAGCAGCAGCCAGTCGTCACCGGCCGCGCGGTTGCCGGCCAGCAAGCTGGCCTGCATGGCGGCGCCGATCGCCACCACCTGGTCCGGATCGAGGTTGGTCAGCGGCGCGCGGCCGAACAGCTGGGCGACGGCACGGCGGATCACCGGCATGCGGGTCGCGCCGCCCACCAGCACCACGCCCTGGATCTCATCGACCGTCACGCCGGCATCGCGCAGCGCGCGGCGCACCGGCGCCAGCGTTTTCTGCACGAGGTTGGCGGTCAGTTCGGCGAAGGTTTCGGCGGTCAGCACCAGGTGGACGGTCTCGCCGGTGGAGAGCACCGCGTCGACCTCCGTGCTGTCGGCGCCGGACAGCCATTCCTTGGCCGCGCGAGCCTTGTTCAGCAGCAGGCGCATGTCTTCGGCCGACAGCGGCTGCAGGCCGGCCTGCTCGACGATCCAGCAGGCGATGCGCTGGTCGAAATCGTCGCCGCCGAGCGCCGAGTCGCCGCCGGTCGACATCACCTCGAACACGCCCTTGGTGAGCTTGAGGACGGAGATGTCGAACGTGCCGCCGCCCAGGTCATAGACCGCGTAGACACCCTCGGCCGCGTTGTCGAGGCCGTAGGCGATGGCGGCGGCGGTCGGCTCGTTCAGCAGGCGCAGCACGTTCAGGCCGGCCAGCCTGGCGGCATCCTTGGTGGCCTGGCGCTGGGCATCGTCGAAGTACGCCGGCACGGTGATGACGGCGCCGACCAGGTCATCGCCCAGCGTGTCTTCCGCGCGCTGGCGCAGCGTGGCGAGGATCTCCGCCGACACCTCGACCGGGCTCTTCACGCCGGCCACGGTCTTGAGCTGCACCATGCCGGGCGCGTCGACGAAGTCGTACGGCGTGTTCTCGATGTGGGCCACGTCCTTGAGCCCGCGCCCCATGAAACGCTTGACCGAGACGATGGTGTTCTTCGGGTCGCGCACCGCCTCGACCTGGGCCTTGTAGCCGATCTGCGCGCCGCCGGCCGGCAGATAGCGCACCACCGAAGGCAGCAGCGGCCGGCCCTGCTCGTCGGGCAGCACTTCCGGCACGCTGCTGCGCACCGCGGCGACCAGCGAGTTGGTCGTGCCCAGGTCGATGCCGACCGCCAGGCGGCGCTGGTGCGGCGCGGGCGATTCGCCGGGTTCGGAAATCTGGAGTAAAGCCATGTCGAGTCTCGATTGCGCGGATGAGGCGGCCGGCCTTGGCAAACCCGACATTGTGTCATGGCCTGCGCGGTCGGCTGCCGCAACTGCAGGGGGTCTAGTCGTCCAGCCGGTCGATCGCCTCGGCGGTATCCCGCTCGATCTTTTCGATGAACATGAGCTGGCGCACGGCATCGGCCGCTGCCGCGTCGTGGCCGCCGCCATTCAGCAGCCCTGCCAGCGTCTGATAGCGGGCGCGCTTTTCCCCGCGCAGCATGGCCAGCAGGTCGTCCAGCGCGTCCAGGTCGCCGGCGGCCTTGGCATCGGCCAGCGACTCGCGCCATTCCAGCTGCTGCATCAGGAAGGCCGGCGGCATGGCCGTGTTGTTCTCGGCCTGCACGTCGACGCCGCGCAGGTGCAGCAGATAGGTCGCCCGCTTGAGCGGATCGCGCAGGGTCTGGTAGGCCTCGTTGGCGCGCGTGGCCCATTGCATGGCGACGCGGCGTTCGGCATCGCTGGCATGCGCATGGCGGTCCGGGTGCGCCTGCGATTGCACGGTGCGGTACGCGGCGTTCAGCGCGCCGTCGTCGACCTCGAAATGCTCGGGCAGGCCGAACAGGGAAAAGTGCGTATCGCTCGCGGAATTCATGAATAAAAAAAGCGGCCGCGCCGCCTTGCTGCTTACCGACCCGTCTTGCCCGGTCACTCGACCGGTTCGCCCCGGTCGCACTTCAGGCACTCCACCACCTCGCCGATCCTGCCGGCGCGCCCCGCTTCCGTCTGCGTCCAGGGCCGCGACTGCCATGGCGGGTCGTGGCGCATGTGCTGCCCGTGCCCGCAAGCGAGACGGGCGACCCAGTGGCCTTCCTCGTCCCGCTCGAATCCGACAATCGCCTGTTTCAACGTACCCGGCGGCTTACACGCGGAACGACTCGCCGCAGCCGCACTCGTCCTTCACGTTCGGGTTGTTGAAGCGGAAACCCTCGTTGAGCCCTTCGCGCGCGTAGTCCAGCTCGGTGCCGTCGATGTACGGCAGGCTCTTCGGATCGACGATCACCTTGACGCCGTTGGACTCGAAGACGTTGTCTTCGGCGGCAATCTCGTCCGCGTATTCCAGCTTGTATGCCAGGCCGGAGCAGCCGGTGGTCTTCACGCCCACGCGCAGCCCCACGCCCTTGCCGCGGCGGGCAAGGTAGCGGGTGACGTGCTGCGCGGCCTTTTCGGTCAGGGTGATCATCGTGTTCCTTCGGGTCGGTCCGGCTTCAGGCAGCCTTCTGTTCGGCGGTGCCGTGCTTTTCCTTGTAGTCAGCCACGGCCGCCTTGATGGCGTCCTCGGCCAGGATCGAGCAGTGGATCTTCACCGGCGGCAGCGCCAGCTCTTCGGCGATCTGCGTGTTGCGGATCTCCAGCGCTTGATCCAGCGTCTTGCCCTTGACCCACTCGGTCACCAGCGACGACGAAGCGATGGCCGAGCCGCAGCCGTAGGTCTTGAACTTCGCGTCCTCGATCACGCCCTGCTCGTTGACCTTGATCTGCAGCTTCATCACGTCGCCGCACGCCGGCGCGCCGACCATGCCGGTGCCGACCGTGTCGTCGCCCTTCTCGAAGGCGCCGACGTTGCGGGGGTTTTCGTAGTGGTCCAGAACCTTGCTGCTGTAAGACATTTCACACCTCTTTCAATCGTTGGCTGGCGCGGTGCGCCGTTACCCGTCAAACGCCGCGCTCAGTGCGCCGCCCATTGAATGCTGTTCAGATCCACGCCGTCCTTGTACATCTCCCACAGCGGGGACAGGTCGCGCAGCTTGCCGATCTTGCTCTTGAGCAGCTCGACCACGTAGTCGACTTCCTGCTCGGTGGTGAAGCGGCCGACCGTGAAGCGAATCGAACTGTGGGCCAGTTCGTCGTTGCGGCCCAGGGCGCGCAGCACGTAGGACGGTTCCAGCGATGCCGACGTGCACGCGGAGCCCGACGACACGGCGACATCCTTGATCGCCATGATCAGCGACTCGCCTTCGACGAAGTTGAAGCTGATGTTGAGGTTGTGCGGCACGCGGCGCTCCATGTCGCCGTTGACGTAGACCTCTTCCATTGCGGTCAGGCCGCGGTGCAGGCGATCGCGCAGCATGCGGATGCGCTCGTTCTCGGTGGCCATTTCTTCACGCGCGATGCGGAAGGCCTCGCCCATGCCGACGATCTGGTGCGTCGGCAGCGTGCCCGAGCGCATGCCGCGCTCGTGGCCGCCGCCGTGCATCTGCGCTTCGACGCGGATGCGCGGCTTGCGGCGCACGTACAGCGCGCCGATACCCTTCGGGCCATACGTCTTGTGCGCCGAGAAGGACATCAGGTCGACCTTCAGCTTCTGCAGGTCGAGCTCCACCTTGCCGGTCGCCTGCGCGGCGTCGACGTGGAAGATGATGCCCTTGTCGCGGCAGATCTCGCCGATCTGCTCGATGTCCTGGATCACGCCGATCTCGTTGTTGACCGACATCACCGAGGCCAGGATGGTGTCCGGGCGCAGCGCCTGCTTGAACTGCTCGATGTCGATCAGGCCGTTTTCCTGCACGTCAAGGTAGGTCACCTCGAAGCCCTGGCGCTCCAACTCGCGCGCCGTATCGAGCACGGCCTTGTGCTCGGTCTTGACGGTGATGATGTGCTTGCCCTTGCTGCCGTAGAAGTTGGCCGCACCCTTGAGCGCCAGGTTGTCGGACTCGGTCGCGCCGGACGTCCACACGATCTCGCGCGGGTCGGCATTGACCAGCGCCGCCACCTGTTCCCGCGCGGTTTCGACGGCCTTTTCCGCTTCCCAGCCGAACGCGTGGCTGCGCGACGCCGGATTGCCGAACTGCTCGCGCAGGTACGGAATCATCTTGTCGACCACGCGCGGATCCACCGGCGTCGTCGCGGAATAGTCCATGTAGATGGGGAGATGTGGGGTACTCATTATCGGATCTGCCTTGTGTGGGGGCGATATTCTCGTATGGACCGGCGCCGTGGCGCCCGGTCGTCATGCCGTCGCGATCGTACTCATGATTGCGCCAGGCTGAAAACGGAGTTGACCAGCGGCGCGCGCTTGACCGGCTCGGCGGCCACCGGCTCGGCCAGCGGCGCCTCCGCGGCACGGGCGCGTGCCGGAGCGCGGTCGCGCCGGGCGGGGCGCGCATCGCGCATATCCTGCAGCACTTCCGGCTGGCGTTCGCGCTGCTGGTCGACCAGGTTCTGCAGCGACACCGAATCGAGGTATTCGACCATCTTCTGGTTCAGCGTCGCCCACAGGTCGTGCGTCATGCAGCGGCCCGAGTGCTCCTCGCCGCCGCAGTTGCCCTTGCCGCCGCACTGGGTGGCGTCGAGCGGCTCGTCCACGGCGATGATGATGTCGGCGACGGTGACGTCGTCGGCACGGCGCGCCAGGCTATAGCCGCCGCCCGGACCGCGCACGCTCTCCACGATCTCGTGGCGGCGCAGCTTGCCGAACAGTTGCTCCAGATACGACAGCGAAATCTTCTGGCGCTGGCTGATCCCGGCCAGCGTGACCGGACCCTGCTCCTGGCGCAGCGCCAAGTCAATCATGGCGGTGACCGCGAAGCGGCCTTTGGTGGTCAATCTCATGATGTCGGGGAATACCTGATCGTTTTGCTCAAGTATAAAGGAACCCGACAAAATCAGTCAACTAAGGTGTCGGGAAATTTCCGCGCTGCAGCAGTGGGCTTTCTGCCTGCCGGGCAGCAGGCGGCGTCGCGCGAAGGCCGTATTGTGGCGCAAAACAATCAACCACATCCGATAGGGGTATCGCCCGGTGCACCGAGGCGCCTCGCCGCCGGCCGCGGGCGGCCGGACCAAGGGTTTTCCTTATGCGCCGCACAACGCAAATCCATTGACTTTCAGGACGCCGCCGCCGAGACTCATAGATACGCAAACGTTTGCGAGCGACGCGGCGCGATTGCCCTTTATGATGTCGGGACAACGACGACCGCGCCTCACCCCCTGCCCAGACAGGCACTCCTGGAGGAGACACCATGGATTCCAGCCGACGCCGCGCCCTGCGACTCAGCGCGGGCTCCGCACTCGCCCTTGCCTTGCCCTTTCCGTTCGCCGCGTCGCGTGCCGCCAACCGGCCGCCCAAGATCGCGCTGGTGATGAAATCGCTGGCCAACGAGTTCTTCCTGACCATGGAGAACGGCGCGCGGGCCCACCAGAAGACGCACGCATCGGAATACACGCTGCTGGCCAACGGCATCCGCGACGAAACCGACACCGGCGGGCAGATCCGCCTGATCGAGCAGATGATCGTGGCGCGCGTCGATGCGCTGGTGCTGGCGCCGGCCGACTCGAAGGCGCTGGTGCCGGTGGTCAGGAAGGCGGTCGATGCAGGCATCCTGGTCGTCAACATCGACAACCGGCTCGACCCGGAAACGCTCAGAGACAAGGGCCTGAACGTGCCGTTCGTCGGCCCCGACAACCGCAAGGGTGCACGCCTGGTGGGCGAGTTCGTCGCCAGGTCGCTCAAGCCGGGCGATGCGATCGGCATCATCGAGGGCATCCCGACCACCACCAACGCCCAGCAGCGCACGGCGGGCTTCCGGGATGCCGTGCAGGCCGCGGGGCTCAGGATCGTCAGCGTGCAATCGGGCGAGTGGGAAATCGACAAGGGCAACAAGGTGGCCGCCGCGATGCTGCGCGCCCAGCCCGACATCAAGGCCCTGCTGTGCGGCAACGACAACATGGCGATCGGCGCGGTATCGGCCGTGCGCGCCGCGGGCAAGACCGGCAGGGTCCTGATCGGCGGCTATGACGACATTGCCGCCATCAAGGCCATGCTGGCCGACGGCCGCGTCGCGGCGACCGCCGACCAGCACGCCGGCCAGCAAGCGGTGTACGGCATCCAGACCGCGCTCAAGGCCCTAGCGGCGAAAACACCGCAGGCGCAGCTGGGCGGGGTGATCGAAACACCGGTCAACCTGGTCACCCGCACCTGAACCGGGCCTGCCAGCCGCCGCCAGCAATGCCCGCCATGACCACCGTCCCCGCACCGCGCACACCGCTGCTGCGGGCGTCCGCCCTCAGCAAGCACTACGCCGCGCCTGTGCTGCGCGATGTCGATCTCGACGTCTACGCGGGCGAGGTGCTGGCCTTGACCGGCGAGAACGGCGCGGGCAAGAGCACCCTGTCCAAGATCCTGTGCGGACTGGAAACGCCGGCCTCCGGGTCGATGTCGCTGGCCGGGCGCCTGTTCGCGCCCGCCTCGCGCTGCGACGCCGAGACCCTCGGCGTGCGCATGGTGCTGCAAGAGCTGAACATGGTGCCCACGCTGACGGTGGCCGAGAACCTCTTCCTCGGCAACCTGCCGCGCCGCCGGGGCTGGATCGACCGCCCCGCGCTGCAGCGCCAGGCGGAACAGGCGCTGGCGCGGATCGGACTCGACCTGGACCCCCGCCTGCCCGTGCACCGGCTCGGTATCGGGCACCGGCAGATGATCGAGATCGCCCGCGCGCTGGCCAGCGCCTGCCGGGTCCTGGTGCTCGACGAGCCGACTGCCATGCTCAGCGCGCACGAGAGCGCGACCCTGTTCGCCCGCATCGATGCGCTGCGCCGCGACGGCGTGGCCGTCGTCTACATCTCGCACCGGCTCGACGAGCTGGCGCGCATCGCCGACCGCATCGTCGTGCTGCGCGACGGCCGGCTGATCACCGATGCGCCCGCCGCCACGCTCACGCAGGACGCGCTGATCCGGGCCATGGTCGGACGCGAGCTGGCCGCGGACACCGGCGGAGAGCGCCCGGCCCGCGCGCCGCGACCGCCCGATACCGCGCCGACCCTGCGCGTGACCGGCCTGACCCGGGCACCCGCGGTGCACGATGTGTCGTTTGCCGTGGCGCCGGGCGAGATCTTCGGCATTGCCGGGCTGGTCGGCGCCGGACGCACCGAGCTGCTGCGGCTCATCTTCGGGGCGGACCGTGCGGACGGCGGCACCATCGAGACCGGAACGCCGCTGGCGCCACGGCGCATCCGCGCGCCGGGCGATGCGGTGCGCCATGGCATCGGCCTGCTCACCGAAGACCGCAAGGACGAAGGCCTGCTGCTCGGCCTGCCGATCGCCGCCAACATCGCCCTGGGCAACATGACCGGCGCGGCACGGCGCGGCTGGCTGCAGCCGGCGCGCGAGCGGGCGCAGGCGCGGCGCCACATCGAGGCGCTGCGCATCCGCTGCGCGGGGCCGGAGCAGGCGGTCGGCGAGCTGTCCGGTGGCAACCAGCAGAAGGTGGCGATCGCCCGCTGGCTGGAGCGCGACGCTCCGGTGCTGCTGTTCGACGAGCCCACGCGCGGCGTCGACGTGGGCGCCAAATTCGACATCTACGCCATGCTCGAAGGGCTGGCCGCGCAGGGCAAGGCCCTGGTGGTGGTCTCCAGCGACCTGCGCGAGCTGATGCAGGTCTGCGACCGCATCGGCGTGATGCGCGCGGGGCGGCTGACGCAGATCTTCCGCCGCGACAGCTGGAGCCGGGATGCCCTGCTTGCCGCCGCCTTCGGCGAATGTCCCCCGCCGTCCTCCACGTCCGCCCCGGAGACCGCCGATGCGTTCTGATTCCGCCCTGCCCCCCGCCGGCTCGCCCGGCCCGTCCGAGAGCCCGGAGGCGGCAGCCGGGACCGCCACGCGCGCCGGCCGCGGCGCGCTGGGCATGTCGCTCGGGGCCATCGGCGGCCTGCTGGCGGCGCTGGCCGCGATGCTGGTCCTGTTCAGCCTGCTGTCGGACACCTTCTTCACGGTGCCGACCTTCACCACCATCGCCAACGAGATCCCCGACCTGCTCGTGATGGCGGTGGGCATGACCTTCGTGCTGATGATCGGCGGCATCGACCTGTCGGTGGGCTCGGTGCTGGCGCTGTCGGCGTCGATGCTGTCCATCGCCATGACCCGGTTCGGCTGGGGCCTGGCGCCGGCGGCCCTGCTGGGCGTGCTGGCGGCCACCGCGGCCGGCGCCCTGACCGGCACGGTGACGGTGCGCTGGGGCATTCCGTCGTTCATCGTCTCGCTGGGCGTGCTGGAAATGGCGCGTGGCCTGGCCTACAGCCTGACCGATTCGCGCACCGTCTACCTCGGTGCCGCGGTGGACTGGCTGGCCACCCCGATCGCGCTGGGCATCGCGCCGTCGTTCCTGATCGCGATCGCCATCACCGTGATCGGCCAGGTCGTGCTGGTGCGCACCGTGTTCGGCCGCTACCTGGTCGCCATCGGCACCAACGAGGAGGCGGTGCGGCTGGCGGGCGTCAATCCGCATCCGTACAAGATCGCCGTGTTTGCGCTGATGGGATGGCTGTCGGGGCTGGCGGCGCTGTTCCAGGTGTCGCGGCTGGAAGCGGCCGACCCCAACGCGGGGGGCGGCATGGAGCTGCAGGTGATCGCCGCCGTGGTGATCGGCGGCACCAGCCTCATGGGCGGACGCGGGTCGGTGGCCCGCACGCTGTTCGGCGTCCTCATCATTTCTGTGCTCGAAGCCGGCCTCGCGCAGATCGGCGCTTCGGAGCCGACCAAACGGATCATCACGGGCGCGGTCATCGTCGCGGCCGTGGTCATGGATACCTATCGAACCCGGACCAACCGGGTCACTACACGCCAATAAAGACACAGGGAGCTTCAACATGGCCACTATCAAGGACGTTGCCGCATTAGCCGGGGTGTCATTCACCACCGTCTCGCATGTCATCAACAACACACGGCCGGTCAACTCGGAAACGCGCAAGCGCGTGGAAGAGGCCATCCGCGCCACGCGCTATGTACCCAGCGCCGTAGCGCGCTCGCTCAAGCACCGCACCACGCGCACCATCGGCGTGCTGGTGCCGACCGCCACCAACCCCTACTTCGCCGAACTGGCGCGCGGCATCGAAGACGTGTGCGCCGCGGCCGGCTACAGCGTCATCCTGTGCAACTCCGATGACGACCCCCGCAAGCAGCGCGACTACCTGCGCGTGCTGATGGAGAAGCGCGTCGACGGCCTCATCGTCAGCAGCGCCGGACCGGACAACGCGCTGCTCGATGCACTGGGCGAATCCGCGCTGCCCGTGGTGATGGTGGACCGTCCCACCGAGGGCATCCTGGCCGACCAGGTGCAGATCGACCATGAGGAAGGCGCCTACCTGGCGACCCGGCATCTGCTCGAGCTCGGGCACCGCCGCATTGCCTGCATCAGCGGACCGTCGACGCTGAGCGTGACCGCCGGGCGGCTGGCGGGCTTTCACCGGGCGCTGCGCGAAGCCGGCGTGCCCGAGCACGCCGCGCGCGTGGCCGAAGGCGACTTCACCAGCCCCGGCGGCTACCGCGCCGCGCGCGAACTGCTGACCACCGGCGAGACGCCCACCGCCATCTTCGCCAGCAACGACCTGATGGGCATCGGCGCGCTGCGTGCGGCCGCCGAGCTGGGCATCGCGGTGCCGAAGGAACTGTCCATCATCGGCTTCGACGACATCGAGCTGAGCCGCTATGTCTATCCGGCGCTGTCCACGGTGGGCCAGTCGATCCGGCAACTGGGCGAGACCACGGCCTCAACCCTGCTCGAGCACCTGACCGATCACGCCGCGCGGCATCACCACGAGATCCCCGACGCGCCGCGCCGCATCGTGCTGCCGCCGCGCCTGTCGCTGCGCGAGTCGACCGCCGAGCCCGCACGCCCCGCGCGCGCGGCCTAAACTCCAGTCAACAGAAACCGCAACCCTTTGCCCACCATGGTGGCCAAGCGTTCCGTTCTCTCCTCGGCCGCTGCCGACGTGCTGGTCGTCGGCAGCCTCAACATGGATCTCGTGATCCGCACCCCTTGTTTGCCCCGTCCGGGGCAAACGGTTGCCGCGCCGGCGCTGGAAACCATCCCCGGCGGCAAAGGCGCCAACCAGGCCGTGGCCTCGGCGCGCCTGGGCAGCCGCGTCGCCATGCTCGGCTGCGTGGGCGACGACCCCCACGGCATGGCCCTGCGCGAAGGCCTGCTGCGGGAAGGCGTCGATACCGCGATGGTGACCGCGCATGCGGGCGCGCCCACGGGCATCGCCTGCGTGACGGTGGCCGACAACGGTCAGAACACCATCGTGATCGTGGCCGGCGCCAACCGGCAGCTGACCCCGGCGATGATCGACGCACAGCGGGCCGCCTTCGAGCGGGCCAAGGTCATCGTCTGCCAGTTGGAATCGCCGCCGGACGCGGTGGAGCGCGCGCTGCTGCTCGGGCAGCGGCTGGGCAAGACCGTCATCCTGAACCCGGCGCCCGCCGCCGGTCCGCTGCCGACGCCGTGGCTCGCCGCCTGCGACTACCTGATCCCCAACGAGACCGAAGCCGCGCTGCTGACGGCGCGGCGGGTGGATTCGCCCGAAGCGGCACTGAACGCCGCCGCCGATCTGCATGCGCAGGGCGCGCGCCACGTCATCGTCACGCTGGGCGCGCGCGGCGTCGCCTACGTGGATGCGACCACCCGCCTGCTGATGCCCGCCCATCCCGCGCAGGCCATCGACACCACCGCGGCCGGCGATACCTTCGTCGGCGCGCTGGCCACGGCGCTGGCGGAGGGCGCGGCGCCGGTCGAGGCGATCCAGTTCGGCCTGGCCGCGGCCGCGGTGTCGGTCACGCGGCTGGGTGCGCAGCCCTCGATTCCGTTCCGCAGCGAACTGGCCTCACCGGTGCAATAGTGCGGACCGCCCCCCTCGGGGGCGGTTCAGGCCGGCGTGCCGGCAGTGGGCGGGGCCGGCTCGGTCGGCGCGCGCGGCACCAGCAGGCACAGCGGATCGCGCAGGATGCGCCGCCACACCGCCCCGGTGATGCGCCGGCGGTCCAGGCCGCGCAGGTTGCGCGAGCGCATCGCCATGTTGAATGCCAGGGCAAACGACACCAGCACGTTGAGCACGCCCATCAGCGCGATGCCGGCCACCGCCAGCCAGAAGGCGGCCGTGTGCATCACGCCCGCGCCCAGCACGCCGACGGCGGTGGCCACCGCGCCAGTGGACAGCGTCACGTGGCGCACCTCCATGTGCGGCCCGAAGAACGACAGGATCTCGGGCCCCAGCCCCAGCATGAAGCCGAGCGAGACGTTGGCCACCACGCCCGACAGGTTGCGCTTCCAGAAATCGGCGATGCGCTGCGCGCCGCGCGCGCCGACCATGAAACGCAGGCGCCGGTGATGAGCGATCACGTCGTGCACGCGATGCAGCGCGAACCAGTTGTCGGCCCAGCCCGCCGCCAAGCTGGACAGCCACAGCAGCACGCCGGTGAAGACCGCATACAGCGGCGTCGGCCCGAGGACCGAGAAGGATTCGATGGTGGCCGCGGCCTTGGCCGGCGAGATCAGGTCGGCATGGAAGACCCGCCCCGCCACCCACTGCACCAGGAAAGCCACCGGCGCCACGGCCACCAGGTTGCCGGCGATGGCCGCCGCGTTGGAGCGGATCATCGCCACGGTATCGTCGACGAAGCGCGCAAGCCCCTCGGGGCGGCCGACCTGGTCGAGCCGGTGCGCCAGCGCGGGCGCCGTCATGGCCGGCTGCTTGGTGGCCAGCGTGAAGTGCGCGAAGTGGATGCCCAGAAAGCTGGCCGCATAGTTGATCGAGGCGAACAGCCCTTCGGTGAACCGCGTCAGGTGCGCGCCGGTGATGAAGAACTTGAGGTAGACCGTGGCCGCCGTGATCGCGCCGCCGCCGGCCGCCGCCTTGACCATCGCGGCGTACTCCTTGCGGTCGCGCGTGATGTAGTGCTCACCGGTCTCGGCCGAGCGCTCCACCACCTTGCGCGCCAGGTCGGCGAAGGTCGCGCGCACCAGGTAGCCCACGCTGCGGCGATGCTGGCTGGCCGACACCAGCTCGGCCGTCAGGTGCACGAAACGGCGCGAGGCCCGCGTATCGGCCCAGGCCGTCAGCAGCAGGTCGATGCGGCCGAGCCAGGCCTTCATGCGCTCCACCTGGAACACCACCTCGACCGACACGCCGTTCTCGTCGAGATGCTGGTACACGCTGGCGGTGGCGGCGCGGCACTGGTCGAGCCACGCGCGGAAGGTGTTCAGGCGCTGCGCCAGGCGCTCCGGCCCCGCCGCGAGCGCCGCATCCGGCGGCGCGAGAAAGAGGGCGTCGGCAACCTCGGCCAGCCGGTAGAACGGCGAATCGGAGACGTCCGCGTGGTCCATGCGGGTGCGGATGGCGTGCGACAGGCCCGCCGCCCGCACCTGGCTCACCAGGATCCCGATGCCGACCGACAGACTGCGCTCCAGGCGGACGACCGCGCCGGCGCCCTCGTCCGCGTCATCCGCGCCGACCTGGAACAGCGCGGCGATGCGCGCCACGAGCTCATCGTCCAGATCGTCGATCCATTGCGCGTCGTGCTCGCCGATGAACAGCAGCGTGAACAACGCGGCCAGCTGCGGCTGGTTGGGCGCGGGCGGCAGCACGCGCGCCTGCAGGCGATCGACCAGCTCGCCCCAGAAGCCCGCGCGCGACGACAGCCCGGTATCGCACAGCAGCGATACCGGATCGTTGTCCCGCACGATCGAGCGCAGCGTCCGTCCCACACGCTCGGCCAGGGCCGGGTTGTTGTCCAGCACCTGCAGCAGGTAGCGCAGCCGCGCATAGCGCCACGATTCCGAGGTGGCGCCGGCCGGCCGGTCAGCGCGGCGCAGCCAGTAGGCCAGCTCGATCAGCCATGCATTGCGCTCGGCCAGGCCGCGGGCCGGATCGAACTGCGCGAGGATGGCATCCAGCTGGTGGCTGGCATGCCGGGAAGCGCGCCACTTGCGCCACGGGTTGAGCAAGTAATCGAACATCGGACTCCCTTGATGGCCGCCGCGCCGGCCGGACCGGACGCGACGGCGCCCCGGGGCACGCAAGACGCGGCGCCAGGGACATCGATGGATGTGGGCTGCGGCGGCACCCACCCCTGCCGGGGCAAGGGCGGGCGGCACCGCAGAACGGGATGGCCGGCTCAGGCCGCCGGCACGATATGGTCTTCGCCGCTGGCCCCGAAGACCTGCGACTTGAGCTTGGCCAACTGGTCGCGCACCGCGGCCGCCTTCTCGAATTCCAGGTTCTTGGCGTGGTCGAGCATCTGCTTTTCGAGACGCTTGATTTCCTTGCCGACCTGCTTCTCGCTCATGTCTTCGTACTTGGCGGCATCCTGCGCGGCCTTCAGCTCCGCGCGCGCATCGTCGACGTTGTACACGCCGTCAATGATGTCCTTGATGCGCTTGACCACGCCGCGCGGCGTGATGCCATGGGCCTCGTTGTGGGCGATCTGCTTGGCGCGTCGCCGCTCGGTCTCGCCAATGGCCTTCTTCATCGACTCGGTGATGCGATCCCCATAGAGGATGGCGGTGCCGTTGACGTTGCGCGCGGCGCGGCCGATGGTCTGGATCAGCGAGCGCTCGGCGCGCAGGAAGCCTTCCTTGTCGGCGTCGAGGATGGCCACCAGCGACACCTCGGGAATGTCCAGCCCCTCGCGCAGCAGGTTGATGCCGACCAGCACGTCGAAGGTGCCCAGCCGCAGGTCGCGGATGATCTCCACGCGCTCGACCGTGTCGATGTCCGAGTGCAGGTAGCGGACCTTGACGCCGTTTTCCGACAGGAACTCGGTCAGCTGCTCGGCCATGCGCTTGGTGAGCGTGGTGACCAGCACGCGCTCGCCGGCCTTGACGCGCTCGTGGATCTCCGACAGCAGGTCGTCCACCTGCGTGGTGGCCGGCCGCACGTGGATGATCGGATCGACCAGGCCCGTGGGCCGCACCACCTGCTCGACCACCTCGTCGCCGGCGCGCTGCTTCTCGTAATCGGCCGGCGTGGCGGACACGAAAACCACCTGCCGCATCTTGCCCTCGAACTCGGCAAACTTCAGCGGCCGGTTGTCCAGCGCGGACGGCAGGCGGAAGCCATACGCGGACAGCGTCTCCTTGCGCGCGCGGTCGCCGTTGTACATGCCGTTGAGCTGGCCGATCAGCACGTGCGACTCGTCCAGGAACATCAGCGCGTCGGACGGCAGGTAGTCGACCAGGGTCGGGGGCGGCTCGCCCGGCTGGGCGCCGGACAGGTGCCGCGAATAGTTCTCGATGCCCTTGCAGAAGCCCAGCTCCTGCAGCATCTCCAGGTCGAAGCGCGTGCGCTGCTCCAGGCGCTGCGCCTCGACCAGCTTGTTCTCCTGGTAGAAGAAATCCAGCCGCTCGCGCAACTCGGCCTTGATGGTCCCGATGGCGCGCAGCACGGTCTCGCGCGGCGTCACGTAGTGGCTCGACGGGTACACCGTGAAGCGCAGGATCTTCTGCCGCACGCGCCCGGTGAGCGGATCGAACAGCTGCAGCGAATCGACCTCGTCGTCGAACAGCTCCAGCCGCACCGCCATCTCGGCGTGCTCGGCGGGAAAGATGTCGACGGTGTCGCCGCGCACGCGGAAGGTGCCGCGCTGGAAGTCCGTCTCGTTGCGCGTGTACTGCATGGCGATCAGGCGCGCGATCACGTCGCGCTGGCTGATCTTGTCGCCAGTGCGCAGCGTCAGGATCATCTGGTGGTATTCGGTCGGGTTGCCGATGCCGTAGATGGCCGACACGGTCGCCACGATCACCACGTCGCGGCGCTCCAGCAGGCTCTTGGTGGCCGACAGCCGCATCTGCTCGATATGCTCGTTGACCGACGAGTCTTTCTCGATGAACAGGTCGCGCTGCGGCACGTACGCTTCCGGCTGGTAGTAGTCGTAGTACGAGACGAAGTACTCGACCGCATTGCGCGGGAAGAACTCGCGGAACTCCGAATACAGTTGCGCCGCCAACGTCTTGTTGGGCGCGAACACGATCGCGGGCCGCCCCGCCTGTGCGATCACGTTGGCCATCGTGTAGGTCTTGCCCGAGCCCGTCACGCCCAGCAGCGTCTGGTACGACAGGCCGTCACCGATACCCTCGACCAGTTGGCGGATCGCCTCGGGCTGGTCGCCGGCGGGCGGATACGGCTGATACAGCTGGAACGGCGAGCCGTCGAATGTGACGAACTTCGACTCGTCGTACGGGCTGGGGACTTGGCTGAGGTCGGTCATGGCGGCTTGGGGGTGGGCGCGGACAGTCGTTGAAGTGACTCGCACGCCCCTGACACATGGGGACGGCGGCGGCGATTGCAACCGATCGTGTAGTGTAGCGCGCCGCTCCGGCGGCCGTTTGTACCGCACCGGCACGCATTTTTCGCCGCTGTTCCGCACGGATTTTTCGGGCGGCGGCAGCGTGCATTCGGTACAATCACGCGCTGTGCCGCCCGTGCATCTGGCGCCGGCAGCCCTGCCGGCCGCTTGCGGTGCGCAGCCTGCTGCATCCCACCGAATTCCGAACCAACCGAACGTCATCGAACGTCAACACATCATGTCGCTTTTTTCCGCCGTCGAGCTGGCCCCGCGCGACCCCATCCTGGGGCTGAATGAAGCTTTCAACGCCGATGCCCGCAGCACCAAAGTCAACCTGGGCGTGGGCGTGTACTTCACCGACGAAGGAAAAATCCCGGTACTGCGCGCCGTGCAGGAAGCCGAGAAGGCCCGCCTGGCCATGGCCGCGCCGCGCGGCTACCTGCCGATCGAAGGCATCGCCGCCTACGACCAGGCCGTGCAGAAGCTGCTGTTCGGCGCCGATTCGCCGCTGCTGGCCGAAGGCCGCGTGGTGACGGCCCAGGCACTGGGCGGCACCGGCGCACTGAAGATCGGCGCCGATTTCCTCAAACGCCTGTACCCGGACGCCAAGGTCGCCATCTCCGACCCGAGCTGGGAAAACCACCGCGCGCTGTTCGAGGCCGCCGGCTTCCCGGTCGTGAACTACCCGTACTACGACGCCCCGACGCACGGCCTGAACTTCGCCGCCATGCTCGAAGCGCTCAACGGCTACGCGCCCAACACCATCGTCGTGCTGCACGCCTGCTGCCACAACCCGACCGGCGTGGACCTGACCACCGAGCAGTGGAAGCAGGTGGTCGAAGTCATCAAGGCCAAGCAGCTGATCCCGTTCCTCGACATGGCCTACCAGGGCTTCGCCGACGGCATCGCCCAGGACGGCTTGGCCGTGAGCCTGTTCGCCGAATCGGGCCTGCAGTTCTTCGTGTCGAGCTCGTTCTCCAAGTCGTTCTCGCTGTACGGCGAGCGCGTCGGCGCGCTGTCGATCGTCACCACCAGCAAGGACGAGGCAGCCCGCGTGATGTCGCAGGTCAAGCGCGTGATCCGCACCAACTACTCCAACCCGCCGACGCACGGCGGCACGGTGGTCGCCAGCGTGCTGACCAGCCCCGAACTGCGCGCGATGTGGGAGCAGGAACTGGGCGAGATGCGCGACCGCATCAAGTCGATGCGCCACGCGCTGGTCGACAAGCTGGCCGCCAAGGGCGTGAAGACCGACTTCTCGTTCGTGAAGGCGCAGCGCGGCATGTTCTCGTATTCGGGCCTGTCCGCCGCCCAGGTGGACCGCCTGCGCAACGAGCACGGCATCTACGCGGTGTCGACCGGCCGCATCTGCGTGGCCGCGCTGAACTCGCACAACATCGACGCCGTGGTCAACGCCATCGCCGAAGTGCTCTGAGCGGAACATCTTGCCTGGCCAGCCTAGGCAAACTCGACAAAAAAGCGGCTCCGGCCGCTTTTTTGCTGCTTATCGACTGACTGACACGGCTGCATCATGTGGACCGCGTCACAATCTTTATCAGGGTTTCTGCTGCATCGCAGTATGCTGTACCCAGGTGCATAATCAGCAGAATCGTTTGCGTCGTCTTTCGCCACAACGGACCGGTCCAGCCATGCTTTACCAGCTTCACGAATTCCAGCGCGCCATGCTCAGCCCGATGACGGCCTGGGCCCAGGCGACCGCCAAGACCTTCACCAATCCGCTGAGCCCGCTGTCGCTGCTGCCCGGCGCGCAGCGCTACGCCGCGGGCTACGAACTGCTGTACCGGCTCGGCAAGGAATACGAGAAGCCGGAATTCAACATCCGCTCGGTCAGGTCGAACGGCCGCGACATTCCCATCGTCGAGCAGACCATCATCGAGAAGCCGTTCTGCCGCCTGGTCCGCTTCAAGCGCTATGCCGACGATGCGGAAACCATCCGCATGCTCAAGGACGAGCCGGTCGTCCTGGTGTGCGCGCCGCTGTCCGGCCACCACTCGACGCTGCTGCGCGACACGGTGCGCACGCTGCTGCAGGATCACAAGGTCTATGTGACGGACTGGCTCGACGCACGCATGGTGCCGGTCGGGGCGGGCCCCTTCCACCTGTCCGACTACATCGCCTACATCCGCGAATTCATCGCGCACATCGGTGCCGACAAGCTGCATGTGATCTCGGTGTGCCAGCCGACCGTGCCGGTGCTGGCGGCCATCTCGCTGATGGCATCGGACGGCGAGAAGACGCCGCTGACCATGACGATGATGGGTGGCCCGATCGACGCCCGCAAGAGCCCGACCGCCGTCAACTCGCTGGCGACCAACAAGTCGCACGCATGGTTCGAGAACAATGTGATCTACACCGTGCCGGCCAACTATCCGGGACACGGCCGCCGCGTCTACCCCGGCTTCCTGCAGCACGCCGGCTTCGTGGCGATGAATCCCGACCGCCACGTCTCGTCGCATTACGACTACTACCTGAGCCTGGTCGAGGGCGACAAGGAAGACGCCGAAGCCCACGTGCGCTTCTACGACGAGTACAACGCCGTGCTGGACATGGCGGCCGAGTATTACCTGGACACCATCCGCGACGTGTTCCAGGAATTCCACCTGGCCAACGGCACCTGGGTGGTGGATGGCAAGCCGGTGCGCCCGCAGGACATCAAGGGCACCGCGCTGTTCACCATCGAGGGCGAACTGGACGACATCTCGGGCAGCGGCCAGACCGAGGCGGCGCACGACTTGTGCAGCAGCATCCCGAAGACGCGCAAGCAGCACCTGACCGCGTCCAACTGCGGCCATTACGGCATCTTCTCGGGTCGGCGCTGGCGCGAGTTCGTGTATCCGCAGCTGCGCGACTTCATCCGCCGCTACGACAGCAGCACGCGCATCAAGGCGGTCGCCTGATCGCCGTGCCTGCACGAAAAAAAGCCTCGCTTATCGCGAGGCTTTTTCTTTGGGCTGGCGCCCATCTCAAACCCTGGGATGCTCGAGATACGCGAGCAGCATCCGGATATGCAGCTGGGCGAAAGCTTCATGCTCTTCCGCCGAGGCCACATCGCGCCCGACCACCGCGCTGATCGTGTAGCGGTTGGACAGCACGTAGTAGCCCAGCGCCGAAATCGTCAGGTACAGCCGCGACACGTCGACATCCTCGCGGAACAGATCGGCGCGCTGACCGCGCTCGACCACCCCGCGCAGCACCTCGATGATCGGATTGACCAGTTGGCCCAGGTGCGGCGACGCCTTCAGGTGCCGCGCCTCGTGCAGATTCTCGCTGTTGAGCAGGCGGATGAACTCGGGATTCTCGTAATAGAAGTCCCAGACGAAGCGGGCCAGCTGGATCACGGCCTCGCGCGGATCGGCCGCCTCGATCTGCACGCGCTCCTCGGCCTCCTTGAAGCGGAAGTACATGTGCTCGAGCACCGCCAGGAAGAGCTTTTCCTTGCTGCCGTAGTAGTAGTACAGCATGCGCTCGTTGATCTCGGCCCTGCGGGCGATGGCATCGACCCGGGCCCCGGCGAAACCGCCGCGCGAGAACTCCTCGGTGGCGGCCGCCAGGATGCGGCGGCGCGTACCGGCCGGATCGCGACGTGCGCGCGGTGTGCCGGTATCGCCCTGGACGGCATCGGCGGGCGAATCGACGTCTGTGAGCGGCACGGCGGGAGAAGACGGCATGGCACGGCGATCCGTTGGAACCGATTGATTATGTCACACGCCCGAACCGACTTCGCCGGCGGGCCGGTCGGGACATGCACGCCTTGCACGCGCGTCAAATCGGCGATAATGACCTGCTATTCCAACGACTTGTCCCATCGTGGTTTCCTTGGCCCCGTCCCTGGCCGACCGGCTCGAAGACCTGCTGCCGCAGACGCAATGCACCAAGTGCGGCTACAACGGCTGCCGCCCCTACGCCGAAGCCATGGCGCGCGGCGAAGCGCTGCCCAACCGCTGCCCGCCGGGCGGCGCGGAAGGCATCCGGCGCCTGTCCGAGGCGCTCGGGCGCACCGGCCCGCTGCTCGCGCTGGACTCTGCGCACGGCGTCGAGCAGCCGCGCGCCCTGGCGCTCATCGATCCGGAGCGCTGCATCGGCTGCACGCTGTGCATCCAGGCCTGCCCTGTCGATGCCATCGTGGGCGCGCCCAAGGCGATGCACGTGGTCCTGGAGGACTGGTGCACCGGCTGCGACCTCTGCGTCGCGCCCTGCCCGGTCGACTGCATCGACATGGTGCCCGCGACCGGCGAGCGCACCGGCTGGAACGCCTGGAACCAGGCGCAGGCCGACAAGGCGCGCGAGCGCTACACCTTCCGCAACGCACGCCTGGCCCGCGAGAAGGCCGAGAACGAAGCGCGCCTGGCCGAGAAGGCCGCCGCCAAGCTGGCCGCCGTCAGCGCCGAGCAGCCCGCCGACGAGGCCGAGCGCGCCGCCCAGGCCCGCAAGCAGGCGATCATCCAGGCCGCCATCGAGCGCGCCCGCCAGAAGCAGGCGGAGATGGCCGCGCGCGGGCAAGGTCCGCGCAACGTCACCAACGTCCCGGCCGATGTGCAGGCCCAGATCGACGAGGCCGAGGCGCGCCGCAAGCGCATCGCCGACCTCAGCAAGCCGCCCTCGGACAAGCCCTGACCTCCCCTCTCCCCACGATCGTCCCTCGATGAACCCAGCCAAGCGCCGCGCCCTCTTCGAAACGCTCCGCGAACACAACCCGACACCGACCACCGAGCTGGAATACACCACGCCGTTCGAACTGCTGATCGCCGTGCTGCTGTCGGCCCAGGCGACCGACGTGGGCGTGAACAAGGCCACGCGCAAGCTGTTTCCGGTGGCCGATACGCCGGCCAAGATGCTGGCGCTGGGCGAGGAAGGCCTGACCGCCTACATCAAGACCATCGGCCTGTACCGCACCAAGTGCAAGCACATCCTGCAGACCTGCCGCATCCTGCTCGACCAGTACGGCGGCCAGGTCCCGCGCGACCGCGCCGCGCTGGAAGCCTTACCGGGCGTGGGCCGCAAGACCGCCAACGTGGTGCTGAACACGGCCTTCGGCGAGCCGACCATTGCGGTCGACACGCACATCTTCCGCGTCGCCAACCGCACCGGGCTGGCGCCGGGCAAGAACGTCCTGGAAGTCGAGCTGAAGCTGCTGAAGGTGGTACCGGAGGAGTTCCGCCAGGATGCGCACCACTGGCTGATCCTGCACGGGCGCTACGTGTGCAGGGCGCGCAAGCCCGAATGCTGGCACTGCGCGATCGAGCCGCTATGCGAGTTCAGGCCGAAGACGCCGGCGCCGAAAGAATGAAAAACGGGGGACCCAGGGTCCCCCGCTGCACGTCTGCTTCTGCGTGTTGCCTGCCGGTCAGAGCACCCGGCAGGCCTCTTCGAACGTCAGGCGCGGATTGCGCGGATGCACCTTGCTGGTATCGCCATAGCCGAGGTTGCAGATGAAGTTGACCTTCCACTGGCCGTCGGGGAAGAAGTTGGCGTTCACCTTGTCGGCATCGAAGCCGCCCATCGGCCCGCAGTCGAGTCCCAGCGCGCGCGCCGCGATCACCAGGTAGCCGCCCTGCAGCGAGCTGTTCATCAGCGCGGCGGCATTGATCCTGGCCTGGTCGCCGGCGTACCACGAACGTGCGTCGACGTGCGGGAACAGTTTGGGCAGCTGCTCGTGAAACTGGGTGTCGTACGCGACGATCACGGTGACGGGCGCCTGCCGCGTCTTCTCCTGGTTGCCGGCCGACATGCACGGGACCAGTTGTTCCTTGGCAGCAGCGCTCTTGACGAAGACGAAGCGGGCCGGCGTGCTGTTGGCGGCGGTCGGGCCGTACTTGACGGTGTCGTACAGCGTATGCAGCAGTTCGTCGTCGACCGGATTGTCCAGCCACACGTTGTGGGTGCGGGCTTCATGGAACAGTTGGTCGAGCACGGACGGTTCGAGCGTGGGCATTGCAGAAGACTCCGGAAAGAAAAGGAACAGTGCGCATTGTAATGGCGGCGCACCGTGACTGTTGGAACACATCGGCGACGCCCGCCGCTCAGCTGCGCGGGGCCGACACCGCCATCGTCATATCGCCTGCCTGCGTCAACACCCGGCCGCGTCGCAAGGACACCCCGAGAAAAAGCGCGATATTCAGCTGCCTCGATCGCAGCGGGCATTTTTTCCGGTCTTTTAATCGACTTGATCGCTGACGTCAAAAAGCGCCCTTTACATCGGCGTCCTTACGAACTACTTTTTCCGACATTGACTCATCGGCCGGCCGATCCGCGCGCCACGCGTGCCCGATTTAAAAGCGCAGCGACACGCCTGGACGCAAAGCATTGCCGCACCGTCTTTGAGAAAAGGCCAGCACCGGCCACCCGACCACCGATCCGCCTTTAAATTGGAAACCTTGCGTTTCCGGGAGATGCTTTTGCCTTTCCAACCCATTTTGTATTAATTCACCCGCCGCCAGCGGGAAATCAGAAACGTTCGATTCGCGCACGCCGTAAATTACAAAACGCGAATCGGATAAGGAGCCTCGCTTAAAACCCATTGTTTTAGGCGATGGCGTTCATCACCTTGAAGAAGGGCCTTCATTGTCATGAAAACATCCAGAGTATCGACCGGCGATTTTGCAGGACTGTCCCGGACCGCCACCGCATCGCTCGCTGCGGCGGCGCTGTCGGTGGCACTGCTGGCAGGTTGCGGCGGCGGGAGCGACGCGTCGACCACCAGCACGGACGGCGTGGCGTCGAACGCGGGCAGCAGCGTCAGCACCCAGCCCACCACTGCGGCGCAGCAGGACAGCCCGCTGGTGGACACGACCGTCTACGGCAGCGCCCCCAACGACGCCCTGCCGGCCAGCGACACCGCCGAGACCGCCGCCATCACCCACCACAAGGTGACGATCAACGGCCAGAGCATCGCCTACACAGCCACCGCCGGGCACCTGACGACGATCGATGCGCTCACGTCGCTACCCAATGCCAAGATGTTCTACGTGGCCTATACGCGGGACAACCCGGACCCGAGCAAGCCGCGTCCGGTCACGTTCTTCTACAACGGCGGTCCCGGCTCGTCGTCGGTCTTCCTGTTGCTGGGCTCGTTCGGACCGAAGCGGATCCAGTCGTCCTTCCCCGACTTCACTCCACCGGCACCGTACCGGTTGCTCGACAACCCGGACAGCCTGCTCGACCGCTCCGACCTCGTCTTCATCAATCCGGTCGGCACCGGCTACTCGGCGGCCATCGCCCCGGCCAAGAACAAGGATTTCTGGGGCGTCGACCAGGATGCCCGCTCGATCGACCGCTTCATCCAGCGCTACCTGACCAAGTACAGCCGCTGGAATTCGCCGAAGTTCCTGTTCGGCGAATCGTACGGCACGGCGCGCAGCGCGGTCCTGTCATGGGTGCTGCATGAGGACGGCATCGAGCTCAATGGCATCACGCTGCAGTCGTCGGCCCTGGACTACGCGAACGCGCTCGGTGCCGTGGGCCTGTTCCCGACGCTGGCGGCCGATGCCTTCTACCACAAGAAGACCTCCGTCACGCCAGCACCGACCGATCTCGAGTCGTACATGACCACGGTGACGCAGTACGCGCGGAACACCCTGATCCCGCTCGAGCAGGCGCCCAACCCGCAGGACAGCGGCTTCGTCAACACGCGGCTCAACATGAGCATTCCGGTGGCGCAGCAGATGCAGCAGTACATCGGCATGGATGCCATCTCGCTGATCCAGCAGTACGGCAACCCGGTGGCATTCGGCGATTTCTTCGGCACGCTGGTGCCCGGCATCGCGGTCGGCCAGTATGACGGCCGCGCGACGTCGATCAATACCGGCATCGGTCCGTTCATCCTGCCGAACTCGGGCAGCAACGATCCGTCGATCACCAACGTGGCGGGCGTGTACACGGTCGAGTGGAACGACTACCTGAACACCACGCTGAAGTACACATCGACCTCGTCGTTCGTGGACCTCAACGATCAGGTATTCAGCAACTGGGACTTCAGCCACACCGACCCGACCGGCGCAGCCAAGGGCGGCGGCAGCGCGCTCTACACCGCCGGCGACCTGGCCGCCACGATGACGCTGAACCCCGACCTGAAGGTGCTGTCGGCCAGCGGCTACTTCGACGCGGTGACGCCGTTCTTCCAGACCGAGCTGACGCTGGAATCCATGCCGCTCGACGCCGGCCTGCTGAAGACCAACCTCATCACCAAGCGCTACCCGTCGGGACACATGATCTATCTCGACAATCCGTCGCGCACGGCGATGAAGGGCGACCTGGCGACGTTCTACGATGGCGTGATGGCCAATCGGCCGGCCCTGATGCGGGTGCAGAGCCTGCAGCGGCCGCCGGGCGGACCGAAGCCGTAACGCTGCGCCCTCCGACAACGCGTTTCGCGATGCAACGGCCCGGTTCGCGCCGGGCCGTTTTCTTTACGCCATGTCGTCGGGCCGGTGCCCGCCGGGACGTGCATCGGCGCGGGTGAGCCACAGCACGCCGGCCAGGATCAGCGCCCCGCCGGCCATCTGCGCGGCGCCGATCGATTCGCCCAGCAGCAGCGCGGCCAGCGCCACGGTCACGACCGGCTCCAGCGTCGACAGCATCGACGCCTGCGCCGCCCCCAGCCGCTGCAAGCCCGCAAAGAACGCGAGGATGGCGATCACCGTCGACAGCCCCGCGATCGCCAGCGCCGCGGCCCAGCCGGCAACGCTGCCGGGAAACCGCGCGGGCACGCCGGCCACCGCCGCGCCCGCGTAGACCGCCGCCGCCGCTGTGCAGATGAGGGTGGTGCACGCAATCGGATCGACGCCGCGCGTCACGCGCGCGCCCACCGTGATGTAGACCGAGTAGATGACCGCCGCCGCCACGCCCAGCATCACGCCGGTTGCGCTGCCGCCCGCCAGGCCCGCGCCGCCCACGGTCAGGCCCGCGCCCACCGAACACAGCACCAGCGCCAGCAGCGCGGCGGGCGTCAGCCGCTCGTGCAGGAACACGGCGGCCAGCACCGTCACGAACATCGGATACAGGTACAGCAGCAGCGCCACCAGGCTGGCCGGCGCGTAGTGCAGCGCGGTGAAGAACGCAAACGACTGACCGGCGTAGCCGATACCGCCCATCGCCGCCAGCCCCGCCACCCGCGGCCACGGCGGGAGGCCGATGCGCCGCACGCGCATCACCGCCGTCAGCGCGAGTGCCGCCAGGCTGAAGCGCACCGCCAGCAGGCCGACCGTGTCGGCGCCGGAGGCATAGGCATAGTGGGTGAAGATCGCCATCGCGCCGAACGAAGCCGCGGAAACGGCGATCAGCAGCACGCCGAGCAGCTTGTCGGCGGCGCGAGCGGACAGGCTGGCGGCGGCGGTGGACGGTCTCATGAGGCACGCGGCGTGCGGACGCCGTCTTGGCGGGCGAGGCGGCCATTGTAGCGTCGGTGCCGCCGCGCGCTGCCTGGCGGGCGCACCGGTACAATGGCGGCACCATGTTCAATCCCACCCGCGACGAAGTCCGCCAGTTCTTTTGCGGCGCCTGGCGCAAGCACCGCCAGGCCGAAGTGCTCACGCCGCTAGAAGCCATGGCGGTCGACTGGATGCAACTGCATCCCGAATACCACGCCACGTTGGAAGCCAGCGAGGACGCCCTGGCCCGCGACTACACGCCCGAGAGCGGCCAGAGCAACCCGTTCCTGCATCTGTCGATGCACCTGTCGATCAGCGAGCAGGTGTCGGTCGACCAGCCGCGCGGCATCCGTGCCGCCTACGAAGCGCTGGCGCAGCGGCTCGATTCGCCGCACGAGGCGCAGCACCAGGTGATGGAATGCCTGGGCCAGATGCTGTGGACGGCCCAGCGCACCGGCCTGCCGCCGGACGGCGAAGCCTATATCGAATGCGTGCGCAAGCGCGCCACGGCCCGCTGATACCCGCTTACCCATCGCCCAACAAAAAACCGCTCCGGAGAGCGGTTTTCTTTGATGGGCACCCCGCAGCTCACTTCTTCAACACCAGCGAGCCGGGCAGCGATTCGATATACGCGGCGATGTCCTGCAGCTCCGCCGAGGTGAAGGGTCGCGGCTTGCCGTTCTCACCGATCATGGCGGCGTTGGCGTTCACCTGACCAGCCATGATGGCGTTGTTGCGGCCCACCAGCGGGTTGCCGGAGGTCTGGTACGCCCGCAGCGCATGGTAGAGGTAGTCGCCGTGCTGGCCGGCCAGCTTGGGATAGTCCGGCGAGATCGGGGCATTCAGGCCCGGGCCGTGGCAGGTCACGCAGCCGCCCTTGTCCACCAGCTGCTTGCCCTTCTGCAGGTCGGCGGCCTGCGCGGAAACGGCGACGCCCAGCACCAACGCGCCCAAACCGAGCGAGATCTTCGTCATGTTCGTCCTCGTCACTTCCGGGGGTTGTTGGGCGTGGCGGCGGTCTGCTGCGAGTAGTAGGCCGCCAGATCGGCGATGTCCTGGTCGCTCAGCGAGCCTGCGATGCCGCGCATGGTCGGGTGCTTGCGCTCGCCCTTCTTGTAGGCGTTGAGGGCGCTTTCGATGTATTTGGCGTTCTGTCCGCCCAGGTAGGGCACGCGATACACCTCGGGATACGACGCCCGGTAGTCCGGAATCGCATGACAGCCGATGCACATGGCCACCTTGCCGGCGCCCGCCTGCGCATTGCCCTGGATATCGGCAGCAGATGCCGACGCGGCCAACGCGCCCAATGCCACCATCGTGAGGATCTTTTTCATCGTTCTCTAGCGTGGAGTTCGGAATCCTGCTCGCCCTGCCTGCCCTACCCTCGGGTGGCTGTCTCTCTAGGGCGCCTTCACCGGCTTGCTGGCAACGGCTGCTTGTCAGAAGACGGTCGTTCGTGGTGCGTCAAACCGGCGCATTGTACCGCACCGTTTTTTTGCCAGTCCAGTCAGGTCCCCCCTGACCCGGCGCCGGGAAAAGCCCCCGCGTCAGACCGCCAAACTCTCTTATACTGGCCGTCTCCGCATCCATTTACCGCCCAGTAGGATTGCTCGATGAACCCGACCCAGACGTCCGCCCGGCCCGCGCGCTTCGAAGGCTCCGACCAGTACGTCGCCACCGACGATCTCAAGCTCGCCGTCAACGCGGCGATGACGCTGCAGCGCCCGCTGCTGATCAAGGGCGAGCCGGGCACGGGCAAGACCATGCTGGCCGAGGAGGTGGCCGCCGCGCTCGGCATGCCGCTGCTGCAATGGCACGTCAAATCGACCACCAAGGCGCAGCAGGGCCTCTACGAATACGATGCCGTGTCGCGGCTGCGCGATTCGCAGCTGGGCGACGGCCGCGTCCACGACATCCGCAACTACATCGTCAAGGGTGTGCTGTGGCAAGCGTTCGAGGCCGCGCAGCAGACGGTGCTGCTGATCGACGAGATCGACAAGGCCGACATCGAATTCCCCAACGACCTGCTGCGCGAGCTCGACCGCATGGAGTTCTACGTGTACGAGACGCGCGAGACCATCCGCGCGCGGCACCGGCCGCTGGTCATCATCACGTCGAACAACGAGAAGGAGCTGCCCGATGCCTTCCTGCGCCGCTGCTTCTTCCACTACATCCGGTTTCCCGATGCCGAGACGATGCAGCGAATCGTCGACGTGCACTACCCCGGCATCAAGCCGACGCTGGTGAAGGCCGCGCTGGACGCCTTCTACGAGATGCGCAACCTGCCGGGGCTCAAGAAGAAGCCCTCCACCTCCGAGCTGATCGACTGGCTCAAGCTGCTGCTGGCCGAAGACATCCCGCCCGATACGCTGCGCAGCCAGGATCGGAACGCCGCCATTCCGCCGCTGCACGGCGCCCTGCTCAAGAACGAGCAGGACGTGCACCTGTTCGAGCGCCTGGTGTTCATGAACCGCGCCAACCGCTGAGGACACCCGGAACATGACGCGCTTCATCGAACCCGTCACCCTGTCCGGCCGGCACGCGTGGCTGGAGCCGCTGGGCCGCGAGCACGAAGCCGACGTGCGCGCCGCCGCGGCCGACGGCGCGCTGTGGCAGCTGTGGTACACCTCGGTGCCCTCGCCGGAGACGACACCCGCCTGGCTCGACACCGCGCTCGACATGCGCGAGCGGCTGGGCGCCATGCCATTCGTGGTCCGCGACATCCGCCACGGGCAGCCTGGCCGCGTGGTCGGCTCCACCCGCTTCTTCAACGTGGACGCGGCCAACAGGCGGCTGGAGATCGGCCACACGTGGTACGCGAAATCGGTGCAGCGCACCGCCGTCAACACGGAATGCAAGCTGCTGCTGCTCACGCATGCGTTCGAGACGCTGGGCTGCATCGCAGTGGAATTCCGCACGCACTGGATGAACCACCAGAGCCGCGAGGCCATCGCCCGCCTGGGCGCCAAGCAGGACGGCGTGCTGCGCAACCATCAGCGCATGCCGGACGGCAGCTACCGCGACACCGTGGTGTTCTCGATCATCGAATCCGAGTGGCTGACCGTGAAGCGGCATCTGCAGTACAAGCTGGAGCAGCCGCGCGACTGAGCGCGCCGGGAGACCGCCATGCTGATCGACTTCTTCTTCACGCTGCGGCACGCCAGGCTGCCGGTCTCCGTCAAGGAATACCTGACGCTGCTCGAAGGGCTCAAGCGGCAGGTCATCGCCCCCTCGCTGGACCAGTTCTACTTCCTGGCGCGCACGACGCTGGTGAAGGACGAGAAGCACTACGACAAGTTCGACCAGGCCTTCGGCGCCTACTTCAAGGGCGTAGCAGACGCGCTCGACTGGCGCGCCGAGATTCCGCTCGACTGGCTGGCCAAGCAGCTCGAGCGCGAACTGACGCCCGAAGAGAAGGCGCAGGTCGAAGCCATGGGCGGCATCGACAAGCTGATGGAGCGGCTCAGGGAACTGCTGTCCGAGCAGCACGAGCGCCATGAGGGCGGCAGCAAGTGGATCGGCACGGGCGGCACCTCGCCGTTCGGGCACGGCGGCTACAACCCGGAGGGCATCCGCATCGGCGGGCCGTCCAAGGGCAACCGCACCGCCGTCAAGGTGTGGGAAGCGCGCGCCTACCGCGACTACGACGACACGGTGGAGCTCGGCACCCGCAACATCAAGGTCGCGCTGCGCCGCCTGCGCAAGTTCGCCCGCGACGGCGCCGACGTGGAGCTGGACCTGGACGACACCATCCACGCCACCGCCGCCAACGCCGGCCTGCTCGACATCAAGATGCGCCCCGAGCGGCACAACAACGTCAAGGTGCTGATGCTGATGGACGTGGGCGGCTCGATGGACGACCACATCAAGCGCGTGGAAGAGCTGTTTTCCGCGGCCAAGACCGAGTTCAAGCACCTCGAGTACTACTACTTCCACAACTGCGTCTACGAATGGCTGTGGAAGAACAACCGGCGCCGCCACGCGGAGCGCTTCTCCACCTGGGACGTGATCCGCAAGTATCCGCCCGACTACAAGCTGATCTTCGTCGGCGACGCGACCATGAGCCCGTACGAGATCCTGCAGGCGGGCGGCTCGGTCGAATACAACAATCCCGAAGCCGGCGCCGTCTGGCTGCAGCGGCTGATCGAGCAGTTCCCCAGGTTCGCGTGGCTCAACCCCGAGCCGGAAGGGCTGTGGCAGTACCGGCAGTCGGTCTCGGTCATCAACCAGATCATGAAGACGCGGATGTATCCCGTCACCATCGCCGGGCTGGAGGCGGCGATGCGGCTGCTGTCCAAGTAGCGCCGGCCCGCCCTGCTCCGCTCGGCAAAACGCCCCGGACAGCCGGGGCGTTTGCATTGGCGGGGACGAGGACAGCCGCCCTCAGATGGACAGCGCGTCGTCCTGGTTGACGTTGGCGCCGCGCAGCCCCTCCGTCCAGCCCTTGGTCGGCAGTTTGAGCGTGGCCTGCAGCGCCGCGGCGCGCGCCTGCACGGCGTCCCAGCCGACCTGCAGCGGCGGGCCGTTGAAGGCCAGCGCGATGACGTTGCCGTCGTGCACCTCGGGGAAGACCAGCACGCGATTGTCGAAGGCATCGCAGATGCGCTCGATGTTGCGCGGGAAGCTGGTGTGGTCGCCGAACAGGTTGATGGTCATCACGCCGGGCGCGCGCAGCACCTGGCGGCAGGCGCGGTAGAAGGCCGGCGTGTCGAGCACCGGCCCGCGCGCGGTGGCGTCGTACAGATCGATCTGCAGCGCATCGACAGTGCCGTGGTGGTTGGCGTCCGTGACCCAGTCGTAGGCGTCCTGCTCGATGACCCCCAGCCGGCTGTCGTCGAACGGCAGGCCGAACATGCTGTGCGCGGCGATGATCACGGCGGGGTTCAGCTCGACCGCGGTCACGCGGGCCGGGGCCAGCTGCCGGTGACAAAACTTGGTCAGCGCCGCCGCGCCCAGGCCCAGCTGCACGACATGGAAGTCGGGGCGCGCGGCCGGATCCAGGAACAGCAGCCACGCCATCATCTGCTGGGCATATTCCAGCTCGATGGCGTCGGGCTTGGACAGGCGCATCGCGCCCTGCACCCACTCGGTGCCGAAGTGCAGGTAGCGCACGCCCGACAGTTCGGAGAACGTCACGGGCGCGAAGCGCGGCGCCATGCGCTTGGGTTCGTCGTCACGGTGTTCGCGGTCATCGCGCTTGGCGCGGGCGGGACGGCGCGAGGCCACGGCCTCGATGGATTTGCGTTTCAACAGCGTCATCAGGGAAATCAACGGAAAGAAGACTGGGCGGCCTGGGCGCGCTGCAGCCATTCGCGGTTATGGTCTTTGGCGTAGCGCGTCCAGTGCTTGGCGTCGCGCAGGATATCGTCGAACAGATCGCGGGCGCGCGCCTTGTCGGCGGCATTGCCCTGGGCGAGCAGCCACTCGCCATACAGGCAGCGGGCGGCGGCATCATTGGCGCAGGCGAGCGCCTGCTCGAAGGCCGCGCGCGCGGCGGGCGCACCGCCGGTGGCCAGCGCCCGCGCATACAGCAGCGTGGGATCGGGTTGTCGGCGCGCGGCGCGATGTGCCTCGAACAGGGTGTCCAGGGTCGTCGCGGCCATCGCCACATCGCCGGTGGCGAACTGCGCACGGGCCAGACCCAGCAGCACGGCCTGGTCGCCGGCGAACGGGCCGGTGGCGGCCTGCTCGAAATGCTGGCGGGCTTCCTTGGCGTCGCCGGCTTCCAGCAGGGCCTCGCCCAGGCGCAGCCGGTGCTGCACGGTCGGCGCGCGATCGAAGTCGTTGCGCGCCTCGCGCACCGCCCGGTTCGGGTCGATCATCTGGCTGACGGCGCGGGTGGCCACGCGGGCGCCGCGCGAATACCGCAGCTCGGGCAGATAGATCGCGAAGAAGTACGCCACGCTGCCCAGCAGCGGAAAGGCGAACAGGATGAACAGCCAGTACAGGTTCTGGTGCGTGCGCACCGCATGCACCGCAAAGAACAGCGCGACGATGACGTGGAAACCGATTCCGAGAAAAGGCATGTTGAGGCCCGTTGGCAAAACAGGCCGGCACCCCCGCGCCGGCCACGGGCGCGATTGTGACAGATACGCCCGTCCGGCACGTGACTTCCCGCGATGCTTGGCAAGGCAGGCGCCGATGCCGTCGCCGGAAAGCCGCGTTTTGCGGGCTTGACAGTCAATTAACCTATGAGTTAAATGAAGACATGCCGCTCGACGATGATCCGCTCTCCACCATCTTCGCCGCCCTGGCGGACCCCACCCGCCGGGCGATCCTGGCGCGCCTGTCCGCGGGCGAAGCGCCGGTGAGCGAACTGGCGCGCCCGTTCGACATCTCCGCTCCGGCCATCTCCAAGCATCTGCGCGTGCTGGCCGAGGCCGGGCTGATCGAGCGGGAAGTCAGCGCGCGCTGGCGCATCTGCCACCTGCGCCCCGGCGCGCTGCGCGAGGCGCACGGCTGGCTGGAGGCCTACCGGCAGCTCTGGGAGGGCAACCTCGATCGCCTCGTCGTCTTTGTCGAGCAGACCCGCACCGCGCCCCCGGACGCGGACGACACCCCCGCCAAACCCTGATGGAGACCGCCATGGACCGCGCCGCTACGTTCGAACTGGAGATGACCCGCCTCATCCGCGCGCCGCGCGAGCGGGTGTTCGACGCCTTCACCGATCAGGCGGCGCTGGCGGCATGGCACTGTCCGCGCGGCATGAGCGTGCTGGAGGCAAGCGCCGATCCGCGCGTCGGCGGCCGATACCGCGTCGTCATGGGCGGGCGCGACGGCTCCAGGCACATCGCCGTCGGCGAATACCAGAAGCTCGACCGGGCCGACTTCCTCGCCTACACCTGGGCCTGGGAGTCGGGCTCGATGCCGCCCGACCTGAAAACGCTGATCGAGGTCACGCTGACCGACCAGGACGGCGGCACCCGTCTGCACATGCGCCACAGCGGCTTCCCCGACACGCAGACGCGTGACGGCCACATGGCCGGCTGGCAATCGGTCTTCAACCGCCTGAGCGACTACCTGGACCCCGAGGGCAGCGCCGGCACCGTCACGGTCTACGGCGACCCGCGCAGCAGCTACTGCCGCACCGTGCGCATGGCACTGGCGGAGAAAGGCGTGCGCTACACGCTGCAGCCGGTGCCACCGCATTCGCCGGAACTGCTGACGCACAATCCGTTCGGCCGCGTGCCGGCGTTCAGCGACGGGCCAATCGAGTTTTACGAAACGCGCGCCATCCTGAGCTACATCGACGAGGCGTTCGACGGCCCCAGCCTGCTGCCGCAATGGGGCGCCACCGCGCATGCGCGCGGCGAGCAGTGGATCAGCCTGATCAACTGCCACGCCTACGACGCAATGGTGCGCCGCTACATCCTCCAGTACATCTTCCCCAAGGGCGAGAACGGCCAGCCGGACCGCAAGGTCATCGACGCCGCCCTGCCGGAGATCGCGGCCCAGCTCGACGCGCTGGAGCAGGCCTATCAAGAACGCGATTACCTGGTCGGCAGCACCGTGTCGATGGCCGACCTGTTCCTCGCCCCGATCCTGGCCTATCTGGGCATGTTCCCCGAAGGCGCGGCGCTGCTGGAGGCACGCCCCAACCTGCGGCGCGGGCAGGCAGCCATGCGCGCCCGCCCGAGCTTTGCCGCGACGCAGCCGCAGTTGAGTTGAGCTGACGGCCGCGCACGAAAAGAAAACGCCGGCCCTCGCGCTTGGCGAGGGCCGGCGTCAGCGTTCCGGAGAACCTGTCGTTAATCTAGCCGTCCGGCAACAGCGAGCGCCACAGCGCAAGCTTCTGCTCGAACGAGCGCGCCGCGTGCGCCGGGCTGGACGACGGCAACACCACCGTCTCGAAGCCGGCGCGGGCGAAATCCTTGGCGAACCTGCCCGCCGTGCCGCCATTGAAGCCCACCCGCCGCAGCCTCGGCGCCCGCCGGTGCAGCAGGTCGAAATCGTTGGCCTGCGGATGGCGGATCGCCGCATCGAGACTGCCTTCGCGCACGCAGGCGCCCAGCACATCCCACACGCCGATGTGGCGGGCCAGCAGCGCCCGCACGCGCGCCGCATACGGCATGGCGGGCAGCGGCAGGTCGAGCAGCGCGCCCATCAGCGGCCAGAACTGGTTGCGCGGATGAGCGTAGTACTGCTGCGCCGCCAATGAAGCCTCGCCCGGAAAGCTGCCGAGCACCAGCACGCGAACCTCGGCATCGAGGATCGGCGCCAGTCCGCGCTGCAGGTCGGGCAAGGCTTCGGCCATGGCGGCGTCAGGCCAGCAGGCGGTTGACGCGCTGCACGTAGTCGGCCGGATCGGCCAGCGAGCCGCCCTCGGCCAGCAGCGCCTGGTCGAACAGCACGTGCAGGCGATCCTCGAACGCAGCGCGGTCGGCCTCGCCGCCGGTGACGGATTCGAGCAGCGCCAGCTTGCGCACCAGCGGGTGCGCCGGGTTCAGCTCCAGCACGGGCTTGGTGTCGGGCGCCTTCTGGCCGGCCTGCTTGAGCAGGCGCGCCAGCGTGCCGCTGATGTCGCCCTCGTCGGCCACCAGGCACGACGGCGAATCGGTCAGGCGATGCGTGATGCGCACGTCCTTGGCCTTGTCGGCCAGCACCGCCTTGGCGCGATCCACCAGCGGCTTGAACTCGCCTTCCACCTTGGCGTGCTCGGCGCGCTCGGCTTCGTCTTCCAGCGAGCCGAGGTCCAGCCCGCCGCGCGCGACCGACACCAGCGCCTTCTCTTCGAAGTCGTGCAGGAACGACAGCATCCACTCGTCCACGCGGTCTGTCAGCAGCAACACTTCCACGCCCTTCTTGCGGAACACCTCCAGGTGCGGGCCGGACTTGGCGGCCGTCCAGTTCTCGGCGCTCACGTAGTAGATCTTGTCCTGGCCGTCCTTCATGCGGCCGATGTAGTCGGCCAGCGAGACGGTCTGCTCGTCCCCTGCGTTGTGCGTGGAAGCAAAGCGCAGCAGCTTGGCGATACGGTCCTTGTTGGCGAAGTCTTCGCCGAGGCCTTCCTTGAGCACCTGGCCGAAGTGCTGCCAGAAGGTGGCGTACTTGTCCTTTTCGGCGGCGTCATCCGAGTCGGCCATCGATTCGAGCATGCCCAGCACGCGCTTGGTCGAGCCCTCTCGGATGGCCTTCACGTCGCGGCTCTCCTGCAGGATCTCGCGCGAGACGTTCAGCGGCAGGTCGGCCGAGTCGATCACGCCCTTGACGAAGCGCAGGTAGGCCGGCAGCAGCTGTTCGGCGTCGTCCATGATGAAGACGCGCTTGACGTACAGCTTCAGGCCGCTGCGGCGCTCGCGGTCCCACAGGTCGAACGGCGCGTTGGTCGGGAGGTACAGCAGCTGCGTGTATTCGCTGCGGCCTTCGACGCGGTTGTGCGTCCACGCCAGCGGCTGGCCCTGCTCGTGTGCGATGTGCTGGTAGAAGGCGATGTACTGCTCGTCGGTCACGTCGGCGCGCGGGCGGGCCCACAGGGCGCTGGCCTGGTTGATGGTCTCCCATTCGTCCTGCGCGACCATCTCTTTCTTCTCTTCGTCCCAGCTCTCCTTGCGCATCGCGATCGGCAGGGAGATGTGGTCCGAGTACTTCTGCACGATGGACTTCAGGCGCCAGGCGGAGAGGAAATCGTCCTCGCCCTCGCGCAGGTGCAGCGTGATGGTGGTGCCGCGCTCGGCGCGCTCGACGGCATCGACGGTGAACTCGCCGTCGCCCGCGCTTTCCCAGCGCACGCCTTCGGCGGCGGGCACGCCCGCACGGCGCGATTCCACCGTCACGCGGTCGGCGACGATGAAGGCCGAATAGAAGCCGACCCCGAACTGGCCGATCAGCGCCGCGTCTTTCTGCTGATCGCCGGAGAGCTGGCTGAAGAACTCGCGCGTGCCCGAGCGGGCGATGGTGCCGAGGTTGCGGATGGCCTCGTCGCGGCTCATGCCGATGCCGTTGTCGGCGATGGTGACGGTGCGGGCCTGGGCATCGAAACCGATGCGGATGCCCAGCTCGCCGCCGCCTTCGAGCAGCGATGGGTCGGCGATGCCCTCGAAGCGCAGCTTGTCCACGGCGTCGGACGCGTTGGAGACCAGCTCGCGCAGAAAGATTTCCTTGTTGCTGTACAGGGAATGGATCATCAGATGCAGAAGCTGCTTGACCTCTGCCTGGAACGCCATCTTCTCGTGCGGTGCACCCATGGTGTGTCTCTTGGTTCGAAGGATGTGATGGAGAAAGCGAAGCGGACCGCACCCAGCGGGCGGTCCGCGTGAACTGGAGATGGGGCGGCGGAGCCGTTTTTCAAGCCCCCTGCCCCGTGGCCGGGCCGAGTCAGCCGCGCTCGAGCTGATCCGCCAGGAAGCGCAGCATCTCCGGATCGGTGCTGGTGGCGATATTGAAGCGCATCCAGGTCGAGGGCATCTGCGACGGCGAGAACAGACTGCCCGGCGCGAACACGTAACCCTCTTCGTGCCCGGCGCGGGCGATGGCGTTGGTGTCGCGGCCGGTGTCGGCCCAGATGAACATGCCGGCGCCCTGCTGCGCGAACAGCTTCAGGCCCAGGCGCTCCAGGCTGCGCTGCACGCCGTCGCGGGCGCGGTCGAGCCGGGCGCGCACGCGCTCGACGTGCTTGCGGTACTGACCTTCAGTCAGCACCTTGTAGAGCACGCGCTCGTTGATCTCCGGCGTGGCGAGCCCGGCCAGCAGCTTGCCGTCGGTCAGGTTCTTGGCCAGCTCCGGATGACAGGCGATGAAGCCCACGCGCAGGTTGGCCGCCAGCGTCTTGGAAAAGCTGCCGAGGTAGATCACCCGGCGCAGCTGGTCCAGGCTCGCCAGCCGCGTGGCCGGGTGCCCGGGCGGGGCCAGGTCGCCGTAGATGTCGTCTTCGACGATCAGGAATCCGTACTGCTCGGCCAGCCGCAACAGCTGGAACGCCTTGGCCGCCGACAGCGAGGTGCCGGTCGGGTTGTGCAGCACCGAATTGATCACCAGCAGCTTGGGTCGGCGCACCTGCACCAGCCCTTCGAGCGCCACCAGGTCCGGCCCCTCGGTGGTGTACGGCACGCCGATCACCTGCGCGCCCTGCGCGGCGAAGCGGCCGAACATCAGGAACCATGCCGGATCGCCCACCAGCACCGTGTCGCCCGGCTGCACGTACTGGCGCGCGATCAGGTCGAGCGACTGGGTGATGCCGGAGGTCATGACGATCTGGTCGGGGCGCGCGCCGATCTCCAGCTCGGCCAGCCGCGTCTGCAGCTGCTGGCGCAGCGGCAGGAAGCCCTGCGGCGTGCCCCAGGCCAGGAACTGGTTGCCGTTCTGCCGGCCCAGGGCGCGCAGCGCGTTGGCGATCAGTTCGCCGTCCAGCCAGCCGTTGGGCAGGAAGCCGATGCCCGGCGCCTTGCGCGGCTCGGCCGAGTGGAACATGTTGCGCAGCAGCCAGGCCACGTCGATCTTGCGCGCGCTGGCGGGCGGCGCCGGCGGCTCCTCGGGCAGCGGCGCTTGGCGCTCCTTCACGTAGAAGCCCGAGCCGCGCCGCGATTCGAGATACCCCTGCGCCACCAGCCGCTCATAGGCCTCCACCACGGTGAAGCGCGAGATGCTCTTCTCCTGGGCCAACTGGCGGATCGACGGCATGCGCATGCCGGCGCGGAACACGCGCTCGTCGATGCGCATGCGCGCCCACTCGGTCAACTGGTCGACCAGCGTCATCTGCGCCGAGGGAATCGGGTCGGGCAACTGCTCCGCGGCCGGACGGGCGGCGGTACGCCTGGCATCCAGGCTGACGATCGGGGAGGAAGGCGTCATGGTCAGGTCGGAAAAACTGTACAGAAAGCGCCACGCCAAAGTGTACAGGTACTGTACAGCCACAGTTCGCTACCATCAAGGTCGGCTTTCCGCCCCCACGCCAGGAGCCCCACCATGCCCACGCTCAAGCGCTTTGACGAAGATGCCTATCGCACCGAGTG
The DNA here is from genome assembly GCF_018243235.1 of Ralstonia nicotianae. NCBI lineage: Bacteria > Pseudomonadati > Pseudomonadota > Betaproteobacteria > Burkholderiales > Burkholderiaceae > Ralstonia > Ralstonia nicotianae. Next base: position 2,544,347 of record NZ_CP046674.1, read on the forward strand.
CGGCGCCACGGTCGTCGCCGTGCATCCCGAGGGCATCGAACTGGACCAGACCGTGTTCTACGCCCGCGGCGGCGGCCAGGCCGGCGACACCGGCACCCTGGTCCTGCCCGACGGCCAGACCGTGGCGATCGCCGACACCGTCTACCACGCCGACCGCCTGGCCATCCTGCATGTGCCGGCCGATCCGGCCGACCTGGGCCTGCTGGCGCCCGGCCTGCCGGTGTCCGCCGCCATCGACTGGGCACGCCGGTACCGGCTGATGCGACTGCACACCTGCCTGCATCTGCTGGGCGCGCTGATCCCGGTGCCGGTCACGGGCTGCGGCATCTCGCCGGACGCCGGACGCATCGACTTCGACCTGCCCGAATCCACGCTCGAGCGCGAGACGCTGACCGCGCAGCTCAATGCGCTGATCGCGCGCGACACGCCGGTGCGCATCGCCCTGATCACGCCGGAGGCCTTGGCCGCACAGCCGCAGTTGGTGCGCACCATCGGCGCCGCGCCGCCGGCGGGCGTGTCCGCCATCCGCATCGTGGAGATCGACGGCATCGACCGTCAGCCCTGCGGCGGCACCCACGTGCGCGCCACGGGCGAGATCGGTCGCGCCACCGTCACCAAAATCGAAAAGAAGAGCCGCCAGAACCGCCGCGTGGTGGTGGCGCTGGCCGATGAGATCAGGAGCACGCCATGACCCGGTCCACCGCCCTGCCGCTCGGCCATGCGCCCGACCACGCCGAACGCCGCGGCCTGCTGCTCGGCTTCATCGGCGTGGCGATCTTCAGCCAGACGCTGCCCTTCACGCGGATGGCGGTGGCCGAGCTGGACGCCACCTTCGTCGCGCTGGCCCGCGCGGTGCTGGCCAGCCTGCTCGCGCTGGCGCTGCTGGCCGCGACCGGCGCGCTGCGCGCCGCCCGGCGCCCGCGCGGCGGCCAGTGGGGCAGGCTGGCCGTCACGGCGGCGGGCGTGGTGGTGGGCTTTCCGCTGTTCTCATCGCTGGCGATGCGCGATGTGCCGGCCGCGCACGGCGCCATCATCACCGGTCTGCTGCCGCTGGCGACCGCCCTCTTTGCCGCGTGGTTCGGGCGCGAGCGGCCGTCGCCGTGGTTCTGGGCGTGCGCGCTGGCCGGCAGCGTGCTGGTGGTGTCGTTCGCGCTGCTGCGCGGCGCCGGCACCCTGCACCGCGCCGACTGGCTGCTGTTCGCCGCCATGGTGGCGGGCGCCCTCGGCTATGCAGTGGGCGGCAAGCTTTCGCGCGAGCTGGGCGGCACGCAGACGATCGCCTGGGCGCTGGTGGTGTCGCTGCCGGCGCTGCTGCCGGTGGTCGGCGCCCTGGCCTGGCTGCCGGGCACGCACCAGGCCGCGGCGCTCGCGCAGGCATCCGGCCACGCATGGCTGGGGCTGGCCTACGTGTCGGCCTTCTCGATGTTCGTCGGCTTCCTGTTCTGGTATTCGGGGCTGGCCGCGGGCGGGGTCGCGCGGGTCGGCCAGATACAATTGCTGCAGCCGTTCATGACGCTGATCGGCGGCTGGCTCCTGCTGGGCGAGCCGCTCGATGCGCCGACGATGCTGTTCGCCCTGGCCGTGATCGCCGTGGTCGGCCTCGGCCGGCGGACCGCCGTGCGGCGGTAGCGCCATCGGCTGCGTCTCCCTGTGCTTGTTTACCGTTTTCGATAAGGAATCTTCATGACCGCCACCCAAGACATCCAGGCCAGGCTGAAACAGCTGGGCATCGCACTGCCCACCGCCGGCGCCCCCGTCGGCGCCTACGTGATGGCCGCGCAGACCGGCAACCTGGTGTTCCTGTCGGGCCACATCGCCAAGCAGGACGGCAAGCCGTGGGTCGGCAGGCTCGGCGACGACATGACCACCGCGCAGGGCCAGGCCGCCGCACGCGCCATCGCCATCGACCTGCTCGCCACGCTGTCGGGCCACCTGGGCGGCGACCTCAACCGCGTCAAGCGCATCGTCAAGGTGATGAGCCTGGTGAACTCCACGTCGGCGTTCACGGAGCAGCACCTGGTGACCAGCGGCGCCTCGGAACTGTTCGTCGAGGTGTTCGGCGACGCCGGCCGGCACGCCCGCAGCGCCTTCGGCGTGGCTCAGATTCCGCTGGGCGCGTGCGTGGAGATCGAACTGATCGCCGAAGTCGCCTGAGCGCCGCATTTGCCGCGCCGCGCAACGGCTGCCGCGTGCCAGAGCGGGCCGTTGCCTGCTATCCTTTCCGTCTTTTGCTCACCAGGCGTCCGCTCAAAAGGTGGGCGTCTCCACACTGAAGGACCATACCATGGACCACCCCGCCTGCACCTTCTCCCGCCGCGCGCAACAGCTGACCAGCTCGGCGATCCGGGAAATCCTCAAGATCACCGAGCGCCCCGAGGTGATCTCGTTCGCCGGCGGCCTGCCTTCGCCGGTGACCTTCCCGGTCGAGGCGATCCAGGCGGCGTGCGCCCGCATGTTCGCGGACAATCCGCAGGCGTCGCTGCAGTACACCCCGACCGAAGGCCTGTCGATGCTGCGCGAGTGGATCGCCCAGCGCCACGGCACCACCGCGTCGCGCGTGCTGATCACCACCGGCTCGCAACAGGGCCTGGACCTGCTGGGCAAGATCTTCATCGACCCGCAGAGCAAAGTGCTGGTCGAAACACCGACCTACCTCGGCGCGCTGCAGGCGTTCTCGCTGTTCGAGCCGAGCTACGCCTCGGTGCCGACCGATGAGCGCGGCCTGCTGCCCGAAGCGCTCACGCCCGAGCTCACCGCCGGCGCGCGCTTCTTCTACACCATCCCGAACTTCCAGAACCCGACCGGCCGCCGCCTGCCGCTCGAGCGCCGCCAGGCCCTGGTGGCCCGCGCGAAAGAACTCGGCGTGCTGCTGGTCGAAGACGATCCGTACGGCGAGCTGAGCTATACCGGCGATGCCCTGCCGTCGCTGCGCTCGCTCAATCCGGACGGCGTGGTCTACATGGGCTCGTTCTCGAAGATCCTGGCGCCGGGCATGCGCCTGGGCTACATCATCGCCCCCGAGCCGATCCACTTCAAACTCGTGCAGGCCAAGCAGGCATCCGACCTGCACACGCCCAGCTTCACGCAGCGCGTGGCCTACGAAGTGCTGAAGACCGGCCTGCTCGACACCCACATCCCGAGCATCCGCACCCTGTACGGCAAGCAGTGCGAGACGATGCTGGATGCGCTCACGCGCCACATGCCGGCCGGCGTGCACTGGAACCGTCCGGAAGGCGGCATGTTCATCTGGGTGGAAGTGCCGGAAGGCATCGACACCATGGCGCTGCTGGAAAAGGCGGTCGCGCGCAACGTGGCCTTCGTGCCGGGCGCGCCGTTCTACGCCAACGCACCGCGCCGCAACACCATGCGCCTGGCCTTCGTGACGGTGTCGCCGGAGCGCATCGAACAGGGCATCACGGTGCTGGGCGAGCTGATCCGCGCCGAGATCGCCGCGCTCACGCCCAAGGCCGCGTAATTCACGCACGCGACTGACAATCACCACCGACACCAAGGAGCCGACGTCGATGCTGCGGATCTGGGGGAGACTCTCTTCGGTCAACGTGCAGAAAGTGGTCTGGTGCGCGCGCGAGCTGTCGCTGGACCATGAGCGCATCGATGTCGGCGGCGCCTTCGGCGGGCTGGACACGGCCGAGTTCCGGGCCCTGAACCCGAACGGCATGATCCCGGTCATCGAGGACGGCATCAGCGGGACCGACGGCGAGCACTTCGTACTGTGGGAGTCCAACGCCATCGTGCGCTACCTCTGCGCGCGCTACGGCCCGGGCAACCTCTACCCGCTGGAGCTGCACGAGCGCGCCGACGCCGACCGCTGGATGGACTGGCAGACCACGTCGTTCAGCCCTTCGATGGTGGACGCCTTCCTGCAGCTCGTGCGCACGCCGGAAGACCAGCGCGACCCGGCGCGCATCGAACGCTCGCGGCTGGCGGCCGAGCGCACCTCGGCCATTCTCGACGCCGTGCTGGCCCGGCAGCCCTACGTGGCCGGCCAGCGCTTCACCATGGCCGACATCGCCTGCGGCTGCGCGGCGCATCGCTGGCTCAGCCTGCCGCTCGAACGCCCGGCCCGCCCGCACCTGGAGCGCTGGATGGCCGAACTGCGCGACCGGCGCGCGGCGCAGGAAGTCCTGGCACTGCCGCTGGCCTGACCGCCCTGCCGCCGATGCACGGCGACTTCGACACAGACGGCTACGCCATCGTCCCGGGCGTCCTGCCCGCCAAGACCTGCACCGCCCTCACCGACCGGCTGCACGCCCAGGGCGCCGGCACGCGCGAACTGCTGGCGCAGCCGTGGTGCGCCGCGTTGGCCGACACCCTGCGCACGCATCCCGCCCTGGCGCCATGGCTGCCGGCCACCCACGCGGCCATCCAGTGCACGGGCTTCGACAAGTCCGCCGGACAGAACTGGCTGGTGCCGATCCACCAGGACCTGAGCATCCCGGTCGCGGAACGCGTCGGCGATTCCGCGCTGCAAGGGTGGTCCGAAAAGGAAGGCCGGCTATACGTACAGCCGCCGCGGCAAGTCCTGGAAGCGCTGATCGCCGTGCGCCTGCACCTCGACGATTGCGGCGCGACGGCGGGTCCGCTGCGCGTCGTGCCCGGCTCTCACCGGCAGGGCCGGCTGACGCAGGCGCAGATGCTGGCCGAGCGGGAACGGCGCGGCGAGATCGCCTGTCTGAGCGATCGGGGCGGCGTGCTGCTGATGCGCCCGCTGCTGCTGCATGCCTCGTCCAGATCGGCGGGGGCGCTGTCCCGGCGCGTGCTGCATTTCGTGTTCGGGCCGCGCACGCTGCCGCTGGGCCTGCGCTGGGCGCAGGCGGTCTAGCACGCTGCACTGCGCCGGGCAGGTGCCGCCGCATCAGCCGGGTGCGGTAGCATCCCGCGCACGGCGCCCCGACATGCGGCGCGCTTGCCTGTTTCCATCGAGGGAACCCGGATGCCATTCCCATTCCATCGCACCTCTCCCAGCCTCGCAGCCTTTCTGTGGGGCGCACTTTACCTGCTGGCCGCCGTCGTATCGCACCGGCTCAACGGGCCGATCGATATGACCGGCTACATCTGGCTGTCGGCGGGCATCACCATGGCGGCATTCATGCTGCGGCCCTACCGCGAGTGGCCCGGGCTCGGCGCGGCGTTCACCGTCGGACAGCTGGTGCTGTGCGCCTTCGAGAAAGGCAACCCAGCACATGCCCTGCTGTTCGTGCTGGACGAGGCCGGCAGCGCCGCGCTGGCGGTGGCGCTGGTCCGGCTGATGCGGGTGCCGCTGGACGGGCTCGACTTCGTGCGGGCGATGCTGGCGGCCGGCACGCTCAGCGCGCTGCTGGGCGCGCTGCCCGGCGCGGCATGGTTCGCCTGGTCGCAAGACGCGCCGTTCGGGCAGGTGCTGCGCATCTGGGCGGCGTCGGACTTCCTGGGCGTGCTGATCGTCACGCCAGTGCTGGCCACCTGGTCGCGCTTCCGCGCCCTCCGCTCGGGCGGACCGGACCGCACCGAAACCCTGCTGGGCCTGGCGGCAAGCGTTGCGCTGGTGGTCTCGGCACACCTGATCTTCGACGGCAACAGCACGGCCCGGTTCGGCACCGGCATCGGTTTCGCGCTGACCTACGTGCCGCTGTTCTTCGCCGTCGTGGTGGCGCTGCTGTGGGGCGGGCGCGGCGGCTCGGCGGCGGTGCTGGTGCTGGCGCTGACGGTGCTGATCGAGACCGCCGAGGGCGACGGGCCATTCGCCGTGCTCGACCGCCACCATGGCCAGTCATTGCTGGAAGCCCAGCTGTATCTGGGGATCACCGCCCTGCTGGTGCTGCTGGTCAGCGCGCTGAAGACCACGCGCGAACAGCTGCACGCACAGGGCGCGCGATGGCAGGGCCGCGTGGAGCTGGCGCTGACCGCCGCGGGCCAGCTGGTCTACACCGTCGACCCGGCCCGCGGCCGCGTCGACTGGGGCGGCGATGTGGAACTGCGCTTCGGCCATGACGCGGCCACCATGGCCTCGGTCGCCACCGTGCTGCAGCTGGTGCACCCGGACGACCGCGAAACCCTGCGCGCGCGCTGGCTCGGCGCCGCGCCCGCCGACGTCGATGCCACCCCCGCGCGGCGGCAGACGCTGCAGATCACCGCGCGCGACGGCACCCTGCACACCGTGATCGACTCCGGCGCCACGCTCGCCGACACCGCCGGCAACCCCGTGCTGGTCACCGGCACCTGGTCGATCGAAACGGCGCGCTGAGCCCGCCGCGCCGTAGCGGCCCCGAGTGCCGCCGCCCGACCGGATGCCGCGCTTCAGGTACGCCCCCCCGGCCGAAGCTGTCGCGCAGCCGGCAGATTCCACAACCGGGATTGACCCGTAGCGCTGCGCCGGATGCCGCAGGCACGGGGCACCCCGGGCCGATGAATACTTTTCAGGGCGAAAGTGACAGAATATTGTCCAGACCCCAACACGCTTGTTCCTACAATCCGCGCTTGTCCGCTGTGCGGGCAGCAAAAGAAACGACGTTTGGCCGTACCTGCTCCACCCCTCGCCAAAACGCTCTACAGGAGGAGACCAAGATGTGGAATCAAGTCTATGACCCGCTCGGCAACGCCGTATGGTCGACCGTCGCGGCCGGCTTGCCGGTGGCGGTACTGCTCTGTTCGCTCGCCTTCTTCCACATGCAGGCGCACCTGGCCGCGGGGCTGGCGCTGCTGGTGGGCGTGGGCATCGCCGCGTTCGTGTTCGGCATGCCGGCGGCGATGGCGGGCAAGGCGGCCGGGCTGGGCATCGTGTCCGGCCTGTTCCCGATCGGCTGGATCGTCCTCAACATCATCTTCCTGCACCGGCTCACCACCCTGAACGGCTCGTTCAAGGTGCTGCAGGGTTCGATCTCGGGCATCACCGAAGACCGGCGCCTGCAGCTGCTGCTGGTGGCGTTCAGCTTCGGCGCGTTCTTCGAGGGCGCGGCGGGCTTCGGCACGCCGGTAGCCGTGACGGGCGCGATCCTGATCGGGCTGGGCTTCTCGCCGCTGGCGGCCTCGGGGCTGGCGCTGATCGCCAACACCGCGCCGGTCGCCTACGGCGCCCTGGGCGCGCCCATCATCGGACTGGCCGCGGTGACGGGGCTCGACCTGAAGGACCTCTCCGCCATGATCGGCCGCCAGTTGCCGTTCTTCTCGGTGCTGGTGCCGTTCTGGCTGATCTGGGCGTTCGCGGGGTTGCGCGGCATGCTGCAGATCTGGCCGGCGATCCTGGTGGCGGGCGTGACCTTCGCCGTTCCGCAGTTCCTGGTGTCGAACTTCCACGGCCCGTGGCTGGTGGACGTGATTGCCGCGCTGGTCTCGATGGGCTCGCTCACGCTGTTCCTGAAAGTCTGGAAACCCAAGTCCATCTGGACCTCCACCGCCCTGCGCAACCACCCCGACACGTCCAAGGTCGATCCCGAAGCCGCCGCCGAGGCACGTGCCGCCACCACCGCCGCCGCCGATGCGAAGATCAGCCGCGTGCAGGCCTGGCTGCCGTGGGTGATCCTGACCGTGTTCGTCTTCATCTGGGGCGTGCCGCAGTTCAAGGCCTTCGTTGACGGCCTGTGGCAGTTCAAGCTGCCCATCCCCGGCCTCGACAAGATGGTGCTCAAGGGCCCGCCGGTCGTGCCCAAGGTCACGGCCGAAGCCGCGGTGTTCACCTTCAACGTGCTGTCGATGGCGGGCACCGGCATCCTGGCATCGGCCGTCGTCGGAGGCCTGCTGATGGGCTATTCGGTGCCGCGCATGGTCAAGGAGTACTGGAACACCATCAAGCTGACGCGCTATTCGCTGCTGACCATCTGCGCGATGTTCGGCATCGGCTACCTGACCCGCTACTCGGGCCTGGACGCGACGCTGGGCCTGGCGTTCGCCCACACCGGCGTGCTGTACCCGCTGTTCGGCACCATGCTGGGCTGGCTGGGCGTGGCGCTCACCGGTTCGGACACCGCATCGAACGTGCTGTTCGGCGGCCTGCAGAAGACCACCTCCGAGCAGCTCGGCCTGTCGCCGATCCTGATGTCGGCCGCCAACAGCTCGGGCGGGGTGATGGGCAAGATGATCGACGCGCAGTCCATCGTGGTGGCCTCCACCGCCACCAAGTGGTACGGCCATGAGGGCGACATCCTGCGCTATGTGTTCTTCCACTCGATCGCGCTGGCCTTCCTGGTGGGCCTGCTGATCACGCTGCAGGCCTACGTGGAACCGTTCACGCGGATGGTGGTGCCGATGGCGCACTAGCCCGGCCGCCCGCGCCGCAACGAAAAAGCCACTCATCGAGCGGCTTTTTTCATGGCGAGGCCTCCGATCGTCCGGCGGCGCCCTACGCCCAGCCGAGCGCCCCAACCAGCGCGCCGGCCGCCACCAGGATCAGCGGATGTACCCGCGTGAAGGCGCACGCCAGCACCGTCGCCACCGTCAGCGCAACGGTGCCGACGCTGTGGTCGGTAGCGCGCGCCAGCACCCAGCCGGTGGAGAACAGCAGCCCGATGGTCAGCGGCGCCAGCCCACGGCGGATCAGCATCACCCAGCGCGCGTCCGGCGCCTGGTGCATGACGTGCGCGACGATGCCGGCAATCACGCAGGACGGCCCGCAGATGCCGAGCATGGCGACCACCGCGCCGCCCAGGCCGGCGGCCTGCCAGCCGAACAGCTCGACGAACAGCACGTTCGGCCCCGGCGCGGCCTGCGAGATGGCATACATGGCGCTCAGCTGCTCGCTGGTCATGTAGTGACGCGTGTCGACCAGGAAGCGGTGCATGTCGGGCAGCGTCGAACTCGCCCCGCCGATGGCGAGGAACGACAGCACCGTGAAATGCCAGAACAGGTCGAACAGCGTGGCGAGCGCGCTCATTGCATCGCCCTCCATTCCAGTACGAGCGCCAGCGGAATCAGCACCGCCATCACCGGCAGCAGCGGCCATTGCAGCACGCCGATGGACAGGAACACCGCCAGTCCGATCCCCGCCGCACGCCGTGTGCGCGACTGGCCCTGCGCCAGCTTGATCGCCGTGGCGAGCACCAGCCCCGCCGCCACCGCCGCCATGCCCTTGAGCAACTGCTGCACCAGCGGCAGCGCGCTGTAGTGGTCGTACAGCATCACGATCAACAGCAGCAGCACGGCGGGCACCGCCACCAGGCCGGTCATCGCCGACGCCGCGCCACGGATGCCGTGATAGCGGTAGCCCAGCATCACGGAGAGATTCACCACGTTGGGGCCCGGCAGCACCTGGCCCAGGCTCAGCATCTCGGCGAACTCGGCGTCGGACAGCCAGCCGTTGCGCTCGACGATGCCGCGCCGCGCGAACGGCAGCACGCCGCCGAAGCCCGACAGCCCCATGCGCGCAAACTCCGTGAAGAGCTTGGCGCACGAAGGCGCCTGCGCGGCGCGCCCGGCGGCCATCGCGTCTGCGGGAGGGTTGCGCTCGCCCATCGGACTCAGGCCGCGGCGGGTGCGGGCTTGGGCAACGCCAGCTGCGGGTCGCGCAGCTTGGGCTCGATCGCCCGGCCCTTGCGCGCGCGCTTGCCGGCGTACGGCTCCTGCGCGCGGGTCGTCGTGAACGTCTGTTCGGTCGCCTTGCCGCTGCGCGGGCCAGCGCCCGACACCACGAACCCGGCCGGCCCGAAGGCCAGCGCCTGCGCGAGCGTCTCGTTCTTCTCCAGCTCCATCAGGATCACACCGCGGCCGCCGCTGGCCAGCGTCTTCACCTCCGCCAGCGGGAACAGCAGCAGGCGGCCGTTCGCCGACAGGCAGGCCGCGCCATAGGCGTCTTCCGGCACGGCGGCCGGCTTGTTGGGCTGATCGCCCTCATCGAGCGTGAGGAAAGCCTTGCCGCCCTTCTGGCGGCCCACCATGTCGCCCACCTTGGCCAGGAAGCCGTTGCCCCCTTGCGTGGAGATCAGCACGTTCTGCTCGGCGTGGCTCGCCAGGGTATGCGCGATGTGCGTGCCCGGCGCCAGTTCGATCAGCGTGGTCAGCGGCACACCGTCGCCGCGGCCGCCCGGCAGGTTGGCCACCGCCACCGAGTAGACCCGGCCCGTGCCCTTGTCGTCGCGCGTGCCGAAGATCAGCAGCGCGTCGGTGGTGCGGCACTCGAAGGTGTCGTACAGCGTGTCGCCCGCCTTGAAGCCGAACTGGGTGGCGTCGTGGCCATGGCCCTGGCGCGTACGCACCCAGCCCTTCTGCGAGACGATCACGGTGACGGGCTCGTCGACCACCTTCACCTCGGCGGCGGCGCGGCGCTCTTCCTGGATCAGCGTGCGGCGGTCGTCGCCGAACTGCTTGGCGTCGGTCTCGATCTCCTTGACGATGCGGCGGCGCATCATGGTCTCGGACTTCAGCAGCACGTCCAGCTCGGCCTGCTCCTCGCGCAGGTCCTTCAGCTCCTGCTCGATCTTGATGGCCTCCAGCCGCGCCAATTGGCGCAGGCGGATTTCCAGGATGTCCTCGGCCTGGCGCTCGGAGAGGCCGAACGCCTGCATCAGCGCTGGTTTGGGCTCGTCGCTCTCGCGGATGATGCGGATCACCTCGTCGATGTTGAGCAGCACCAGTTGCCGCCCTTCGAGGATGTGGATGCGGTCCTCCACCTTGCCCAGGCGATGGCGCGTGCGGCGCGTGACCGTGGCGAATCGGTAGTCGATCCACTCGCGCAGAATCTCGCGCAGGCCCTTCTGGCGCGGCCGGCCATCCGTGCCGATCATCACCAGGTTGATGGCCGCGCCCGATTCCAGCGACGTATGCGCCAGCAGTGCGTTGGCGAACTCCTGCTGGCCGATGTTCTTGCTCTTGGGCTCGAACACCAGCCGCACCGGCGCGTCCTTGCCCGACTCGTCGCGCACCGCGTCGAGCAGGCCGAGCAGGGTCTGCTTGAGCTGCAGCTGTTCCGGCGTCAGCGACTTCTTGCCGGTGCGCACCTTCGGGTTGGTCAGCTCCTCGATCTCCTCCAGCACCTTCTGCGACGAGGTGTTGGGCGGCAGCTCCGTCACCACCAGTTGCCACTGGCCGCGCGCGAGGTCTTCGATCTTCCAGCGCGCGCGCACCTTCAGGCTGCCGCGCCCGGTCTCGTAGATCTGCGCGATGTCCGCCGCCGACGAGATGATCTGCCCGCCGCCCGGAAAGTCCGGCCCCGGCATGTACTGCATCAGGTCGGTGCTGGTGAGCTTGTCGTCGCGGATCAGCGCCACGGCGGCGGTGGCCACTTCGCGCAGGTTGTGCGAGGGGATCTCCGTCGCCATGCCCACGGCGATGCCCGATGCGCCGTTGAGCAGCACGAACGGCAGCCGCGCCGGCAGCAGCCTGGGCTCATCCATCGAGCCGTCGTAGTTGGGGATGAAGTCGACCGTGCCCTGGTCGAGTTCCTCGAGCAGCAGGCGCGAGATCGGCGTCAGGCGCGCTTCGGTGTAGCGCATGGCCGCCGCGCCGTCGCCGTCGCGCGAGCCGAAGTTGCCCTGGCCGTCGATCAGCGGGTAGCGCAGCGAGAAGTCCTGCGCCAGGCGCACCAGCGCGTCGTACGCCGACTGGTCGCCGTGCGGGTGGTACTTGCCGAGCACGTCGCCGACCACGCGCGCCGACTTCACCGGCTTGGCATCGGCGCGCAGGCCCATCTCGTGCATCGCGAACAGGATGCGGCGCTGCACCGGCTTCTGGCCGTCGGCCACCTCGGGCAGCGCACGGCCCTTGACCACGCTGACGGCATAGTCCAGGTACGCGCGCTCGGCGTAGTGCGCGAGCGTGAGCGCTTCGGCCGGCTCGCGGGGGTCGAAGAGGATGTCTTGTTGTTCCATGGGGGCTCAGGCGAAAGCGGCACGCGACCGGGTGGACGGCGCCGCTGGATCAATGTTCTTGTGAAGGGGCCGGCAGCACCAGTTCGATGCGCCTCGGCCGGCCCGAATGTCCGGAATGCCCGGGCTTGCGCGTCGTCGCCATGGCACCGTCGGCGCTGACCGTCATCAGGCCCGGCGCGGCGGTGACGGGGTTGTAGTACCGGTAGAACTGCAGCACCGTCTTCACGTAGTTCTGCGTCTCGGCATAGGGCGGGATGTCGTTGCCGTGCTTCTGCACCGCGCCCTCGCCGGCGTTGTAGGCGGCCAGCGCCAGTTCGAGATCGCCGGAGAACATCCGCAGCAGATCGCTCAGGTAGCGCACACCGGTGGCGATGTTGACCCTCGGGTCGGCCAGCTTCTGCGCGAGCGTGCGGCGCGCGTCGCCGGTCACGCCATAGCGCTCGCCGGTTTCGGGAATGACCTGCATCAGCCCGATCGCGCCCTTGGGCGACACCGCCTGCGGATTGAAGCCCGACTCCGCCGCGATCACCGCCTTCACCAGCGCCGGGTCGACGCCATGCTTGCGGGCCGCCTGCCGGATCAGCGGCTCGACCCTCGGCACGTTGGGATGCTGCAGCACCGCGCGCGCCAGGCGCCGGCGCATGCCGTCGTTGTCGGGCGCATCGCGCCCGGCGGCGTTCCGATCGGCATCGGCATCCGGCGGGTCACCGGCCGGCTGGGCAATGCCGGACGCACCGGCCACCGCCGTGCCCTTCATGAACAGCACGTAGCGGTCATCCAGCCGCGCGGCCGCGAAGTGCGCCAAGCCGTTCTCGTCGATGTAGCCGTAGACGTCGGCGCGCGCCGGCTGGCCGGCCAGCAGGGCCAGGGCCATCCAGAGCAGCGCGGCGCGTCGGAGCAGCTTCATCGCAATCGGTCAGATATCGGCCTCGACCTCGTTGCCGCGCGCCTCCAGCCACGTGCGGCGCGCGCCGGCCTCGCCCTTGCCCATCAGCATGTTCATCACGTGAACAGTCTGCTCCGCGCCGGGCTCGCCGATCGAAACCGGCAGCAGGCGCCGCGTGTCGGGGTTCATGGTGGTCTCCCACAGCTGCTCGGCACTCATCTCGCCCAGGCCCTTGAAGCGGGAGATCTGCCAGGACCCTTCCTTGAGGCCCTCCTTGCGCAGCTTGTCTTCGATGGCCTCGAGCTCGCCGTCGTCCAGCGCGTAGAGCTTCTGCGCCGGCTTCTTGCCGCGCGCCGGCGCATCGACGCGATACAGCGGCGGCCGCGCCACGCACACGTTGCCGCGCCCGATCAGTTGCGGGAAGTGCTTGAAGAACAGCGTCAGCAGCAGCACCTGGATGTGCGCGCCGTCCACGTCGGCGTCCGACAGGATGCAGATCTTGCCGTAGCGCAGGCCGGACAGGTCCACGCTGTCGGCCGGACCGTGCGGGTCCACCCCGATGGCCACCGCGATGTCGTGCACCTCGTTGTTGGCGAACAGGCGGTCGCGCTCGGTCTCCCACGTGTTGAGCACCTTGCCGCGCAGCGGCAGGATGGCCTGGAATTCCTTGTCGCGGCCCATCTTGGCCGAGCCGCCGGCGGAATCGCCCTCCACCAGGAAAAGTTCGTTGCGGGAGACATCGTCCGACTCGCAATCGGTCAGCTTGCCGGGCAGCACGGCCACGCCGGAGCCCTTCTTCTTCTCGACCTTCTGCGCCGCGCGCGTGCGGGCCTGAGCCTGGCGGATCACCAGTTCGGCCAGCTTCTTGCCGAACTCGACGTGCTGATTCAGCCACAGCTCCAGCGCCGGGCGGCTGAAGGTGGACACCAGCCGCACCGCATCGCGGCTGTTCAGGCGCTCCTTGATCTGGCCCTGGAACTGCGGATCGAGCACCTTGGCCGACAGCACGAACGAGGCGCGCGCGAACACGTCTTCGGGCATCAGCTTGACGCCCTTGGGGCACAGCGCGTGCATCTCGACGAAGCTCTTGACCGCCTGGAACAGGCCTTCGCGCAGGCCGGACTCGTGCGTGCCGCCGGCCGGCGTCGGGATCAGGTTGACGTAGGACTCGCGCACCGGCGAGCCCTCGTCCGTCCAGGCCACCACCCACGATGCGCCCTCGCCGAAGGCGAAGCCCTCTTCGCCGGGCCGGTCGGGATCGGCGAAATGCTCGCCCTCGAACAGCGGGATCACCGGGTCGGCGCCGCTGCCCTGCGCCAGCGATTCGATCAGGTAGCCGCGCAGGCCCTGGTCGTACTGCCATTCGAGCGTCTCGCCGCTCTTCTCGATCGTGAGCGACACCTTCACGCCCGGCAGCAGCACCGCCTTGCTGCGCAGCAGCCGCTGCAGCTCGGCCTGCGGGATGTTCTCGGAATCGAAATACTTGCCGTCCGGCCAGACACGCACGCGCGTGCCGTTCTTCTTCTCGCCGCGCTCGGCGCGGCGGGTGGCCAGCGCCTCGATGACATCGCCGCCGGAGAACGCCAGCGTGGAGACGCTGCCGTCACGCCAGACCGCCACCTCCAGCCGCGTCGACAGCGCGTTCGTGACCGAGACGCCCACGCCGTGCAGGCCGCCGGAGAACGCATACGCGCCACCGCGCCCCTTGTCGAACTTGCCGCCCGCGTGCAGCCGGGTGAAGACGATCTCCACCACCGGCACGCCCTCTTCCGGATGGATGCCGACCGGAATGCCGCGCGCCTCGTCTTCCACGCTCACGCTGCCGTCCTTGTGCAGCGTCACCTGGATCCGCTTGCCGTAGCCGCCCAGCGCTTCGTCGGCGGCGTTGTCGATCACTTCCTGCACGATGTGCAGCGGATTGTCGGTGCGCGTGTACATGCCCGGCCGCTGCTTGACCGGTTCCAGGCCCTTCAGGACCTTGATCGACGCTTCGCTGTATTGGGGAGTTTTGCTCATGGAGGACGGAAAAACAGCCCGCATCGGACGGGCAGGAGTGCAGCGCGCATTGTAAAGGAAGCCGCCCCGGCCAACGTGACACGAAATGTGGACGCCGCCGGCCGGGCAGCGCCGGGCCGATATCGGGGCGCATCACCCGGGCCTGCCCGGACGCATGGCGCAGCGTCAGGCCGTGCCGGCGCGCTTGCTTTCCAGCGTTTCCCAGCGCTCCAGCACTTCCAGCAGCTCGAGCTCGATCGCCTCGTGCCGCTCGGCCAGCTGCTGCGCGCGCTGCGGATCGCGCCCGTAGATCGTGCCGTCTTCCAGCTCGGCGCCCACGGCCTTCTGCTCAGCCTCCAGCGCCTCGATCCGGGCCGGCAGCGCATCCAGCTCGCGCTGCTCCTTGTACGACAGCTTGACGGTGGCCCGCTCGCGCAGACGCACCGGCTCAGCCTTCTTCTCTTCGGCGACCGGCCTGGCGACCTGCGCGAGCCGCGCCGAGCGCGCCGACTGCGTCTGCCAGTCGGAGAACCCGCCCACGTATTCGCGCCACACGCCGTCGCCCTCGGCCGCGATCACCGAGGTGACGACGTTGTCGACGAAAGCACGGTCGTGCGAAACCAGGAACACGGTGCCGCTGTATTCCTGCAGCAGCTCTTCGAGCAGCTCCAGCGTGTCGATGTCGAGATCGTTGGTCGGCTCATCGAGCACCAGCGCATTGGCCGGCCGCGCGAACAGGCGCGCCAGCAGCAGCCGGTTGCGCTCGCCGCCCGAGAGCGACGCCACCGGCGAGCGCGCCCGCTCGGGCGGAAAGAGGAAATCGCCCAGGTAGCTCATCACGTGCTTGCGCTGGCCGTTGATGTCGATCCAGTCGCTGCCCGGGCTGATGGTATCGGCCAGCGAACGGTTCAGGTCAAGCTGCGCGCGCATCTGGTCGAAATACGCCACCTGCAGGTTGGTGCCGTTGCGCACCGTGCCCGCATCCGGCGCCAGCTCGCCCAGGATCAGCTTGAGCAGCGTGGTCTTGCCGACACCGTTCGGGCCCAGCAGGCCGACCTTGTCGCCGCGCAGGATGGTGGCGGAGAAATCGCGCACCACGGCCTTGTCGCCATAATGCTTGGCCACATCGACCAGCTCGGCGACGATCTTGCCGGAGCGGTCGCCCTGCGACACCTCCAGCTTGACGTTGCCCTGCACCTCGCGGCGCGCGGCGTGCTCCTCGCGCATCTGCACGAGCCGGGCCACGCGGCCCACGCTGCGGGTGCGGCGCGCTTCCACGCCCTTGCGGATCCAGACCTCTTCCTGCGCGAGCAGCTTGTCGAAGCGCGCGTTCTCCAGCGCCTCGGCCTCGAGCTGCTGCGCCTTGCGCGCCTGGTAGGCGGAGAAGTTGCCGGGATACGAGCGCAGCTTGCCGCGGTCGAGCTCGACGATGCGCGTGGCGACGCGGTCCAGGAACGCCCGGTCGTGCGTGATGAACAGCACGCTGCCGCGAAAGGCCAGCAGCAGGTCTTCGAGCCAGCGGATCGAATCGTAGTCGAGGTGGTTGGTCGGCTCGTCCAGCATCAGGATGTCGGGCGCACCGACCAGCGCCTGCGCGAGCGCCACGCGCTTGGTGAGGCCACCCGACAGCGCGCCGATGCGCACGCCGGGCGTCAGGCCGAGCTGGGCGATGGTGGTCTCCACACGCGTGCGCAACTGCCAGGCGTCCGCGGCCTCCAGCTGCGCCTGCAGCGCGTGCAGCCGCTGCAATGCGGCCTCGTCGTGCGATTCGCCCATCGAGGTGACCAGCGCTTCGTATTCGGCCAGCAGCGCGGCGGCCTGCGGCACGCCCATGGCGACCGCCTCGGCCACGGTCTGGTCCGGATCGAACACCGGCTCCTGCGGCACGTAGGCGGAGATGACGCCGCTCTGGCGCGCGATCAGCCCATCGTCGGGCGCCGTCTGGCCAGCCACGATCTTGAGCAGCGAGGACTTGCCGGTGCCGTTGCGGCCGATCAGGCCGACGCGCTCGCCGGCCTCCAGCGAAAAATCGGTGTGGTCGAGCAGCGCCACATGGCCAAAGGCCAATTGCGCATCGGTAATGGAAAACAGGGCCATGCCGGAAAACGGAAAGAAGCGGGCACGACGGCGCCCGGAAGCCGCGTATTGTAGTCGGCGCGCGCGGGCCACGCGGTGCGTCATTGCGCTTGCAGGCACCGATGCTATAACGCTTGTGCCGCCCCCTTCGCTTTCCGGCGGCGGCGTCTCCAACCCACCCGAAAGGAGAAAGCCATGCGCGGACTGTTCGGCCTGTTGATCATATTGATCGCGGTAGGCACCCCGGTACGGCAGGTCTTGCTGCGGACCGGATTCTCGCAGTGGTGGACGCTGCTGGTGCTGGTGCCGCTGGTTAACCTGGTAGCGCTGTGGATCTTTGCGTTCTCCACGTGGCCGCGCCAGTCCTCGGAACCCGGCAAGGTGCTGCCCAACCAAAGCTGACCCCGGAGCTAACCGACAGCGCCCGCACGCGCCCATGGCAGCGCGACTCGAGCGCCAAAGAAAACGGCCCGCATGCGCGGGCCGGAAGAGTCTCTCCTCGATGCCTTGCGAACAAGACATGGACGCAGCATAACAGCCCCCCCGCGCTCTCGGGCAGTCAGGACAAACCCGGTAGGGAAAAACGCGTACACCCAGCCGCCGTGCGGCTCTGCACCACGGCAACGCATCCCGCGGCAACGGTGCGCGCGATGCACCGGCAGACATCGCCGCGCACCATCCGGATACCGCAATTGCACGCGTTCCGGCAGGCCCGCGTGCACGGCGCACCACAAGCAGGCAGCCCGGCCGCCGACATACTTTGAAGCCGTCCCCGGGCCTGCGGCCTCCTTACAACACTCGGGTAGAACAGGACGGCACACGATTGCGCCGCGCCGTATCATGCAGCAGGCCCTCCGGCCATGAGCCGGGTACAACTAAAAGGCGGGCCGCCGATCCTATTCCGGGGGAAACAACCATGCTGTTCGTCTCACGCACGCTGCCTGCGGCCGCGCTGCTTTGCACTTCGCTGTCCATCTTTTCGCCGGGCACCGCCCTGGCATCCACCACACCCGTCCTCGACCGCATCCGCGACACCGGCATCGTCCGCATCGCGCATCGCGAAAGCGCCTCGCCCTTCTCGTACTACGACGCCGACAAAAAACCCGTCGGCTACGCAGTGGACCTGTGCCTGCGCGTGGTCGACAAGCTGCGCACGGAGCTCAAGCGGCCCGACCTGAAGGTGCAGTACGTCCTGGTCACGCCATCGACCCGCATCCCTACGATCCAGGAGGGCAAGGCCGATCTCGAATGCAGCACGACCACCAACAACCGCGAGCGCCGCGAACAGGTCGCGTTCACCATTCCGCACTACATCGCGGGCATCCGCATGCTGGTCAAGACCGCGTCGGGCATCCACAGGTGGGACGACCTGCGCGACAAGACCGTGGTCTCGACCAAGGGCACCACCAGCGTCGCCGAGCTGCGCAAGATGAACGACTCGCGCGTGCTGCGCATCAAGTTCGAGGAAGTGAAGGAGCATGCCGAGGCCTTCGCCATGGTGGAATCCGGCAAGGCCGATGCGTTCGTCATGGATGACGTGCAGCTCTACAGCTTCCGCGCCAACGCGAAGCATCCGCAGGACTACACCGTGGTGGGCGACATGATGACGGTCGAGCCCTACGCGATCATGCTCAGCAAGAGCGATCCCGACTTCAAGCGCATGGTCGACCGAGCCATGACCGCCATCATCCTCGACTACGACGCCGAGAAGCTCTACAAGAAGTGGTTCCAGCAACCGATCCCGCCCAACAGCGCGAAGCTCGACATGCCGATGAACTTCCTGCTGCGGGATTCGTTCAAGTACCCGAGCGACAAGGTCGCCGACTGACCTCGGGCCGCGCGGCCGCGCATCGGCCGCCGCGGCGCGCGACGGCCGTGCGCGTCAGCGCTGCCCCGGCAGCATCGGCTTGCCGAGCATGCGCGACAGCACGGCCTCGGGCGAATGCGTGCGGTCGGCAATGGCGGCGGGATCCAGGTAGAAGGTCTGCTCCATCATCGCCCGGCCGTGCATGGCCGCATGCAGCGCCTGGTCGCTGAACACCACCCAGGTCGCGCCCGGCGCGAATGCGAAGGTCTGCTGCGGGGCGGTGCGCTGATACCCGGCGTCCGCCTTGGCCAGGTCATGCAGCTGCAGCATGCGGTGGTCATATTCCGAGCGCGGACGCTTGGTGATGTGGAGCCGATGCATCAGCCACGCCTGGCCGGGCAGCATGCCGTGCGTCTGCGGGACGAAGCGCCGGGCGAAATCGCCGAACGGCTCGCCGATGCGCCACACGCGCGGCGCATCCGGATCGACGTTGTGGAACACGCGCAGCAGCCGCTGGCCCTGCAGCGGATTCGACGGAAACGCATCGACATGCAGGCGCGTATCGTCCTTGCGCCAGCTCACCGCCCGTCCGGCGATCTCGGCCGGCCGCAGCGAGGTGCCGGCCCGCTTCAGGTACGGGACGTAGGCCGGAAACAGTGTCCGCACCAGTTGCTCGGCGGCGTCGGCATAGCGGCGGATCAGCGCGGCGAGATCGCGCAGGTCGGCCGGGTCGCCCACCGCGCCGCGCACGTTCGCCTCGTTGGCCCGCAGGTTGATGTTCTTGGTCTTGCCGTCGGACCAGCGGGCGTCGAGAAAGCGCCGCTCGCGCGCATCGAGCGGAAACGCCAGCGCGGGGAAATGCAGCACGTTGCCGCGCTCCAGCGCCGTGCGCATCGCGGCCGCCTCGTCCGGTGCCACCTCCGGCGCCCAGTCGCGCACCGGCCATGGCGTCACCATGTCGATCGCGCGCGGCGCGGCGGTCGACTCCGCCCCCTTCCCCTTGACCGGCGGCGTGACCGGCACAAACCCTTTCAGACTACCCATGAACTTAAAGATCGCTTGCCTGTGATTTGGCACGAATCATAGTGCGTTCCTCATGCAAGCGCATCGTCAGGAAAGACAATGAAACATGCCGCATGGCACAGTCAGCGCGCCATGCGGCATGTTCGGGACAGGGTCCGATAAAAGATGGAGGGACTACAGAAAGTGCTTGACGACCTGCTCTTCCAGGCCGACGAAGCGCACCAGCTGGCGCGAGCCGTCCGGATACTGCTTGATGACGTGGCCGTCCGGCGTATCGGTGTGACGGAAATAGATGGGGCGATCGAGCGTACCCGACCGCTGTTTCGGGAGCAGACCCTCAAGCGTCGGCTCCACCGTCCACGGATCGTCCCGTTCTTCGGATGCAAGCGTAATGGTCGCCATGGCTTTCCCTCGACTGAGGTGTAAAGCATAACTTCTTCAAACAGCCCCCGCAAAGTTCGTAATACTTAAGTCTGATTCGTCGACCAATCGTTGGTGCACGTTAGCGTTTGCCACTCCGAAACCTCCATGGAACTGTGGTGAATGGTCCACAGGAGCGGTGCGATCATCCGATTTTCACACGGCCGTGGCTATGCGCTGCCCGCCCATCGACCCACCCGCCCGCCCGCCCGCCCGCCCGCCCGCCCGCCCGCCCGCCCGCCCGCCAGCCAGCCAGCCAGCCAGCCAGCCAGCCAGCCAGCCAGCCATGCATGATGCGCCGTCGCCCTCGCCAAGCGAGCGCAGCGGCATCCAGTGTGGGTGGCGTTCGGCTGCGGCGTGGCAATCGCCGGCATCAGCGCGACCACGCAGGGCGCCACCTGCGGCACCGGCTACGACCAGGCCGCCGCGCTGCTCAACGGCCACCCGATCGCGACGCATGGATTCAACATCACCAAGCTGGCGGCGGCGGGGCGTCCTACTTCGCGGACATTCCCGGCGGCATCTTCACGCCGTCGCTGGCGATCGGCGCGGGGCTCGGCGAACACCTGTGGCAGCTCACCGCCGACCCGACCGACGAACGCGTGCCGGTGCTGGTGTCGATAGCGGCCTTCCTGGCCGAGCCGATCACCGCCAGCGCGATCGTCATCGTCATGGAGATGACTTGCAGCCAGAACATGATGCGCCACCTGCTGGCGGCGGCCTTGCTGGCATCGTCCGTGGCCCGGCAATTCAGCCTGCGGCCGGTCTACCACGCGGCTTCGCGAAGCTTCCGCCGCGAAGCGCTGAGCGTGGAGGCGACGGCATGGGGGCAAGCCGCGCGCGCCTGGGGCGGCTGGCCTTGATCGAGCAAATTGCGTAGAATCGCCGCTCGCCCGGGGCGGCCCGCACGCCGCCCGGACAAGGTCACTCGCCGTAGCACAATGGATAGTGCACGCGCCTCCTAAGCGTGAGATACAGGTTCGATTCCTGTCGGCGGGACCACCGATACGACAAAAAGCCAGGCAACCGCCTGGCTTTTTCGCTTCCGCCACCGCACAAACGACGAGGCCCGCCATCGATGCGCGGGCGGGCCCATGGCAGCGGATGCACCGGCCCCTTCTAGGTCAGCACCGGCAGCGCCTCGAGCACGAGCAGGCCCAGCAGCACCCCGATCACCGTCAACAGCACGCGGACCCCTACCCGCGCACTTCGAATCACCAGTGGCGCAGAAGCCAAGCCGATCAGGCCCGCCACACAGACGGCGAGCAACAGATAGAGGTTGGAGAAGGCCATCGGGTGTTCCATCATCCGCCCCTTTGCCGGCCTGCATTGGCCGGTGTTTCGAGTATAGGCCGCGTTCCGGATGCGGCAACCCGCCAACAACGCCAGCATCATATTTTGACGCACCGCAAAAAATCGTGCTACAGTTCCGGGCTTGGCTGCTTACTGCCCGTCTTGCGGTTGGCCGATGTGCCGGGTTCCATTCACCGGCGCCCATCGTCCGCGATACCGCCCTCTTGCATGCGCAGCCGATTGCCATTTTTGTTTGGCATCGTCTCCGATCCCGCGTGATTTCAAACCACGCCGCAGGGACCGCCGCCGCCCCACCTCGCTGAATGGGTTCAGCTTGAGGCCGGCCTGCTCCCCCGCCTGTCCGTTTTTGCAGCCTCGTCTGTCGAACCGGCTTCTCCGATTGGCGCCGACGCCCCGTGATTAACCGGTCGCCGTTCTCTTTTCCGTTGTCTGCATCGCATGATGCGGCAACGCGGCAGCCCAACCTACGATTCGACATGACGCAGCCTCAAAACGGCAGCGGCGCGATTGCGCACGCTGAATCCGATACCGATACCCTGATCGCCAACGCCGCCACCCAGGCCAGCGCTTTTGCCGCGCTCGGCCTGGACGAACGCATCGCCCGCGCGCTCGGCGAACTGAACTACACCCAGCCGACGCCGGTCCAGGCCCAAGCGATTCCCGCCTGCCTGTCGGGCCGCGACCTGCTGGTCACGAGCCAGACCGGCTCGGGCAAGACCGCGGCGTTCATGCTGCCGGCCATCCAGCGCATCAGCGAACAGCCCGAGCCGCAGCGCCCGCGCGCCGACGGCCCGCAGCAGCGCGTCAAAGGCCGCCGTCCGCGCCCGGCGCCGGCCAAGCCGTCGCTGCTGGTGCTCACGCCCACGCGCGAACTCGCCCTGCAGGTGACGACCGCCACCGCACAATACGGCCGCCACCTGCGCCGCATCGTCTGCGCGAGCATCCTGGGCGGCATGCCCTACCCCAAGCAGCTCGACATGCTGGCGCGCATGCCTGACATCATCATCGCCACGCCGGGCCGCCTGCTCGACCACATCGACTCCGGCCGCATCGACCTGTCGGCGCTCGACATGCTGGTCTTCGACGAGGCCGACCGCATGCTCGACATGGGCTTCGCCGACGACATCGAAGCCATCGTCGGCGCCACGCCGGCGTCGCGCCAGATGCTGATGTTCTCGGCCACCATGGACCGCCGCATCGAGCAGCTCGCCGAGCGCATGATGCGCGAGCCGCAACGCATCGAGATCGCCGCCGCGCGTATCGACCAAAGCCATATCGAAGAGCGCCTGCACTTCACCGACGACCTGTCGCACAAGCAGCAGTTGCTCGACCACCTGCTGCGCGATGCGACGCTCAAGC
Organism: Ralstonia nicotianae; assembly: GCF_018243235.1. Lineage (NCBI taxonomy): Bacteria > Pseudomonadati > Pseudomonadota > Betaproteobacteria > Burkholderiales > Burkholderiaceae > Ralstonia > Ralstonia nicotianae. The sequence goes on from NZ_CP046674.1 coordinate 2,567,022, forward strand.
AGGCCATCGTCTTTACCGCCACGAAGCGCGATGCCGACTCGCTGGCCGAGCGCCTGACCGAGACCGGTTTCTCCGCCGGCGCCCTGCACGGCGACATGCACCAAGGTGCGCGCAATCGTACGCTGACGGCGCTGCGCCGCGGCCAACTGCGCGTGCTGGTGGCCACCGACGTGGCCGCGCGCGGCATCGACGTGCCGGACATCACCCACGTGGTCAACTTTGACCTGCCCAAGCAGGCTGAAGACTACGTGCACCGCATCGGCCGCACCGGCCGCGCCGGCCGCAGCGGCATCGCCATCAACCTGGTGAACCACGGCGATACGTTCCAATGGCGCCGCATCGAGCGCTTTGTCGACCGCCGCATCGACGCGACTGTCGTCGAGGGCCTCGAACCGAAGCGCTCGCCCAAGCCGCGCAGCGGCGGCCCGCGCGCCGGTGGCGACCGCGGCGGCTACCGTGGCAATGGCGGCGGCAACTGGCGTGGCCAGCGTGACGGCTACGCCGCGCGCACGGGTAACGGCGGCAATGGCGGCAACAGCGAAGGCCGCTTCCAGCGCAGCTTCGGCGGTGACCGCGAAAGCTTCGCCCCGCGCCGCGATGACCGTGGCGACCGCGGCACCGGCTATCAAGGCGGCCAACAACGCGACTGGGGCAACCGCGACAACGCCGCCCCGCGCCAGTCGTACGGCCAGCAAACCCGCAACGGCGACCGCTTCGACCCGCGCCAGCCGCGCAGCCAGGAAGGCCGCAGCGATTGGCAGCAACGCCCGGCACGCGGCGGTTACGGCAATAGCAACGGCAATGGCAGCAGCTACGGCAACCGCGATGGCGCCCCGCGCCGCTTCGGTGACGACAACAGCAACGGCGCGCCCCGCCGCAGCTATGGCAACAGCAATGGCAACAGCTACGGCAGCAAGGGCCGCTCGCGCGATTTCGATCGCTGATCGGCTACGCGCATCGCCGCCATGAAGAAAGGCCCCATCCGGGGCCTTTCTGTTTTCCGGCGCCCGCTTTACAGGGCGCAGGTGCGGAAGCCGACAAAGACATCATCCCGCTCCGGCAGCAGGAAACCGCGGAAGCGCGGATGCCGCACCCGCTGCGGCGTATGCGCTGCCGCGCCCCGCACCGTCTGCATGGTCATGAAATGCGGCGCGGACAGCGTCGCCACCCGCCCGCGCGGCGCACCCGGCACGAAATCGGGGTACGGCTCGAATGGCGACGACGTCCACTCCCACACCTGCCCCCAGTGGAAGCCCGCGCGGCCAAGCACGGCGGCCATCTCCCATTCGTCTTCGGTCGGCAGGCGGCGGCCGGCCCAGCGGCACCACGCCTGCGCCTCGTACAGGCTGACGTGGCGCGCCGGCTCGTCGCGATTGAGCGTGCGCGGCTGGCCATACCGCACCACCTGCCACGTGCGCGAGGCCGGATCGCGACGCCAGCCGAGCGGCGCCGAGCGCTCCTGCATCATCAGCCATTCCATGCCCGCGGCCGACCACCATTGCGGATGGTCGTAACCGCCGTCTTCGACAAACTCCAGATACTGGCCGTTGGTGACTGGCTGCGCGTCGATCTCGAAGGCCGGCACGTAGGTCCGGTGCGGCGGACACTCGTTGTCGAACACGAAGCCGTCGGCATCGGGCCACCCCATCTGGAAGCGGCCGCCGGGCAGGGACAGCGTCCGCGCGGCGGGCACCGCCACGGCCGCCAGCGGCGGCTGCCCGGCCGGCTGCAACCCCAGGACCTGCAGCAGGCCATGCAGATGCTCGGCGCGCAAGTCTTCATGGAACACCGCCCAGCGGAACGGCTCGAGCGCCGCGTCCTCATCGGTGCCGAGCGTCGCCAGCTTGCGCAGCACGCGGTCGAGGACATCGTGCGCGTACTGCTTGATCGTCGCGATGCCCGGCAGCGTCAGCGCCCAGCAGGCGTCGGGCGGCATGCGGTCCATGTCGAAAAAGCTGTCGGCACCGTCCAGCCCGGCCGGCAGGGTCGCCTGCCAGCGCGGCAGCGCCCATTCGGTGCCGCCGCCGTCCTCGACCGCGTCCTCACCGACACGGCGCGGCTCGCGCAGACACCAGAATTCGGCAAACCAGGCCAGTTGCCCGAGCGTCCACAGTGGCGGCGCATGATGGAGCACGCGCTCGATCTGCCAGCCGCGCTGCGTATCGCCGAAGGCGGTCAGCAGAGCCAGCGTTCGGTTGCGCGCATCGACCAGGCTGTGGGCGATGCCCTGGCGCGGCAAGCGGCGCCCATCGTTCCAGTCGGAAAGCGCCCCGATGAACGTCGGGTCGGGGAGCATAAAGAATTCGGCCATCGCGGCGACCTCTGGCAAGCGGGGACCGTTTCATTATCGCACCGGTCCACCGCCTCTTCCCGCCCGACGGCGTGGGCCTCTACCGGCCGACACAGGCGTGGCAGACCGCGAAATCCTGGTCGGCGTCGGTCCAGGCATGCAGTGCTTCGAAGCCGGCCGCCTCGAACAGCGCGCGCAGGCGCGGCAGGTCGTACTTGACGGAGTTCTCGGTATGCATCCGCTCGCCCGCGGCGAAGGCGCGCGCGTGCTCGCCCCAGCGCACCGTCAGATCGCGCCGGGCCTCCAGGTGCATCTCGATGCGATGCACCTCCGCCCGATACAGCGCCACATGGCGCCAGTCCCGCACATCGAAATCCGTGCCCAGCAGGCGGTTCAGGTTGCGCAGCACGTTCAGGTTGAACGCCGCTGTCACGCCGAGCGGGTCGTCGTATGCGGCTTCCAGCCTGCCGGCCGCCTTGATCAGGTCGACCCCGATCAGCACGCAATCGCCCGGCGACGACGCCTCCCGCAGGCGAACGAGGAATGACAGCGCCTCGTCCGGCGTGAAGTTACCGAGGCTGGACCCCGGATAGAACCAGACGCGGCGCCCTTGCCCGACGGCCTCGGGCAGCGCCAGCGGCGCGCACAGGTCGGCGCCGATGCCGACCATCGGCAGTTGCGGATGCTGGCAGGCCAGCGCACGCAGCGTGCCGCGCAGGAAATCCGCCGAGATGTCGATCGCGACGTAGCATGCCGGCGCCAGGGTCCGGAATAGGCGTGCAGCCTTCTGGCAATTGCCTGCGCCCAGGTCGATCAGGGTCGCGCCCCGCCCCACGCGCAGCGCGATCTCGGCGGCGTGCAGGCTGAAGATGGCGGCCTCGGTGCGGGTCGGATAGTACTCGGGCAGATCGGTAATGGCCTCGAACAGCCGCGATCCGAGCGCATCGTAGAAAAACTTCGGGCTGACACGAGCGGCTGGCGCCAGCAGGCCGGCCTGGGCTTCGGCACGCAGCGCCGCGTCGTCCTCGGCAAAGAGCTGGTAGAACGCCAGGCCGGCGCCGGTCGCATCGACGGACGGCTGGTGCTGGATCAGGCGAGCCAGCGCCCGGCGGGCGTAGGCATCGGCGGACGGCTTGGTGCCCTGCATGGTGTCTCCCGGTGGGGTGAAACGGGACGATACGGCCTTGTCATAAGGCTCCATGGCAGCGAAAAATGTGCCACCGCCTTCGCACTGGCGAATGTGTAGCGTAGACGCCGCCCGGAGACACCGCTACCGTCCGTTCACCCGAGAGCCCGGCGATGCCGCATGGCAGGCATCGTAAAAATCGCCCGCGGGGCTGCAATTTCCGCGCACGGCCAGCCATTGCGCAGATACCGCACGTTTGCAGCGCAGCAGGCACTGTGTGCGCTATAATGCCGACTTCCTCAAAGGGGAGTAGCTCGGGGGTTCTTCAGCCCCAGGCACGATCGTCATGACGAAGCGCACGCTTCCGGTCGTGCCGGCATCCGCAGGTTCCTGGCCTGCCGGTGTCGAGCAAGACCTTTGCAACCGGATCCATGGTCTGCAAAGCGTCTCGCCCCAGCCTTCCATGCATCCGGTCAACCCGTTTCTTGTCTGACCTTGGAGCCGTCATGGAGTGGTTGTCTGAAATCTTCACCATGCAATTTGCCGCCGCGCTGGCATCGATCATCGTGATCGACCTGGTATTGGCCGGCGATAACGCCATCCTCATCGCACTGGCCGCGCGCAACCTGCCGCCCGATCTGCAGAAGAAGGCCATCCTCTGGGGCGCGGCGGGCGCCATCATCGTGCGCGCGCTGATGACGCTGGCGGTGGTCTGGCTGCTGAAGATCCCCGGCCTGATGCTGGTCGGCGGCCTGGCGCTGGTCTGGATCGCCTGGAAGCTGCTGGCCGACGATGGCCAGGACGATGGCGCACACGGCACAGCCAGCCATACGCTGCTCGGCGCCATGAAAACCATCATCATCGCCGACGCGGTGATGGGCATCGACAACGTGCTCGCCATTGCCGGCGCCTCGCACGGAAGCTTCCTGCTGGTGGTGCTGGGACTGCTGGTCAGCGTGCCGGTGGTCGTGTGGGGCAGCGGCGTCGTGCTGCGGCTGATCGAACGCTTTCCGATCATCATCTACGGCGGCGCAGCGGTGCTGGCGTATACCGCAGCGCACATGATCGTGGCCGAACCGGTCGTCAAGCCGGTCTTCGCCGAACAGCCCCTGCTGGCGTGGGCGGTCTACGCGATCGTGTTCATGGTGGTGCTCGGCGGCGGTTGGCTGGTACAGCGCCGCCGCCAGCAGCCGGCTTAAGCGCCGATCGGCTGACCGGCCAGCACCCGCGCCAGCGTGGCGCGGTCGATGTTGCCGCCGGTCAGCGGCAGGCCGACGCGCAGGCCGGCCAACTGGTCGCGCTGCTGCCAGGCCGCCGCCAGGGCCGCGGCGGCGGCACCCTCCGCAATGTTGTGCGTGGTGGAGAAGTACAGGCGGATGGCCTCGGCGACTTCGTCGTCCGTCACCGTGACGATTTCGTCGACGCCCGCGCGGATCACCTCCAGCGCCGTCGCATCCGGCGTCCGGCATGCCAGGCCGTCGGCCAGTTGCGTCGATACCGGCGCGGAAATCGGCGCGCCGCAATTGAACGAGTAGTCATAGCATCGCGCATGCGCCGACACCACGCCGATGATGCGCGTCGACAGCCGGAACGCATCGCGCGCCGCCGCCGCCGCGCAGATGCCCGAGCCCATGCCGATCGGCACGTAGACCACGTCCAGCGGCGCGGCCTCCTCGAAAAACTCCAGCCAATAGCTGGCCACCCCGGCCACCAGGTCTTCGTGGAAGGCCGGCACCAGGTGCAGGCCGCGCTCGGCGGCCTGCCTTGCCGCGGCTTCGCGGCTCGCCTGGAAGTCTTCGCCGGCTTCGACCAGTTCGGCGCCGAGCGCGCGCATGGCGGCGTTCTTTTCCACGCTGTTGCCGTGGGGCACCACGATGGTGGCCGACATGCCTTGCTTGCGCGCCGCCAGGGCGATCGACTGCCCATGGTTGCCGCGTGTCGCCGCGATCACGCCGCGCAGTTCCGGATCGCGACGGCGCAAGGCGTGCAGATAGTTCAGCCCGCCGCGCACCTTGAAGGCGCCCACTTCCGTATGGTTCTCGTGCTTGACCCACACGGCAGCCCCCAACGCCTGCGACAACAGCGGCCAGCAGTACTGCGGCGTCGGCGGGATCACGGCATTGACAACGGCGGCAGCCGCGCGCAGACGGCGCAGTTCAGCGGCACGATTGAGCGAAGCGGCATTGGCGATCGACGGCATGGCGGGCTCCTGCGGACAGTTCGGAAGATGGCCCGATCTTCCCAGCCCGCCACCGCCGGCGACATCGACAATTCCGCGATTTGTCGGTCAAACTGTTCCGCCGCTCCGACCGGGCCAGTTCGCCGGAGCAGCCGGTACAGTCCCCCGGCCGTGCCAGGCCGGTCACGTTACAATGCGGCTCGATTGTTTCCGCCGCCCCGCCGCGCCATGCAGCCCTATCTCGACCTGATGCGCCATGTCCACGAGCATGGCACCGACAAAGCCGACCGCACCGGCACCGGCACGCGCTCCGTGTTCGGCCATCAGATGCGCTTCGACCTGCAGCAGGGCTTTCCGCTGGTGACCACCAAGAAGGTCCACATCAAGTCCATCGTCTATGAGCTGCTGTGGTTCCTGCAGGGCGCGACCAACGTGCGCTGGCTGCGGGAGAACGGCGTCACCATCTGGGACGAATGGGCCGATGCAGAAGGTGAACTGGGCCCGATCTACGGCTACCAGTGGCGCTCGTGGCCGACGCCGTCCGGCGAGCACATCGACCAGATCGCCGAACTGATCGCGCAGATCAAGCGCAATCCGGACTCGCGCCGGCTGATCGTCTCGGCCTGGAACGTGGCCGACATTCCGCGCATGAAGCTGCCGCCCTGCCACGCGTTCTTCCAGTTCTATGTGGCCGACGGCAAGCTGTCGTGCCAGCTCTACCAGCGCAGCGCGGACATCTTCCTCGGCGTGCCGTTCAACATCGCCAGCTACGCGCTGCTCACGCACATGATCGCGCAGCAGACCGGCCTGGACGTGGGCGACTTCGTCTGGACCGGCGGCGACTGCCATCTCTACAACAACCACTTCGAACAGGTCGAGACGCAACTCGCGCGCACGCCGCTGCCGCTGCCGAAGCTGCACATCAAGCGCAAGCCGGACAGCATCTTCGATTACCGGTACGAAGACTTCGAGATCGTCGGCTACGAAAGCCATCCCGCGATCAAGGCGCCCGTGGCCGTATGACGCTCCTGACCCTGATCGTCGCGCGCGCGCGCAATGGCGTGATCGGCCGCGACAACACCCTGCCCTGGCGCCTGCCCGAAGACCTGGCGCACTTCAAGCGCACCACCATGGGCGCGCCCATCGTGATGGGCCGCAAGACGTATGAATCGATCGGCCGCCCGCTGCCGGGCCGCCGCAACATCGTCGTCACGCGCAACGCGAAGCTGGCCCTGCCCGGCTGCGAGATCGCGCATTCGCTGGAAGACGCGCAGCGGCTGTGCATCGGCGTCGAGCAGATCTTCCTGATCGGCGGCGCACAGCTGTATGCCGATGCGCTGCCGAGCGCCGACCGGCTGATCGTCACCGAGATCGACGCCGACTTCGAGGGCGACGCGCATTTCCCGGCGCCCGACCCGGCGGTCTGGCACGAGGTCGCGCGCGAAACCCACCACGCGGCGGCACCCAACGACTTCGACTACGCCTTCGTCACCTACGAGCGTCCGCCGTCGGACGAGCAATGAAGCCGGCGGCAACCGGCATGAGACAGGCATGAAAAAACGCGCTCATCGGTGAGCGCGTTTTTCGTTGGGGCGACGCGGCTTACTCGCCGGCGATCGTCATCTGCTCGATCAGGATCGAACCGGTTTCCTTGGTGCCCCGGATCAGCGCATCCGCCCCGATGGCGACGATCTGGCGGAACATGTCGCGCAGGTTGCCGGCAATGGTGATCTCCTCGACCGGGTACTGGATCACGCCGTTCTCCACCCAGTAGCCCGACGCGCCGCGCGAATAGTCGCCGGTCACATAGTTGACGCCCTGCCCCATCAGCTCCGTCACCAGCAGGCCCGTGCCCATGCGGCGCAGCATGCCGGCGAAATCGTCGCCCGGCTGCGTCCGGTCGGAGAACAGCGTCAGGTTGTGCGAGCCGCCCGCGTTGCCGGTGGTCTGCATGCCCAGCTTGCGCGCGGAATACGTCGACAGGAAATAGCCTTCGACGACGCCATCCCTCACCACGTCGCGGCGCTGCGTGCGCACGCCTTCCTCGTCGAACGGCGCGCTGCCCATCCCGCTGGGCACGTGCGGGTCTTCCTTGATCTGCACGTGCGGCGCGAAGATTGCCTTGCCGAGCGAGTCGAGCAGGAAGGTCGACTTGCGATACAGCGCACCGCCCGACACAGCCTGGACGAACGCGCCCAGCAGGCCCGCCGCCAGCGGCGCCTCGAACAGCACCGGACACTTGCGGGTGCTCAGCCGGCGCGCGGCGAGCCGCGCCAGCGCGCGCTCGGCAGCGTACTGGCCGATGGCCTCGGGTGCCGCCAGGTCCTTGGGCGAGCGCTTGGATGAATACCAGTCGTCGCGCTGCATCTGCTGGCCCGAGCCGGCGATCGGCGCGCACGAAATGAAATGCCGCGAATACGGATAGCCGCCCAGGAACCCGCGCGAGGTCGCCAGGACGAAATGCGAATGCTGCGCCGACACGCTGGCGCCGTCGCTGTTGCGGATCTTCGGGCTCACCGCGAAGGCGGCGGCCTCGGCGGCACGGGCGATCTCCACGGCCGCTTCGGCGTCGAGCGTCCACGGGTGGTACAGCGACAGGTCGCGCGGTTGGCGCTCGAGCAATTCCTCTTCGGCCAGCCCGGCGCAGTCGTCATCGGCGGTGAAGCGCGCGATGTTGTAGGCCGCCTCGACGGTGGAGCGCAGCGCGGCCGGCGAGAAATCCGAGGTGCTGGCGTTGCCGCGCTTCTTGCCCAGCATCACCGTCACGCCGACCACCTTGTCGCGGTTCTGCTCGATGGTCTCGATCTCGCCCTTGCGCACCGTGACCGACAAGCCTTGGCCTTCGGAGATTTCCGTGGCGGCATCGGTGGCGCCGAGTTCGCGTGCAATGCGCAGCACATCGCGAGCCATTTCCTCGAGCCGCTCGCGGCGGTAGGCAAAAACGGAATCGGTCTTGGAATCGAGCGTGTCGGACATAGGCAGGAGAGAGGAAATCGTTGGGGCGCCGCTTGGTGCGTTTTCGGCGCGCTTTTAGCTTAAGCGGCCATCATAGCAAGATACAATGCGCGCCATGAGCCGAGCATCCCGCCACAACCCTTCGTATCTGCAACCCGTCGTGCGCACCGACATCGGTGACGAGGACGATCCGGGTACGCCCAAGAGCAAATCGCAGCGCAAGCGCGAGGTCACCGCCCTGCAAGATCTGGGCACCGCACTGGAAGCGCTGCCCAAGGACCGACTCGCCAAGGTCCCGCTGCCCGAGACGCTGGCCGACGCCCTGCGCGAGGCGCGCCGCATCACCAGCCACGAAGGCAAACGCCGCCAGATGCAGTACATCGGCAAGCTGATGCGCGCGCTGACCGACGATGACATCGAGGCCATCCGCCGCGTGCTGGCCACCTTCGTGGGCGCATCCAAGGCCGAGACCGCGCGCCTGCACGCCATCGAGCGCTGGCGCGACCGCCTGCTCGCCGACGATGGCGCCATCACCGAGTTCATCGCCGCGCACCCGGACACCGACGTGCAGGCCCTGCGCACCCTGGTGCGCAACGCCCGCAAGGAAGCGCAGTTGGGCAAGCCGCCCAAGTCTTCGCGCGAGCTGTTCCAGGCGGTCAAGCAGGCCTTGGCCGGTCATGATCAGGCCGGCGAAGACGCCGAACCCTCCAACCTGGAAGACGACCAGGCATGACCGCCTCCGCCGCCGTCACCCGCCGCCATCCCGACGAGCTGATCGTCGGCTTCGTGTCGATTTCCGACCGCGCATCGACGGGCGTCTACCAGGACGAGGGGATTCCCGCGCTGCGCGACTGGTTCGGCACCGCGCTGTCGTCGCCGTGGCAAGGCGTGGAGTGCCTGATTCCGGACGAGCAGGCCACCATCAGCGCTACGCTGATCGACCTGGTCGACCGCGTCGGCTGCGACCTCGTGCTGACCACCGGCGGCACCGGCCCCACGCGCCGCGACGTCACGCCGGAAGCCACGTTGGCGGTCGCCACCAAGGAGATGCCGGGCTTCGGCGAGCAGATGCGGCAGATCAGCCTGCAGTTCGTGCCGACGGCGATCCTGTCGCGGCAGGTGGCGGTGATCCGCGAAACGCCGTCGCGCGCGGCGCTGATCATCAACCTGCCCGGCCAGCCGCGCGCCATCCGGGAAACGCTGGAAGGCCTGAAGGACGCCGAGGGCCGCGCAACGGTGCCGGGCATCTTCGCCGCGGTGCCCTATTGCATCGACCTGATCGGCGGCCCCTACATCGAGACGCACGACAGCGTGGTCAAGACCTGGCGGCCCAAGCACGCCGTGCGCGCCAGGCCGCTGCAGGTCTGAGGCTTACGGCGCGACCGAGGAGGCCAGCGCTTCGGCTTCCGGCGTCTGCGGCACGTCGCGAATGAAGTGCTGGCGGTAGTAGCGCAGCTCTTCGATCGATTCGACGATATCGGCGTACGCGGTGTGCTGCTGGCGCTTGATGAAGCCCTTGGCGATGGCCGGCTGCCAACGTTTGCAAAGTTCCTTGAGCGTGGAGACGTCCAGGTTGCGGTAGTGGAAGTACGCCTCCAGCTTGGGCATGTAGCGCGCCATGAAGCGACGGTCCTGGCAGATGGAGTTGCCGCACATCGGCGACTTGCTCTTGGGCACCCACTTCTTCAGGAAGTCCAGCAGATCGGCTTCGGCCTGCGCTTCGGTGGTGGTCGAGGCCTTCACCTTGTCGATCAGGCCCGAGCGGCCATGCGTGCCCTTGTTCCAGGCATCCATGCCGTCGAGGATCTCGTCCGGCTGGTGGATCACCAGCACCGGGCCTTCGGCCAGCACGTTCAGCTCCGAGTCCGTGACGACCATGGCCACCTCGATGATGCGGTCGTTCTCGGGGCTCAGGCCGGTCATCTCCATGTCGAGCCAGACCAGGTTGTTGTCGCTCTTGGCGGCGATTTTGGTGGCGACGTGGGTGGCGCTCGAAGATGCCGCAGCCGGCTGGGAAAGAGGGGTGCTCACGCGAAAGCCTTGAGAAATGAACGGAAGGCTATAATTTTCGCATATCTGATAGCTGTTCCCACACATGCCCGCCTTCACCGCCGTCTTCCTGATCGCCCTCGTGCTAATGGCCGCCACACGCCTGTGGCTGGCCGCCCGGCAGATCCGCCACGTGGCGCGCCACCGTGACACCGTGCCCGCGCAGTTCGCCGAATCCATCACACTGGACATGCACCACAAGGCCGCCGACTACACCATCGCCCGCACGCGCCTGGCGATGCTGGAAGTCCCCGTGCAGGCCACGCTGCTGATCGCGCTGACGCTGCTGGGCGGGCTGAACTGGCTCAACCAGGCCTGGCTGTCCGCCTTCGGCCCCGGCTACGCGTATGGCGTGGCCCTGATCGCCTCGGTCATCGCCATCAGCAGCCTGATCGAGCTGCCGTTCTCGCTGTACAGCCAGTTCGTCATCGAAGAGCGCTTCGGTTTCAACCGCATGACCTGGAAGCTGTGGCTGGCCGACAACCTCAAGGGGCTGGCCATCGGCACCGCGCTGGGGCTGCCGCTGCTGCTGGCGGTGCTGTGGCTGATGCACTCGATGGGCGAGCGCTGGTGGCTGTACACCTGGCTGGTGTGGATAGCCTTCACGCTGTTCGTCCAGGCGATCTACCCCAACGTGATCGCCCCGCTCTACAACAAGTTCACCCCGCTCGAGGACGGCGAGATGCGCACGCGCATCGAGGGCCTGCTCAAGCGCTGCGGCTTTGCCAGCAAGGGCCTGTTCGTGATGGACGGCAGCCGCCGCAGCGCCCACGGCAACGCCTATTTCAGCGGCTTCGGCGCCACCAAGCGCATTGTCTTCTTCGATACGCTGCTCGCGCGGCTGGATGCCCCCGAGATGGAAGCCGTGCTGGCGCATGAGCTGGGCCATTTCAAGCGCCACCACATCACCAAGCGCATCGCCGTGATGTTCGTGCTGAGCCTGGGGCTGCTGGCCCTGCTCGGCTGGCTGATGACGCGCGCGTGGTTCTACCTGGGCCTGGGCGTGGCGCCCAATCTGCTCGCCGACAACCATGCGCTGGCGCTGGTGCTGTTCTTCCTGGTACTGCCGGTCTTCATGTTCTTCGTCTCGCCGCTGTCGAGCCTGTCGTCCCGCAAGCACGAGTTCGAGGCGGATGCCTTCGCGGCGCAGCATGCCGATGCGTCGCGCCTGGTCTCGGCGCTGGTCAAGCTGTTCCAGGACAATGCTTCGACCCTGACGCCCGACCCGGTCTACTCGGCGTTCTACTACTCCCACCCCACCGCGTCGCAGCGCGTGGCACGACTGGTGCAGGCTGCCGCATGACGCACGGCAAACCGGGCCGCGCGGGTCACGACAGGCGGCACACCAGCACCGGCGAACATGGGCTGGTGATCGCCGCGCATGGCCGTCATTACCTCGTCGAGCGGAAAGGCGGCGGCCTGCTGCAATGCTTTCCGCGCGGCAAGCGCAGCGAATGCGCGGTCGGCGATCGCGTCATCTTCGAGGCCACCGCCGTCGACCAGGGCGTGGTGGTACGCGTGGAGGAACGCCGCAACCTGCTGCACCGGTCAGACCAGTTCAAGTCCAAGCAGCTGGCCGCCAATATCGATCAGGTCCTGATCATGCTCGGTACCGAGCCGGGCTTTTCCGAAGACCTGCTCGGCCGCGCGCTGGTGGCGGCGGAGTCGCTGGGCATCACCCCGCTGATCCTGCTCAACAAGATCGACCTGACCGCGCGGCTCGAGACGGCCCGGGCGCGATTGGCACTGTATCGCGCGCTCGGCTACGCGGTCGTGGAACTGTCGGTGCACGCCGCCCCCGAGGCGGCGCACGCCGTGCTGGCGGCGCACGTGGCGGGGCGCGCCTCGATCCTGATCGGGCAGTCCGGCATGGGCAAGTCGTCTCTGCTGAACCTGCTGATTCCGGGTGTGGACGCGCAGACCCGCGAGATCTCGGAAAAGCTCGACTCCGGCAAGCACACCACGACCTTCACGCGGCTCTATCACCTGCCCTCCGGCTGGGGCCACGGCGGCACGCTGATCGACTCGCCCGGCTTCCAGGAATTCGGCCTGCACCACCTGACCGAAGGCATGCTGGAGCGCGCCTTCCCCGAATTCCGCCCGCGCCTGACCGAATGCCGCTTTTACAACTGCCGCCACCTGCGGGAGCCCGGCTGTGGCATCCTGGGGGCGATGGCCGAGGGCAAGATCGATCCGCGCCGCCACGCACTGTACGCGCAGCTGCTGCACGAATCGGAGCAACAGAAGCCCTGGTGACCCAACCGGGAGGAGGACAGATCGATGAAACTGCTGGTCAGCAGTCCATCGCTCGGCCTGGCGGCACACTGGCAGAACGTGCTGGCCGCAGCCGGCATCCGCACGGAGCTGCGCAACATCTACCTGAGCAGCGTGGCGGGCGACATCCCGCCGCAGGACTGCGCCGCGCAGGTCTGGCTAGTCCATCCGGAGCAGGAACCGCAGGCCCAGGCGCTGCTGGACCAGGCACGCCATCCGCCGGCCGGACCGGCGTGGCGCTGCCCGCATTGCGGCGAGGAGCACGAGCCGCAGTTCGCCCAGTGCTGGCGCTGCGGCAAGGATCGCGACGCGATCGCCTGAGGCCGGATCAGCCCAGCCACACGGCGAACGACAGCATCGCCAGCAGCAGCATCCACAGCACCACCGCGCGCCACACCAGCCCCACGGCGGACTGCAGCGTGCGCACGCTCGGTTCCTGCCCGACATCCATCGGATAGGCGCTGTCCTCGTCGGCGATCCGCTCGGCGGAATCGCGCTGGGCGATCGGCACGCCCAGGCGCACACCCAGCGCGCCGCCGCCGGCCGCCAGCAGGATGCCGTTCACTTCATCGTTCCATTTGGCGGCGAGGTTGCGCCAGGCATACACGGCGTCTTCGAAGTCACCGACGATGGCGAAACCGATCGCCGTCAGCCGCGCCGGCACATAGTCGATGACGCGGAACGCCTGGCGCGCAAAGAGGCCGAGCACCGGGCTGCGGTCCATCGACGGTTCGCTCCAGTGGCGGGCCAGGTATTCGGCGCCGCGATACAGCACCACGCCGGCCGGCCCGATCGGCACCAGGAACCAGAAGAACACACCGAACACGTGGCGGTGCACCGCCACGATCGCGCATTCCAGCGTATGCCGCACGATCTCGTTGACAGGCATGTCGGCCGTGTCGCGCCCCGACCATTCGCTGAGGATCAGCCGCGCCGTGGTGAGATCGTCACGGCGCAGCGCTTCGTGAATGTCCGTGAAGTAGTGGCTGAACTGGCGGAAGCCGAGGGTCAGGTAGACCATCAGCACATTCCATAGGAACGCCAGCGCGATACTGATCGACGACAGCAGGTAGTGCACCAGCGCCACCACCACCACCGCCGGCAGCGTGACGAGGCCCCATGCCAGCACGGCATCGCGGCGCTGCCCCGTGTCGAACCATTCTTCCGCCCGCGCGGCCAATGCGCGCACGATGTCGTAGATCGGGTTGTCCCGGCTGAGCGCACGGAACTGCTCGAGAATCAGCGCGCAGAGTACGGAGAAAAAGGTCATTGGACTGGCGTTGCTGGGGCGCGCGGGCGCCATGGAAGCGATGAGCTAGACGATAGCACAGGGCGTGCGCATCACAGCGCACCGTGCCGCTTTCGCTACGCCGCCAGCAAGTGATAGAGGTTGCGCAGCATCCCGGCGGTCGCGCCCCAGATGAAGTAGCGGCCGCCGCCGGGGCGACGGTACGGCATGGCATAGAAGCAGCGCACGCGGTCATCCCAACGCAGCTCGCGCACTTCGTGGTTGGCCGGGTCCATCAGAAAGGCCAGCGGCACCTCGAAGACCTCGGCGACTTCGCTCGGGTCCGGCCGGGCAATGAAGCCGGGCGTCAGCAGGCCCACGACCGGACTCACATGAAAGCCGCTGCCCGTGATGTAGTCCGGCAGGCGCCCGACCACCTCGACATGCTCGGCGCCGATGCCGACCTCCTCCACCGTCTCGCGCAGTGCCGTGTCCACCGCATCGCGATCGGAGGACTCCCGCCCGCCGCCGGGAAAGCTGATCTGCCCGGCATGCTGGCTGAGGGTGGCATTGCGCTGCGTCAGCAGCACGGTCAATCCGGCGCTGCGCTGCACCAGCGGCACCAGCACGGCGGCCTCGCGCAGCTTGAGCGAGGTGTCGATCAGGCGGGATTCGTCGGTATGCTCGGGCGCCCAGGATGGCGGGGCATGCAGGCGTTCGCGCACGAATGCCGGCGTCAGCCGCACCGGCCCGAGCGCAGGTAGCGTTGCCGCGGACGGCAACACGGGCAACTGCTCAGGATCGAATGCGGGACGGCGCATTTTGGGGAACGGGCTGGAATGGTGATGGGACGGACAATCCTCGCATGGAGACAATCACCCGCCGCAAAAGAGAAAAAAGGCACCCGAAGGTGCCTTTTCGCAAAGCCCGCAGCTTACTGCGCAGCGACTTCCTTGCGCTTGAAGGACAGCTTCTCCTTGATGCGTGCCGACTTGCCCGAACGCTCGCGCAGGTAGTACAGCTTGGCACGGCGAACATCGCCGCGACGCTTCACTTCGATGCTGGCCAGCAGCGGCGAGTACAGCTGGAACGTACGCTCCACGCCTTCGCCCGAAGAAATCTTGCGCACGATGAACGACGAATTCAGGCCGCGATTGCGCTTGGCAATCACCACGCCTTCATACGCCTGCACGCGCTTGCGGTTGCCTTCAACGACGTTCACGTTGACGATCACGGTGTCGCCAGGGGCGAACGGGGGGATCGTCTTGTTGGCCGTCAGGCGCTTGATTTCTTCCTGCTCGATTTGCTCGATGAGATTCATCTTTTTCTCCTGAACCATCATGCCGGCGTTCTGCCCGGTCAACCGACCGCGGCCCCGGTAGAGGATGGGAACATCACTTGGCCGGGGCTTCCGATAGGGAAGCGCCCGACCCCTTTGCCGTCGTCGCCGCGGCAGCGAGGAAGACCTCATCGCTGCGGGACAACAAACCCTGCCTGCGCGCCGCCTCGATCAGATCGGGCCGCTTGCGCATCGTATTCAACAGCGCCTGTTGGCGGCGCCACTTCTCGATCTCGGCGTGGTGGCCGCCCAGCAGCACATCAGGCACACGCACGCCTTCGTATTCTTCCGGCCGCGTGTAATGCGGGCAATCCAGCAGGCCGTTGACGAAACTGTCCTGCACCGCCGACTGCGCATCGCCCAGCACCCCGGGCAACTGCCGCACCACGGCGTCGATGATAGCCATGGCGGCGATCTCACCGCCGGACAGCACGAAATCGCCGAGGCTGATTTCTTCATCGACGCGCCGGTCGACCAGACGCTGGTCGATGGCCTCGTAGCGGCCGCACAGCAGCGTCAGCGCCGGCAGCTGTGCCAGCTCCATCACCCGCCGGTGGGTCAGCGGCCGGCCTTGCGGCGACAGCAGCACCACATGCGACGGCGCGGGCGCCTGCGCCTCGCGGATCGCATCGAGCGCCGCTTCCAGCGGCTTGGCCAGCATCACCATGCCTGGGCCGCCGCCATAGGGCCGGTCATCCACGGTACGGTAATTGTCCGTCGTGAAGTCGCGCGGGTTCCAGGTACGCAACGTGTACACCTGCTGCTTGGCTGCCCGGCTGGTGATCCCCCAGTCGGTCAACGCCCGGAACATCTCCGGGAACAGCGAGATGACATCGAACTGCATTGCCGAATTCTCCGGCCGCATGTTCAGTAATCCAGACCCCAGTCGACGACGATGTGCTTGCCCGCCACATCCACCGACTTCACATACACCTCGACGAACGGCACGAGCCGCTCGGTACCGCCTTCGTCCACGATGCGCAGGATCTGGTGCGCGCCGTTGTCGATCAGCCCGGCGACCGTGCCGAGCGTTTCCTGCTGCTCATTGACGACCGTCGAGCCGATCAGGTCGACCCAGTAGAACTCGTCGTCGGCCGGCGCGGGAAACTCGGCACGGCGGACCCACACGGTACAGCCGCGCAGCGCCTCGGCGACATTGCGATCCGGCACGGCGGGCGACCCTGCCACCACCGAACCGCTGTGCTCCCGCGAAGTCCCGACGGGCAGCACCCGCCAGTCGGACGAAACGGCAGGCGCACCGGCAGCCGGCTTCAGCCACCAAGTGCTCGCGTGCAGCAGCGCCTCGGCATCGCCGTGCGGCTGCACCTTGATCCAGCCGCGAACGCCATAGGCACCGCCCACGTAGCCCACCTCGACCAGATCGTCGGGCAGCGACGGGTTCGCGCCGGCTCCCGGACGCATGCCTGCCAGACGCTCCGCCACCTTTTGCGAGGTAGCCTGAGCGGAGGCCGCTAGCGGACCGGGCCGCGTGCGAATCTGCGTCGACATGGGGCGCGTCACGGCAATACGTGCACGAACGGCGCCATCATCGATCGACGCATGTTCAAACTCAAAACTTAGGCAGCCGCCTTCTTGGCGCCTTGCTTCACCAGACGGGCAACCGTCGGCGACAGTTGCGCGCCCACGCCTTGCCAGTACGACAGGCGGTCTTGGGCAATGCGCAGACCTTCTTCACCTTCCGTGGCGAGCGGGTTATAAAAACCCACGCGCTCGATGAAACGGCCGTCACGGCGATTGCGCGAATCGGTCGCAACGATGTTGAAGAACGGGCGATTCTTGGAGCCACCGCGGGCCAGACGGATCACGACCATGGATCTTTTCCTTGAAAAACTGGGTATGCGTACAGAGAAACATGCAAGTATAGCGCAGTTTTCCAGACCAAACAAACACTTAGACCAGGCGCGCCGCCGTACCGGACACTCCGCGTGGCGCGCACGGTACGGACGGTGGGCCATTGTGCTGGCGGCGTGGCTTGGATGCGTGCTGCCCGCTGCCGCCGGGCTCCCCGTCGAAACGCTGCGCGTGCCGCCCGGCTTCCGGGTCGAGCTGCTCACCGAGGCGATGCCGTCGGCACGCGAGATGGCGCTGTCGCCGGTCGGCATCCTGTACGTCGGCAGCCGCACGGGCAAAGTCTATGCGCTGCCACTGCAGGTGCCAGGCGCGACCGTGCGGGTGGTCGCCTCGGGACTGGAGCAGCCGGTGGGCGTCGCCTGGCGCGACGGGAGCCTGTATGTGTCCGCCGTGTCGCGAGTGGTACGGCTGGACCGCATCGACAGCCGGCTCGACGATCCGCCTGTCCCCGTGGTCGTCAGCGACCGCTTCCCGACCGAAACCCACCACGGCTGGAAATTCATCGCCTTCGGGCCGGACGGCAAGCTGTATGTGCCGGTCGGGGCACCCTGCAACGTCTGCCACCGCGATGAAGACCGCTACGCCAACCTGATGCGCATGAATGCCGACGGCACCGGCCTGGAGGTGGTGGCGCGCGGCATCCGCAACACCGTCGGCTTCGACTGGCACCCGGTCACGCACGAACTCTGGTTCACCGACAACGGCGCCGACATGATGGGCGACGACGTGCCCGATGATGAGCTCAACCGCATCACCGCGCCTGGCCAGCATTTCGGGTATCCGTTCTGCCATGCCGGCGACGTGCCGGACCCGGAATTCGGCGCGGGACATCCGTGCAGCCGATATGTGCCGCCGGTGGGCAAGCTCGGCGCGCATGTGGCGGCCCTCGGCATGCGCTTCTATACCGGCAGCAACTTTCCCCAGGCGTACCGCCACAACCTCTTCATTGCCGAGCATGGCTCCTGGAACCGGTCATCCAAGGTCGGCTACCGGGTCGTGCGCGTGGTACTCGATGCCGCGGGCAAGGTCGTACGGCAAGAGCCATTCGTCGAGGGCTGGCTGCGCGGCGAACGAGCTTGGGGACGGCCTGTCGATGCGCTGGTCGCGCCGGACGGCAGCCTGCTCGTCAGTGACGACTACGCGGGCGCGGTGTATCGCGTCCGCTACACCGGAAAATGAGCCGCTGCCTGGGCTGGGCGTGCGGGAAACATCTCGTTACACCGGTAACCTTCGGACAGTGGATGCGTCCAGGGTGAAGCCTTACATTGACACACATGGACATGCACCGCCACCCGTCTGCAACTGCCCGGCATCCGTGCGGCATGCGTCCCTTCCGATCACTTGTCCGACAGGAGCCAGCCATGCCGATCCGCGCATTGCTCAGCACTCTTGCGGCGGGTGCTCTGATCGTCGCCTCTGCGGGCGCCCTGGCTGCCAACGCAACGACGCGTCAGGCATCCGTTGCGCTCGATTCTCCGGCACCGCCCTGGGCCCAACCTACCGAGGCGCCGGCGCAAGCCCGCTCCCTGCTGGCACAGGTCTTCTTCGTCGACGCACGCGGCGACCAGGCCGCCCGCATCCGCGCGCAGATGGAGCGCATGGAAGCGCGCGCCCGCGCCGATGACCGCCTGAACGGCCGCGTCCAGCCCCGCGAAGGCGGCGGCCGCGGCGACTGGCAACAACAGCAGGATCAGCAGATGCGCCAGGAACGCGGCAACCCGCCCGGTGGCTACGGCAACTGGCACGGCAACCGGCGCGGCTGATTGCCCGGCCCCGCACGCCCCGACGCCACACCGAGGAACCCGGCCAAGGCCGCCCGGTCGGACTGGATAGCTGCGGCAACCGTTTGGCATGCCGCGGCCATCACGACAACAGGTGCCTCATGCCGTTCCATCCTTCCCGCTACACGCGGCTCATTCTCGGTCTCTTGTGGTCATCGGCCTTCATGGCGATGCTTGCCCACCTGCTCTACGGCGAAGTCAGCCTGCGCCAGCAGGCTTCCCGGCTGCTGCAGGACCTGACGGCATCGACCAGCGTGCCAGCGCTGCGCCCCGTTCCGATTTAGCGTCCCTGCCCTCCCCGCTGTCGGCGAATCACGACGCTGCGCGCATCCGGCCGGATCGGCGGCTACCGCTTCCGATTGCTGATTCCCTTTGCCAGCGGAGCCGATGAGACCAGGCCCGGCGCACCGCGCAGTGTGCGCCGCCGCGTGTCTTGGGCGTAGAATGCCCGGCGCCGTTGCTGTCTCGCCGTGTGTCCCGCGCCTGCCATGCCTACAACCGCTCCGCTCAAGAAATCCAAACTGCTGACCGTGCTGCTCGCCTTCCTGTTCGGCAGCATGGGCGCCCATCGTTTCTATCTGAAAGGCGGACGCGATTTCTGGGCGTGGGCGCAAGTCGCGGCCATGGCGCTCGGCATCATCGGTGTCGCCTTGCTGTGGTCGACGGATCGGAGCAGCCTGCCCGGCTGGGCATGCGCGATCATCGGCGCGGCCTCGGTGCTCGCCGGCTTTCTGTCGGCGCTGATCTACGGGCTGCGCCCCGATGACCGATGGGACGCGCAATTCAATCCGGACGGCACGCCGACACGTTCAGGCTGGCCGGTCGTACTGCTGGCGATCCTCACGCTGATGATCGGTACCGGCCTGCTCATGGCCGGCCTCGCCATCACCTTCCAGACCTATTTCGAATCGCAGGTGCAGGCCGCGAAGGAACTGTCGCAGTAGCTCAGAACAGGTTGCCCTGCCGCGCGTCGACGGGCCGGGCCTTGACGGAGCGCGCGGGTGGCTTGAACTGCGCTGTGTCCAGCCGCAGCTTGTCGTAGCGGTGGTAACTGAAGCCGAGCCTGTCGGCGGCCTTGTAGAAACGCTGGCGCAGCAGGTCGGCCCAGATGCCGGTGCCGCGCATGCGGGTGCCGAAATCGGGGTTGTAGTCCTGGCCGCCGTGCAAGTCGCGGATGCGGTTCATCACGCGCTGCGCACGGTCTGGGAAATGCGCCGCCAGCCAGTCCTGGAACACCGCATCCAGCTCGTGCGGCAGACGCAGCACGATATAGCTGGCGAACATCGCGCCGGCTTCGCGCGCGGCCTCCAGAATCTGCTCCATGTGATCGTCGGTGATGAAGGGGATGACCGGCGCGACGCTGACGCCGACCGGAATCCCCGCTTCGGCCAGCGTGCGGATCGTGCGCAAACGCCTCGACGGCGTGGCCGCGCGCGGCTCCAGCTTGCGCGCCAGCCCGGCATCGAGCGTGGTGACGGTCACCGCCGCCACGGCCAGGTGCTTCGCCGCCATCGGCGCGAGCAGGTCGATGTCGCGTTCGATCAAGGTCGACTTGGTGATCAACCCGACCGGGTGATCGCAATCGTGCAGCACCTGCAGCACATCGCGCGTGACGCACAGTTCGCGCTCGATCGGCTGGTAGGCATCGGTGTTGACGCCCAGCGCGATCGGCTCGCAGCGGTAGCCCGGCTTGGCCAACGTCTCGCGCAGCAGCTCGGCGGCGTTGGTCTTGGCGAACAGCCGGGTCTCGAAATCCAGTCCAGGCGACAGTTCCAGATACGCATGCGTCGGGCGCGCGAAGCAGTAGATGCAGCCGTGCTCGCAACCCCGGTACGGGTTGAGCGACACGCCGAACGGGATATCCGGGGACTGGTTGCGGCTCAGGATCGAGCGCGCCCGCTCGATGGAGACGGTGGTCTGCAATCGCGGCGGCGCGTCCGGATCCTGCTGCCCGACGAGCGGCTGCCAACCGTCATCGACGCGGGTGCGTTCGTCGCGCTCGAAGCGGCCTTGCAGATTGGAGGTGGCGCCACGCCCCTTGCGCGGAACATGGCGATCGGATGAATCGGACACAGCGGGACGTGCGGATTGCGGGGGCGTGTCGATCGTATCCGATTCGTCCGCATTCCGCTGCAGACCTGTGAAGGCGGCTGCCAGCTCGCCTCGGCCTCGGTGCCATGACCCATGGGGATTTGCCATTCCCGGCGCACGCATCGCGCAAGTCAGTTCGACGGGCGGCCGGCTGGACGTGGCCACCACCTCATGCATGCCGCGGCGACGCGCCGCCACATCCACCGCCTTGCGGCAGCGGGCACTACCGCTACGCGTCTTCGCCGATCGCGTCGATGGCAAGCGTCTCCTTGATCTCTTCCATCACGATGTAGCTCTTGGACTGCACCGCGCCCGGCAGCTGCAGCAGGATGTCGCCGAGCAGGCGCCGGTACTCGCTCATCTCGCGGATGCGCGCCTTGATGAGGTAGTCGAAATCGCCGGAGACGAGGTGGCACTCCAGTACCTCGGGAATGCGCAGGACCTCGCGCCGGAACTGCTCGAACATGTTGCCGGACTTGCTACCCAGGCTGATCTCCACGAACACGAGCAGCGATGCGCCGAGCATGGCCGGATTCAGCCGCGCGTAGTAGCCGAGGATGAAGCGCTCCCGCTCCAGCCGCTTGACCCGCTCGATGCAGGGCGTGATGGTCAGGCCGACCGCGTCGGACAGCTCCTTCATGGACAGCCGGCCGTCCTTCTGCAGCAGGTCGAGGATGCGCCGGTCGAGCTTGTCGAGGGCGCGCACGGGTTTTCGCTGGGTTCGCATCGCCGGAAATCGAATTTATTCCTGTTTTTCAGGAATATACAGAAACAATTTGCACAAAGGTGGGAATACGATAGCGCCATCTATCGCGATCGCATCTCCGGGGAGTATCACCATGCGCGTGCTCGTTCTTGGCAGCGGCGTCATCGGCGTGACCAGCGCCTATTACCTGGCCCGCGCGGGCCACGAGGTCACGGTCGTCGACCGCGAGGCCGGTCCTGCGCTCGACACGAGCTTCGCCAATGCCGGCCAGATCTCGCCGGGCTATGCATCGCCGTGGGCCGCGCCGGGCGTGCCGCTCAAGGCCATCAAGTGGATGTTCCAGCAGCACGCACCGCTGTCCATCCGCCCCGACGGCACCCTCTTCCAGTTGCAATGGATGTGGCAGATGCTGCGCAACTGCAACGCCGCCAGCTATGCCGAGAACAAGGAACGGATGGTCCGCCTGGCCGAGTACAGCCGCGACTGCATCCGCGCCCTGCGCGCCGAGACCGGCATCGCCTATGAAGGCCGCCAGCAAGGCACGCTGCAGGTGTTCCGCACCCAGCAGCAGCTCGATGGCGCCGCGAACGACATCGCGGTGCTCGAGCGCGCCGGCGTGCCCTACGAACTGCTATCGCGCGACGACCTCGTGCGCAGTGAACCGGGCCTGGCCTCCACCCGCCACAAGCTGGCCGGCGGCCTGCGCCTGCCCAACGACGAAACGGGCGACTGCCAGCTCTTCACCACGCGCCTGGCCGCGATGGCCGAGAAGCAGGGCGTGCGCTTCCGTTTCAACAGCCGCATCAACAGCCTGATCGTGCAGAACAATGCCGTACGCGGTGCGCTGGTCGATGGCGAAGCGATGACCGCCGACCTGGTGGTGGTCGCGATGGGCAGCTACAGCACGCCGTTCCTGAAGAACCTGGTGGGTGTGCCGGTCTATCCGCTCAAGGGCTTCTCGATCACCGTGCCGATGACCGATGCCGAGCGCAGCCCGGTCTCCACGGTGCTGGATGAGACCTACAAGGTGGCGATCACGCGCTTCGACGACCGCATCCGCGTGGGCGGCATGGCGCAGATCGTCGGCTACGACAAGCGCCTGGATCCGGGCAAGCGCAAGACGCTGGAGTTCGTCGTGAGCGACCTGTTCCCCGGCGGCGGCGACGTCTCGCGCGCCACGTTCTGGACCGGCCTGCGCCCGATGACGCCGGACGGCACGCCGATCGTCGGCCCGACGCCGGTGCGCGGCCTGTGGATCAACACCGGGCACGGCACGCTGGGCTGGACCATGGCGTGCGGCTCGGGCCAACTGCTGTCGGACCTCGTTTCGGGCCGCTCGCCCGCCATCCGCGCGGACGACCTGTCGGTCTATCGCTACCTGCGCGGCGGCCAGGCACCGGCGACCAAGCCTGCGCTGGCCTGAACGCCGGCGCGGCGCCAATGAGAAGGGAGGCCGAAGCCTCCCTTTTTTCATGCCGGCAACGCCGGCTCAGAACTGCGCTTCCGGCACGGCGCCGATGGTCTCGCCGCCCGACAGGACGCTCTGCGCGATCCCCGGGGCCTGCGTCAGCAGCACGTCGGCAAACACGCGCGCCGTGGCGATCTTGGCGCCGTAGAAGTTCGGATCGTCGCCCTCGCGGTCGAGCGCCGCCAGCAGTGCGCGCGCCATCTGCCAGCCCGACAGCACGATGCCGCACAGCCGCAGGTACGGCACGCTGCCGGCGAACACGGCATTGGGCTGCGCCTTGGTCTGCGCGACCACGAAGCGCACCACCGATTCCAGCGCCTCGCGGCCCGCGCCCAGGCGCTGGCGCATCGCCTCGCAATGCGCGCCGCCCTTGGCCGCCAACTGCGCTTCCACCCTGGCGATCTCGGCGCAGATGCCCAGCGCCACCGCACCGCCATCGCGCACCGTCTTGCGGCCGATCAGATCGTTGGCCTGGATGGCCGTGGTGCCTTCGTAGATCGGCAGAATGCGCGCATCGCGGTAGTACTGCGCGGCGCCGGTCTCCTCGATGAAGCCCATGCCGCCGTGCACCTGCACGCCGAGGCTGGTCACGTCGATCGACATCTCGGTGCTCCAGCCCTTCACGACCGGCACGAGGAATTCGTACAGCGCCTCGTTCTGCTTGCGCGTGGCGTCATCGGCAGCGTGGTGGCCGGCATCGCACGCGGCAGCGGCCACGTAGGCCAGCGCGCGGGCGCCTTCGGTCATGGCGCGCATGGTCAGCAGCATGCGCTTGACGTCCGGGTGGTGGATGATCGGCACTGCCTTGGCCGCCGAGCCATCCACCGGACGGCTCTGCACGCGCTCGCGCGCATAGGCCACAGCCTTCTGGTAAGCGCGCTCCGACACACCGATGCCCTGCATGCCGACCGCATAGCGCGCCGCGTTCATCATGATAAACATGTATTCCAGGCCGCGGTTCTCCTCGCCGACCAGCGTGCCGATGGCGCCGCCATGGTCGCCGAACTGCAGCACGGCGGTCGGGCTCGCCTTGATGCCGAGCTTGTGCTCGATCGACACGCAGTGCACGTCATTACGCGCGCCCAGCGAGCCATCCGCATTGACCAGGAACTTGGGCACCACGAACAGCGAAATGCCCTTCACGCCCTCCGGCGCGCCCGGCGTGCGCGCCAGCACCAGGTGGACGATGTTCCCGGCCATGTCGTGCTCGCCCCAGGTGATGAAGATCTTCGTGCCGAAGACCTTGAAGGTGCCGTCGCCCACCGGCTCGGCACGCGTGCGCACCAGGGCGAGGTCGGAGCCGGCCTGCGGCTCGGTCAGGTTCATCGTGCCGGTCCACTCGCCCGAGATCAGCTTCGGCACATAAAGCTGCTTCTGCGCCTCGCTGCCGGCCGTCAGCAGCGCCTCGATGGCGCCGTCGGTCAGCAGCGGGCACAGCGCGAACGACAGGTTGGCCGCGTTCAGCATTTCGATGCAGGCCGTGGCGATCAGCTTGGGCAAACCCTGGCCGCCGTATTCGACCGGATGCTGCACGCCCTGCCAGCCGCCCTGGCCGAACTGCTGGAAGGCTTCCTTGAAGCCCGCGCTGGCCGTCACCGTGCCATCCTTCCAGCGGCTCGGGTTGCGGTCGCCCTCCACGTTCAGCGGGGCGATCACCTCGCCGGTGAAGCGCGCGCTCTCCTCCAGCACGGCCTGCGCGGTGTCGGCGGTGGCCTCCTCGAAGCCGGGCAGCCTGGCGACGTTGTCCAGGCCGGCCAGTTCGTTCATTGCGAACAGCATGTCCTTGACGGGGGCTTGATAGGTCATGTCTCTCTCCAATCCCTCTATGAAAAAGCCGTTTCCAAACGGGTCGGAAACGGCTTCGGCGGCATGGCATGGTGGCGCTGTCGCGCCGCGCCCGGCGATCAGCCCAGCGCGGCCACCAGCTCGGGCACCAGGGTGTTCAGGTCGCCCACCAGGCCGTAGTCGGCCACCTGGAAGATCGGCGCCTCAGGATCCTTGTTGATCGCCACGATCACCTTGGAATCCTTCATGCCGGCCAGGTGCTGGATCGCCCCCGAGATGCCGACGGCGATGTACAGCTGCGGCGCGACGATCTTGCCGGTCTGGCCGACCTGGTAGTCGTTCGGCACGAAGCCGGCGTCCACCGCCGCGCGCGAAGCGCCCAGCGCGGCACCCAGCTTGTCGGCCAGCGGCGTCAGCACCTTGGTGTAGTTCTCGCCCGAGCCCACGCCCCGGCCACCCGATACGATGATCTTGGCGGCGGTCAGCTCCGGACGGTCGCTCTTGGTCACCTCGCGCGAGACGAACTGCGAGATGCCGGCATCGGCCACCGGCGTCAGGGCCTCGGTCGCTGCCGAGCCGCCCGTGGCGGCGGCCGCGTCGAATGCCGTGCCGCGCACGGTGATCACCTTCACCTGGTCGGCCGACTGCACCATGGCGATCGCGTTGCCGGCGTAGATCGGGCGCTCGAAGGTGTCGGGGCTGTCGACCTTGGTGATGTCGGACAGTTGCGCCACGTCCAGCTTGGCGGCCACGCGCGGCAGGATGTTCTTGCCGTAGGCGGTGGCGGGCGCCAGGATGTGGCTGTAGCTGCCGGCGACGGCCAGCGCCTGCTCGGCGACGTTCTCGGCCAGGCCGTCGGCGAACTGGGGCGCGTCGGCCACCAGCACCTTGGCCACGCCGGCGATCTGCGCGGCGGCCTGCGCGGCGGCGGCGCAGCCCGCGCCGGCCACCAGCACGTGGACCTCGCCGCCGCATTGCAGCGCGGCGGTCACGGTGTTCAGCGTCGCGGCCTTGATGGATTGGTTGTCGTGTTCAGCAATAACGAGTGCGGTCATCTTGATCTGCCTGTTCGGTGTGCTTGAAAGACGTGCGGAATGCGGCTGGCCGCCTCACAGCACCTTGGCTTCCGTCTTGAGCTTGGCCACCAGCGTCGCCACGTCGGGCACCATCACGCCGGCGCTGCGCTTGGGCGGCTCGGCCACCTTGAGCGTCTTCAGGCGCGGCGCCACGTCCACGCCCAGGTCTTCCGGCTTGACCGTGTCCAGTTGCTTCTTCTTGGCCTTCATGATGTTCGGCAGCGTCACGTAGCGCGGCTCGTTCAGACGCAGGTCGGTGGTGACCACCGCCGGCAGCTTGACCGACAGCGTTTCCAGGCCGCCGTCCACTTCACGCGTGACCGAAGCGCGGCCGTCGTCGATCTGCACCTTCGAGGCGAAGGTGGCTTGCGGCAAGCCGGCCAGCGCCGCCAGCATCTGGCCGGTCTGGTTCGCGTCGTCGTCAATCGCCTGCTTGCCCAGGATGATCAGCTGCGGCTGTTCCTTGTCGATCAGCGCCTTGAGCAGCTTGGCCACGGCCAGCGGCTGCAGCTCTTCGCCGGTCTCGACCAGGATGCCCCGGTCGGCGCCGATGGCCATGGCGGTGCGCAGGGTCTCCTGGCACTGCGCCACGCCGCACGACACGGCGATCACTTCGGTGGCCACGCCCGCTTCCTTCAGGCGCACCGCCTCTTCCACGGCGATTTCGTCGAACGGGTTCATGCTCATCTTGACGTTGGCAAGATCGACACCGCTGCCGTCCGACTTCACGCGAACCTTCACGTTGTAGTCAATCACGCGCTTGACTGCGACCAGGACTTTCATGCGCTCACTCCACTATTGATAAGAGAATTTTGCAAAACGCCGGCCATTATACGGGCGGCCGGTCGGCCGCGTTATTTTTACGAACGGTCGTGCTATTTTAACCGCGAAAAATTGCCGGACACCATAGGCTCGCCCGGCAATCGGCTTGGTAGAGCCCTCTAACAGATTGGGAAGTGCTCACCAGGCCACAATGACGGCATCCTTGTACTTCGTCTTCACGAACGCCTTGACCGCGTCGGAATGATACGCCTTGACCAGCTTGGCGACCCAGGGCTGGTCCTTGTCGGCGGCGCGCACGGCGATCACGTTGGCATACGGACCCTTCGGGCTTTCGATGGCGATGCCGTCCCGGGTCGGGTCCAGGCCGGCCTTCTCGGCATAGTTGCCGTTGACGGCGGCTGCATCCAGGTCATCCAGCGAGCGCGGCAGCTGGGCGGCATCGAGCTCGACGAACTTCAGCTTCCTGGGGTTCTCGGCCACGTCGCGCGGCGAAGCCTTGAACCCGGCGTTCGGCTTGAGCTTGATCACGCCCTGCGCCTGCAGCAGCAGGAGCGCGCGGCCGCCGTTGGTCGGGTCATTGGGCAGGCCGAAGCGTGCGCCGTCCTTCAGGTCCTTGAGCGACTTGATCTTCTTCGAGTAGACGCCCATCGGGAAGGTGATGGTCTGGCCGACGCTGACGAACTTGTAGCCGCGCGTGGCGATCTGGTCGTCGAGGTACGGCTGGTGCTGGTAGCTGTTGGCGTCGAGATCGCCGGCGGCCAGCGCGGCGTTGGGCTGGATGTAGTCGTTGAACTCGACGATCTGCAGCTTCAGGCCATCCTGTTCGGCGACCTTCTTCACCGCTTCCATGATCTCGGCGTGCGGGCCGGCGGTCACGCCGATCTTGATCGGCTTGCCCTGCGCCAGCGCGCCCCCGGCAGCCAGTGCCAGCGCGGCCCCCAGGCCTGCAGACCATTGCAGCAGTTGACGGCGATTCATGAGACTCCCTCGGTTGTCTGTCGATTGAATGATTAACGGTGGCTCAGGCGACGGACCAGCCAATCGCCGGTCGATTGCACCGCCTGCACAAAGACGATCAGGATGACGACCACCGCCAGCATGATGTCCGATTCGTAGCGCTGGTAGCCGTAGCGGATGCCCAGATCGCCCAGGCCGCCGCCGCCGATGGTGCCGGCCATGGCCGAGTAGCCGACCAGGCTGACGAAGGTGATGGTCAGGCCGGCGAGGATGCCCGGCATCGCTTCGGGCAGCAGCACCTTGTAGACCAGCTGGCCGGTGGTCGCGCCCATCGACTGGGCCGCTTCGATCAGGCCGCGGTCCACTTCGCGCAGCGCGGTCTCCACCAGGCGCGCGATGAACGGGATCGCCGCGAGCGTCAGCGGCACGGTGGCCGCCGCCGTACCGATCGAGGACCCCGCCAGCAGGCGCGTGAGCGGAATCACCGCCACCAGCAGGATGATGAACGGCACCGAACGGACCGCGTTGACGATCAGCCCGGCGATGCGGTTGAACGCCGGCGCCGACAGCACGCCGCCCGGCCCGGTCAGGTACAGCAGCACGCCCAGCGGCACGCCGAACAGCGCACCGATGCCGCCGGACACGCCCACCATGGCGAGCGTTTCGCCGAAGGCCGGCAGAAACAGATCGGTCAGGTCAGACCACATGGTTGATCTCCTCGACCACCACGCCTTGCTCGCGCAGGAAGTGCATCGCGTTGTCGATGTCGGCGGATTCGCCCGAAGCCAGGATCGCCAGCGAGCCGAAGGCCTGGCCCTGGATCTCGTCGATATGGCCGTGCAGGATGTTGAAATCGAGCCCGTAATTGCGGATCGCCTGGGCCAGCACCGGCTGGTCCACGCCCGCGCCGGTGAAGGCCAGCCGGAACAGGTGGTCACGCCCGCCCCGTTCGCGCGCCGCCACCAGGCGGCTTTCCACGCGCGCCAGCACGGACGGCGGCAGCTCCTGCGAAATGACCTCGCCGATCAGCGCGCGGGTCACGTCATGCCTGGGCTTCAGGAACACGTCGATCACGCGGCCGAGCTCCACCACGCGGCCGGCATCGAGCACCGCCACGCGATCGCACACCTGCTTGATGACTTCCATCTGGTGCGTGATCAGCACGATGGTCAGACCCAGCTCGCGGTTGATCTTGCGCAGCAGGTCGAGGATGGAACGCGTGGTCTCCGGATCCAGCGCGGAAGTCGCTTCGTCCGACAGCAGCACGTCCGGCTGGCTCGCCAGCGCCCGAGCGATGCCCACGCGCTGCTTCTGGCCGCCGGAAATCTGCGCCGGATAGCGGTCCTTGTGCGCGTCCAGGCCGACCAGCTCCAGCAGCGGCAGCACGATCTCGCGGATGCGCTCGCGCGGCGTGCCGGCCAGCTCCAGCGGCAGCGCCACGTTGTCATACACCGTGCGCGACGACAGCAGATTGAAGTGCTGGAAGATCATGCCGATCTTGCGGCGCGCCTGGCGCAGGCCGTCGGCATTCAATGCGGTGAGGCTCTGGCCCGCCACGGTGACGGTGCCCGAAGTCGGCCGGTTCAGCAGGTTGATGACGCGCACCAGCGTGCTCTTGCCCGCGCCGCTACGGCCGATGATGCCGAAGATCTCGCCTTTGTCGATGGACAGGTCGACGTCGCGCAGCGCGTGGACGTCGGTGCCGCCCGCTCCCCGAAAGTGCTGCGATATCCCCTTGAGTTCGATCATGCGTTACATACAAAAACGGCAACTCGCTGGATCGCAGGCGGTTGCCGTCTCTTTATCGTTGGAATGAGGCGCTAGTGTAAGGCAGGCCCTACATGCGCTGAACGATTTTTTGACGATGTCTTTATTACTTTTACAAATGTTGAGGACAATTCGTCTTCATAGCTCGGCCAGGGCCTTCACGTGGGCCACCACGCTACGCCCGAGCGCGCTCAGGTTGTAGCCGCCTTCCAGGCAGCTGACGATGCGGCCCTTGGCATGTGCGCGCGCCACCTGCATCAGTTGCCGGGTAATCCAGGCGTAGTCCGCCTCGACCAGGCCCATCTGGCCGAGATCGTCCTCGCGGTGCGCATCGAAGCCGGCGGAAATGAACAGCATCTCGGGCCGGAATGCGTCCAGGCGCGGCAGCCAGATCGTCTCGACCACTTCGCGCACGGTCAGGCCGTTGGTGTAGGCCGGCAACGGGATGTTGACCATATTGGCCGCCACGCCCTCCGTGCCGGAATACGGATAGAACGGGTGCTGGAAGAAGCTGCACATCAGCACGCGCGGCTCGTCGCGGAAGGCCGCTTCGGTGCCGTTGCCGTGATGGACGTCGAAGTCGACGATGGCCACGCGTGCGAGCCCGTGATGATCCAGCGCATGGCGCGCGGCCACGGCCACATTGTTGAAGAAGCAGAACCCCATGGCCCGGCCCGGCTCGGCATGATGGCCGGGTGGACGCACACAGCAGAAGGCGTTCTCCAGCGCGCCGGCGATCACCTTGTCGGTGGCCTGCACCGCTGCGCCGGCCGCCAGCACCGCCGCCATGTAGGTGTGCGGGTTCATCGCCGTGTCGGGATCGATCGGCGCATAACCGGCGATCGGCACGCTGGCGACCAGTTCGCGCACGTATTCGGGACGATGCACGCGGCACAGCTGCGCCTCGGTGGCCGGCGGTGCCTCGCATGGCACGAGGAACTGCTCGATGCGGCTCGCGATCAGTTGATCTTCGATCGCACGCAAGCGGTCGGGACACTCGGGGTGGTGGTGCCCCATCTCGTGCTTGAGGAATTCAGGATGCGTGTAGAGGCCGGTCGCCATGTTGGTGTTGTGTGCCGGTGCGTCGTGGTGTCTCCAGCCGTTACGTTAGCACGGCCGTGCCGGGGCGGCCGGCGGACCCATCCGCTACAATGCCCCGGTCTCGTCCTGCGCATGCCCATGAGCCAAACGTCCCCCTCCCGTCGTCCCGTGCTGCGCGCCCTGATGGCGGGTGCCGCACTCTCCACGCTTTCCCTGTCTTCGCTGTCGCTGGCCGCGCGCGCTGCCAGACGCCGCGTCGCCGTGCACGAGGAGGAGATCGACCCGGACCGCTATCGCAACAATCCGCAGACGCAAGCCTTCATCGGCACGCTGGTGGCCGAACACAACTTCGACCGCGCCGCGCTCGACGCGCTGTTTGCCGGCACCGCTTATTCCGCCACGGTGGCGCGGCTGATCCTGCCGCCGCCCACGCCGGCGCGCCGCAGCTGGACGGCCTACCGCGGCCGCTTCATCGAGCCGGTGCGGATCGGCGCCGGCGTGGAATTCTGGCAGCAATACGGCGACACACTGCGCCGGGCCGAAGCCGAGTTCGGCGTGCCGGCCGACGTGGTCGTCGGCATCCTCGGCGTGGAGACGATCTACGGCCGCGACATGGGCAACTTCCGCGTGATGGATGCGCTCACCACGCTCGCCTTCGACTACCCGGACACGCCCAACCGCGAAGAGCGCAGCACCATGTTCCGCAACCAGCTGAAGGACTTCCTGCTGTGGTGCCGCGACACCGGGACGGATGCCTTCTCGGTGCTGGGCTCGTACGCCGGCGCGGTCGGCATTCCGCAGTTCATGCCGGCCAGCATCCGCGAATATGCCCTCGACTACGACCGCGACGGACGCATCGACCTGCGCAACAGCGCGGTGGACGCCATCGGCAGCGTCGCGCACTTCCTGCAGATGCATGGTTGGGAGCCCAACCGCCCGGTGATGTGGAACATCGCGGGCGACACCGACAGCCAGGGCATCGCGGCGGCGGCAGCCGATGGCCAGCCCTATCCACGCATGACGCTGTCCCGGCTGACGCGCGCCGGGCTGGCCCTGGCCCCCGGCGTCGATGCCGCCCGCGAGCAGGAGACCGATGTGCTTGTGGTCGACCTGCCCTCCCCCGGCCTGCCGACCGAATACCGCGTCGGCCTGCGCAATTTCTATGTGCTGACGCGCTACAACCGCAGCTTCTTCTACGCCGCCGCGGTGTACGAGCTGGGCCAGGCGGTCCGTCAGGCCATGCGGGGCTGAAGCCGGGTCGCGCACCGGCGCACCGCAAACAAAAAGCGCAGCCCTGGCTGCGCTTTTTTCATGCCGATGCGTGGTGCCGCTCAGGCCGGAAACACGCCGGTGGACAGGTAGCGGTCGCCCCGGTCGCAAACGACAAAGACGATGGTCGCGTTCTCGACCGCCTCCGCCACCCGCAGCGCCACGCACAGCGCGCCCGCCGCCGAGATGCCGCAGAAGATCCCTTCCTCGCGCGCCATGCGACGCGCCATGTGCTCGGCATCGGACTGCGAGACCGACTCGGTACGATCGATGTGCTTGGGATCGTAGATCTTCGGCATATACGCCTCCGGCCACTTGCGGATGCCGGGAATGCGCGAGCCTTCCGCCGGCTGCGCGCCGACGATCTGGATGGCGGGATTCTTCTCCTTCAGGAACCGCGAGACGCCGGTGATGGTGCCGGTCGTGCCCATCGCCGAGACGAAATGGGTAATGCGCCCTTCGGTGTCGCGCCAGATTTCCGGGCCGGTGCCTTCATAGTGCGCCAGCGGATTGTCGGGATTGGCGAACTGGTCGAGGATGACGCCCTTGCCGTCCCGCTCCATCGCGTCGGCCAGATCGCGGGCGTACTCCATGCCGCCCTTGACCGGCGTCAGGACGATCTCCGCGCCGTACGCCGCCATGCTCTGGCGGCGCTCAACCGACAAGTCCTCCGGCATGATCAGTACCATCTTGTAACCGCGGATGGCAGCAGCCATCGCCAGCGCGATGCCGGTATTGCCCGAGGTGGCTTCGATCAGCGTGTCGCCCGGCTTGATGCGGCCGCGCGTCTCGGCATGCTTGATCATCGAAAGCGCCGGACGATCCTTGACCGAGCCGGCCGGATTGTTGCCCTCGAGCTTGCCGAGGATCACGTTGCCGCGTCGCGCGTTGTCCTCGCCGGGAATGCGCTGGAGCCTGACCAGCGGCGTATTGCCGATGGTGTCTTCGATGGTGGGATAAGCCATGGTGCGTATCGGATGGAATCGGGGCATTGTAATGCAGCGCGGCAACCCTGCTGGCGACAGGCTCATCGCGCCGCCCCGCGCGGGCGGGGCATCGGCGGACCGCTTATTTCTTCCTCGCGTCCCTGGCGTCCTTCCTGGCCGGGGTCGGAACGGCACCGCCCTTGCCGAAGGCCAGGCCCTCGTTCTGCAACTTGGCGAGCGACTTCTCGCCGATGCCCGGCACGCGCGCCATGAAGTCGGCGGCGTCCTTGTAGGGACCGTTCTTGGCACGCTCTTCGACGATCGCCTTGGAGCGCTTCGGGCCGACGCCGGACAGCGTTTCCAGCGCGGACTGATCGGCCGTGTTCACGTCGACGGCCGCCCATGATGCCGACAGCGCGGACAGGCACATCAACGCGGCGGCCAACAGCTTCTTCAACATGGATTCCTCCTGGGATGAACGATTGAAAGGACCGCCACACGGCGTGGCGGCTTCAATGCATCTTAGGGAGGACAGCAGGCCGGGAGGCCCGCGCCAACGAAAAGTAACGAACCGTCCGATCGCCGGTCGTCAGGCCGGCTGGGCCATCAGCCAGCGGCAGTAGCGCGCCACGCCTTCCTGCACGGTCAGGAACGGCGCGCTGTAGCCAGCCGCGCGCAGCTTGCCCTGGTCGGCCTGGGTGAAGCACTGGTATTTGCCGCGCAGCGCATCAGGAAATTTCACGTATTCGACCAGGCCTTCCTGCGCCAGCTCTTCGGTCGAGAGCGCCGGTTTGCCTTCGGCCTCGCGCAGGGTGTTCACCACGGTGGTCGCGATGTCGTTGAACGGCTGGGCGCGGCCGGTACCGAGGTTGAAGATGCCCGACTTGTCCGGATGGTCGAAGAAGAACAGGTTGACCTTGACCACGTCCTCCACCGACACGAAGTCGCGCATCTGGCCACCCTGCGGATAGCCGTTGTACTCGCCGAACAGCTTGACGGTGCCTTCCGTGCGGAACTGGTTGAAGTTGTGGAAGGCCACCGACGCCATGCGCCCCTTGTGCTGCTCGCGCGGGCCGTAGACGTTGAAATAGCGGAAGCCAACGATCTGCGACAGCGCGCCCGGCAGCGTGCGGCGCACGATCTGGTCGAACAGGAACTTGGAGTAGCCGTACACGTTGAGCGGCTTCTCGAACTCGCGGTCCTCGCGGAAGGTGTCCGACGCGCCGTAGGTGGCCGCCGACGACGCGTAGAGGAACTGCACGCCCTGGTCCAGGCAGGCCTTCATCAGCGCGAGCGTGTACCGGTAGTTGTTCTCCATCATGTAGCGGCCGTCGGTCTCCATGGTGTCGGAGCAGGCGCCCTCGTGGAAGATCGCGCGGACCTTGCCGAAGTCGCCGCGCGCAAAGCGCTCGACGAACTCGGTCTTGTCCAGGTAGTCGCTGATCTCGCAGTCGACCAGGTTCCTGAACTTGTCGGCGCGGGTCAGGTTGTCGACCGCGATGATGTCGGTCTCGCCGCGGTCATTGAGGCCCTTGACGAGGTTGGCGCCGATGAAGCCGGCCGCGCCGGTCACGATGATGGTCATGATGCTTGATTGAAGAGTTCTGCGTAGGTGACGACGGCGGTACCCAGCTTGCCGACCACGATGCCGCCCGCACGGTTGGCGTACTGCACGGCTTCCTTGATGTTGGCGCCTGCGCCCAGCAGCGTCGCCAGCGTGGCGATGACGGTGTCGCCCGCGCCGGACACGTCGTACACCTCGCGCGCCTGGGCCGACACATGCAGCACCTCATGCTCGGTGTAGAGCGTCATGCCCTCTTCCGAGCGCGTCAGCAGCAGCGCCTCGAGCTGCAGTTCGCGGCGCAGGTTCTGCGCGCGGATGGTCAGGTCGGCCTCGGTCTTCCAGCTGCCGACCACCTGCCGCATCTCGGCGCGGTTGGGCGTGATCATGGTCGCGCCCTTGTAGCGCGAGTAGTCGTCGCCCTTCGGATCGACCAGCACGCGGCGGCCGGCCTGGCGCGCCGCCTCGATCATCTTGGCGACATGCGTGAGCCCGCCCTTGCCGTAGTCGGACAGCACCACCACGTCGTGTTCGGGCAGCAGCGTGCCGAAGCGGTCCAGCACCGATATCAGCACTTCATGCGTCGGCGGGTTCTCGAAATCGACGCGGATCAGCTGCTGCTGGCGTGCCAGCACGCGCAGCTTGATGGTGGTGTTGACGCTCGGATCGCGGTGCAGATGGCTGCGGACATGGCTGGCGTCGAGCAGCGCCTCGATGGTGCGGCCCGGCTCATCCTCGCCGATCACGCCCAGCATGCCAGCCTGCGCCCCCAGCGCGGCCACGTTGCGCGCCACGTTGGCGGCGCCGCCCAGCCGTTCGTCCGAGCGCTTGATCTGCACCACCGGCACCGGGGCTTCGGGCGAAATCCGTTCGACATCGCCGAACCAGTAGCGGTCGAGCATCATGTCGCCCACCACGAGGATGCGAGCGGCATGGATCTGTTCGGAAGCGAGCGTGGTCTTGGTCATGGCTGCGGGCAAAAGCGGCCCTCCGGTTACTGCGAAGGCGATTGGGTGGAGCGCCCGATGGCCTGGTATTCGAACCCCGCGTCGCGCATGGCTTGCGGCTCGAACAGATTGCGGCCGTCGAACACCATCGGCGACTTCAGCAATGCCTTGACGGCGTTGAAGTCGGGGCTGCGGAATGCCTTCCACTCGGTCACGATGACGAGCGCGTCGGCATGCTTGAGCGCATCCATCTGACCCGCGCAGAACGTCACGCGTTCCAATTGTTCGGGCGACAAGTCGATCGCCAGCGCATGGCGGGCCTCCTCCATCGCCACCGGATCATAGACCTGCACGCGGGCGCCGCGCGCGAGCAGCGCGGCGATCACGATGCGGCTCGGCGCCTCGCGCATGTCGTCGGTGTTCGGCTTGAATGCCAGGCCCCAGATGGCGAAGGTGCGCCCGGACAGGTCTTCGCCCAGCCGGTCGACGATCTTGCCGACCAGCACTTCCTTCTGCTTGTCGTTGACGGCCTCGACCGCTTCCAGCACGTGCAGCGTCTGGCCGTGCTCCTGGGCGGTCCGCACCAGCGCCTGCACATCCTTCGGGAAGCACGAGCCGCCGTAGCCCGTGCCCGCGTAGAGGAAGCTGTAGCCGATACGCGGA
Organism: Ralstonia nicotianae; assembly: GCF_018243235.1. Classification (NCBI taxonomy): domain Bacteria; kingdom Pseudomonadati; phylum Pseudomonadota; class Betaproteobacteria; order Burkholderiales; family Burkholderiaceae; genus Ralstonia; species Ralstonia nicotianae. Next base: position 2,603,155 of record NZ_CP046674.1, read on the forward strand.
TCCGAGCCGATGCCCAGTCGCACCAGCTCGATGTCGGCACCGACCTTGTCGGCCAGGTTGGCCATCTCGTTCATGAACGAGATGCGCGTGGCCAGCATCGAGTTGGCGGCGTACTTGGTGAATTCGGCCGAACGCACGTCCATGTAGAACGTGCGCTCATGGTTGCGGTTGAACGGTGCGTACAGCGCGCGCATCGTGGCCTTGGCGCGCAGGCCGGGTTCGTCGGCGTAGGTGCCGAGCACGATGCGGTCCGGGCGCATGAAATCGTCCACCGCCGCCCCCTCCTTCAGGAACTCGGGGTTCGACACCACCGAGAAGCCGATGCCGGACTTGCCGCGCGCGGCCAGGGCCTCGGCCACCACGGCGCGAACCTTGTCGCCGGTGCCCACCGGCACGGTGGACTTGTCGACGATCACCTTGAAGCCGTCCATGTGCTCGGCGATGCTGCGGGCGGCCGCCAGCACGTATTTCAGGTCGGCCGAGCCGTCTTCGTCGGGCGGCGTGCCCACGGCGATGAACTGCACGTCGCCGTGCGCCACGCTGGCTGCCACGTCCGTCGAGAACTGCAGGCGGCCCGCCGTGCGGTTGCGGTCGATCAGCTCCTTCAGGCCCGGCTCGTAGATCGGTACGCCGCCGGCGTTGAGCAGATCGATCTTCTTCTGGTCGACGTCGAGGCAGAACACGTCGTTGCCCAGCTCCGCCAGGCACGCGCCGGTGACCAGGCCGACATAGCCGCTACCGATGATGGTGATTCTCATGCGAATAATTCAAAAGTTGAAAACGTGCCGGCGCGGCCCCGTGGCCACGCCGGACTGAATTACATGCTGGCGCCACCGCTGCCGCCGAGCGCTTCGGTACGGCGCGGCGCGTAGGTTTCCCAGCGGTTGCAGCCCGGACATTGCCAATAGAACAGGCGCGCTCGGAAGCCGCACTCCTGGCAGGTGTAGCGGGCCAGGTTGCGGGTGCGGCTCTGCAGCAGGTCGCGGATGGCGCCGAGGTCTTGCGCGCGCTGGATGTCGGCGTTGCTGCCGGCTTCCACCGGATCGGCCAGCGCACTGTCACTGATGGGCGCGGCAACCGCCGCGGCCTCGTGGCTCACTGCTTCGGAGGCGCGCGTCGCCTCGGCTTCGACCAGGCGCGTGAGCGCCATCAGCGAAGGCTGGCGGCGGATCTGCTCGCGCATCAGCGCGACGGCATCGTCGATGCCGTGCACGTCCAGCTCATAGCGGTAGACGACGTCCAGCAGCTCGGGGCCAAGGCGCGCGTCCATCTTGGAGCGCAGCCAGGCCAGGCCTTCGGCGGCACGGCCGAGCTGCGCGAAGGCTTTCATCAAGCGCTCGGCCACCAGCGGCAGGAAGGCCGGGTTCTGCTGCTCGATGCTGCGCCAGCGCTTGATCGCGCCTTCGGTATCGCCCTTGCCCAGCGCCACGTCGCCCAGCTGGATGGTGGCGCGCACGTTCTTCGGGTTCTCCTGCAGGGCGCGCTCAAGCCATTCGACGGCAGCCGACACGTCCTTGCGCTGCAGCGATTCCTGCGCCAGCTCGCAGCAGAACTGGGCGATCTGCACCGAATAGTCCTGGCCCTGCAGCGTCTGCAATTCGCGCGCGGCATCGATCGCCTTGCGCCACTCTTTCTCGACCTCGTACAGCTCCAGCAGCACACGCTTGGCCGGCTCGGCAAACACGCCTTCCATCAGCATGCGCAGCGATTCTTCGGCACGGTCCAGCAGGCCGGCACGCAGGAAATCCTGGCCCAGCTCATACAGCGCGTGGTCGCGCTCGTTGGCCGGCAAGTCCGGCCGGTTGACCAGGTTCTGGTGCACGCGGATGGCGCGCTCGGTTTCGCCGCGGCGGCGGAACAGGCTGCCCAGCGCGAAGTGCAGCTCGGTGGTTTCGGGGTCCAGGCGCGCGACTTCGATGAAGGCGTCGATCGCCTTGTCCGGCTGCTCGTTGAGGAGGAAATTCAACCCCTTGAAATAGGAGCGCGGCAGCGACGCCTGTTCGGTCAGCAGTTGTCGGGCATCCAGCCGGGCCGCCACCCAGCCCAAGCCGAACACCAGGGGGATGGCCAGCAGCCACCAGAGATCAAAATCCATGCGTCAGACCTTGGGGCCGGGAACGTGGTAGGGAGAATCGGCGGCGACCGGCACCTTCGGCTCGACGGCCTCCTCGGCCTTCATGCGACCGAGCTGCCTGCGCAGCCGGCTGGCGGTGAACCGGTGCCGCATCACGCGCGGCGCCATCGCCAGCATGGCCAGCAGCAGGCCGGCCACGAAAAACGCCAGGGCGATCAGGATCAGGGGCGCATGCCAGACAACGCCGAACGGCAGCACAAGCGAGACTTCCGCCGTGTTGTGCAGCGCAAGCACGAAAAGCAGCACAAACAACAGGATGCGGACGACCCAGACGAACAATTTCATGCGGTTTCGGGAACGGACGGCGACGCGGAGACCCGCGCAGCGCGTGATGGCCGGGTTGTGCCGCATTGTAGCGGATTCGGGTTGGGCCCAGCCACGCGCCAAGGCCCCGGCGGCACGTCCGCGCCATAAAAAAAACGCCCCGGGAAAACCAGGGCGTTCTTGAAACCACTGTGCAACACGCAAGGCTCAGCGCGACATGACCAGCGTCGGCGTCGCTTCCGCCGGGAAACCGGCGGCATGGTGACCGCCGGCCTGCCGCGCCGCCTTCACAGCCGTCAGCGACACGGGCTCGCCCTCCGAAGAGGAATCGCCCTGCCGCTCGAGGCTGCGGTCGACCCGTTCGCGCAGCTCCTTGCCCGCCTTGAAGTGCGGCACCCGTTTTTCGGGCACCAGCACCTTCTCGCCGGACTTGGGGTTGCGCCCGACGCGCGGTGGACGCCGATTCAGGCCAAAGCTGCCGAACCCGCGAATCTCGATGCGATGGCCGTCCGCCAAGGCGTCGGACATCGCATCCAGGATCGTCTTGACCGCGATGTCCGCATCCCGCAGCAGCAGCTGCGGAAAGCGGGCGGCCAATTTTTCCACGAGTTCGGACTTGGTCATGGGCATCGTGCGCGCGTCCTCGGGGCGTGACTCGGTGGATGCTTACTGATTGGTTTCGTTCAGCTTGGCCTTCAGCAGCGCGCCCAGGTTCGTGGTACCGGCGGTACCGGTGTCCTGCGCGAACTTCTGCATGGCTTCCTGCTGGTCGGCGCTGTCCTTGGCCTTGATCGAAACGTTGATGTTGCGCGACTTGCGATCGATGTTGACGATCATCGCGGTCATCGTTTCGCCTTCCTTCAGCACGTTGCGGGCATCTTCCACGCGGTCGCTCGAGATTTCCGAGGCACGCAGGTAGCCTTCCACGTCGTCAGCCAACTGCACCACGGCGCCCTTCGGATCAACGGCCTTGATCGTGACGGACACGATCGAACCCTTGTCGTTGGCCGAGATGAAGTTGTTGAACGGATCGCCCGACAGCTGCTTGATGCCCAGCGAGATGCGTTCCTTCTCGACGTCGATGGCCAGCACCACGGCTTCCACTTCGTCGCCCTTCTTGTACTTGCGAACGGCTTCTTCGCCGGTTTCTTGCCACGACAGGTCGGACAGGTGCACCAGGCCGTCGATGCCGCCCGGCAGGCCGATGAACACGCCGAAGTCGGTGATCGACTTGATCTGGCCGGCCAGCTTGTCGCCCTTCTTGTGGTTGCGAGCGAAGTCGTCCCACGGGTTGGCCTTGCACTGCTTCATGCCCAGGCTGATACGACGCTTGTCTTCGTCGATGTCCAGGACCATGACTTCCACTTCGTCGCCCAGCTGGACAACCTTGGACGGGGCCACGTTCTTGTTGGTCCAGTCCATTTCCGACACGTGCACCAGGCCTTCGATGCCGGCTTCGATCTCGACGAACGCGCCGTAGTCGGTCAGGTTGGTCACCTTGCCGAACAGGCGGGTGCCTTGCGGATAGCGACGCGAGATACCGACCCACGGATCTTCGCCCAGTTGCTTGACGCCCAGCGAGACGCGGTTCTTCTCTTGGTCGAACTTGAGGATCTTGGCGGTGATTTCCTGGCCAACCGACAGCACTTCGCTCGGATGACGCACGCGACGCCATGCCAGGTCGGTGATGTGCAGCAGACCGTCGATGCCACCCAGATCCACGAATGCGCCGTAGTCGGTGATGTTCTTGACGATACCGTTGACGATCGCGCCTTCCTTCAGCGTTTCCATCAGCTTCTGGCGCTCTTCGCCCAGCGTGGCTTCCACCACGGCGCGGCGCGACAGCACAACGTTGTTGCGCTTGCGGTCCAGCTTGATGACCTTGAATTCGAGGGTCTTGCCTTCGTACGGCGTGGTGTCCTTGATCGGACGCACGTCGACGAGCGAACCCGGCAGGAATGCACGAATACCGTTGACCATGACGGTCAGGCCGCCCTTCACCTTGCCGGTCACGGTACCGGAGATGATCTCGCCGGATTCCAGTGCCTTCTCAAGGTTCAGCCACGAAGCCAGGCGCTTGGCCTTGTCGCGCGACAGGATGGTGTCGCCGTAGCCGTTTTCCAGTGCGTCGATCGCGACCGAAACGTAGTCGCCGACTTGCACTTCCAGCTCGCCCTGATCGTTCAGGAATTCTTCGACCGGAACAAAAGCTTCGGACTTCAGGCCCGCGTTCACAACGACGAAGTTGTGGTCGATACGCACAACTTCCGCAGAGATCACTTCACCCGCCTTCATATTGGAACGGGCGATCGACTCTTCGAACAGGGCGGCAAAAGATTCGTTAGTTTGGGACATAAAAATAGGCATCCGCAGAACATGCCTCGCATTGCTTTCGCTCAGGATGGGCGAAGACACGCATGCGGGGTTACGAGTTGAACAACCGCCGGCAAATCGCTGAAGCGACTCACCGGCACCGAACGGACCAGCCGACGGTTCAGCGCGCCTTGACGCCCTGCACTTGCCGATACCAGTCCAGCACCTGCGCGACCACCTCATCGACCGACATGTCGGACGAATCGAGCAACCGCGCCGCTTCCGCCGGCCGCAGCGGCGCGACACTGCGGGTGCGATCCCGCAAATCACGCGCTTCCAAGTCCCGCGAAAGACTTTCCACTGTAGCAGAAAACCCCTTTGCAATCAATTGTTTATAGCGTCTCTCGGCACGCGCCTGCACGCTCGCCGTCAGGAATACCTTGAGCACCGCCTCGGGAAAAATCACCGTTCCCATGTCGCGCCCATCGGCCACCAGCCCCGGCGCTTCGAGGAAGGCCCGCTGACGTGCGCGCAACGCCTCGCGCACCGGCCCGTGCACCGCGATCGCCGAGGCCTGGTTGCCGACCGACTCATGGCGCAGGGCCAGGCTCACATCCTCGCCCTTGAGCCAGATGTGATCCGCCTTGAAGCGCACATCGAGCTCCGATGCGATCCGCACGAGGCTGTTGACGTCGTGATCGTCGATGTTCTCGCGGATGCTGACGAACGCTACCAGGCGGTACAGCGAACCGCTGTCGAGATAATGGAACCCCAGCAAATCGGCGATCTGGTGCGCGACCGTGCCCTTGCCGGACGCGGTCGGACCGTCGATGGCGATGACCGGGTACGCGGTAAAAGCAGCAACGTCAGACATGATGATTGGCGGTTAATTGCGTTTCAGGCGGCGATTCCGCCGAACGCCGTGAAGTATTCGGGGAACGTCTTGGCCACGCAGCGCGGGTCATTGATGCGTACCGGCACCGGGCCGAAGGCCGCCAGCGAAAAGGCCATCGCCATGCGGTGATCGTCGTAGGTGTCGATCCCGCCGGCAGGCGCGGTCCAGTGCGACGGCGGGGTCACGCGGATGTAGTCGGTGCCCTCTTCCACCGCGGCGCCAAGCTTGCGCAGCTCGGTGGCCATCGCGGTCAGCCGGTCGGTCTCCTTGACGCGCCAACTGCCGATGTTGGTCAGCGTGGTGGTGCCATCGGCGAACAGCGCGGCCACCGCCAGCGTCATGGCGGCGTCGGGGATGTGATTGCAGTCGAGCTCCAGCGCATGCAGCTTGCCGTCGTCGCGCTCCACGCCGCGCACTTCGATCCAGTTGTCGCCGGCCATGACGTTGGCGCCCATGCGATTGAGCGCATCGGCAAAGCGCACGTCGCCCTGGATGCTCGACATGCCGACCCCTTCCACGCGCACCGGCCCGCCGCCGAGCGCGCCCGCCGCCAGGAAGTACGACGCGGACGACGCGTCGCCCTCGACAAAGATCTCGCCCGGCGCACGGTAAGCCACGCCGGTCGGCACGCTGAACGACGCCCAGCCGTTGCGCTCGACCTGTACTCCGAAGCGCGCCATCAGGTTGAGCGTGATTTCGATGTACGGCTTCGAGATCAGCTCGCCGACCACCTCGATGGTCACCGGCCGACCGCTCCCCTCCACCAGCGGCAGCGCCATCAGCAGCGCGGTCAGGAACTGGCTCGACACATCGCCGCGCACGCGGATCGGCGCGTCGATCCGGATGGAGGCCGCGCGGATCGCCAGCGGCGGGAAACCTTCATTGCCGGTGTAGTCGATGCGCGCGCCGACTTGCCGCAGGCCGTCGACCAGATCGCCGATCGGCCGCTCGTGCATGCGCGGCACGCCGTGCAGCGTGTACTCGCCGCCCTGCAGCGCCAGGGCCGCCGTCAGCGGGCGGATGGCGGTGCCGGCGTTGCCCATGAACAGATCGGCGGACTTGGCCGGGAAACGACCGCCCGTGCCGGTCACGCGATAGGCGTTGGCGGTGCCGAGGGGCTCGCATCGCACGCCGAGCGTGTCGAGCGCGGCCAGCATCACGCGGGTGTCGTCGGAATCGAGCAGGTCGCGCACGACGGTCTCGCCCTCGGCGAGGGCGGCCAGCAGCAGCACGCGGTTGGAGATGCTCTTCGAGCCCGGCAGCTTGACCGTGCCGCGCGCCGCCTTCAGCGGACCGACGTCGAGGTGTTCCATGGATCCAGTCAGAGAGAAACGTTATTCGGGTTGTGTGGCGGAGGCCGCGCGCTGCGGCCAGGCCAGGCGCGCTTCGCTTGCGCGGCGGAACACGCGCTCGAGCGCTTCAGCGTCGCGCTCGGCGATCATCGCCTTCAGGCGGCCCACCACGGCTTCATAGGTGGTCAGCTCGCGCAGCAGCGCCTCGCGGTTCGACAGGCAGATGTCGCGCCACATCTCGGGCGACGACGCGGCAATGCGGGTGAAATCGCGGAAGCCGCCGCCGGCGAAATCGAGCTTGAGCGCGGCGTCCTCCGCATTGATGATCTGCGCAACCAGCGCGTACGAAAGCACATGCGGCAGATGGCTCACCGCGGCAAACACGGCATCGTGCTGCACAGCCGACATCACATGGCAATACGCCCCCGCGGCATCCCACATCGCCTGCACGCGGGCGACGTCGGCGCGGCGGTTTTCCTGCAGCGGGCACAGCACGGTCTTCTTGCCGACATAGAGATCGGCCAGCGCCGCTTCGACGCCATTGAGCTCGCGCCCGGCGATCGGGTGCGCCGGCACGAACTGGCTGACCTGGTCGCCCAGCGCCGTCTTGGCCGCCATGATGACGTCGGACTTGGTGCTGCCGGCATCGGTGACAATGGTGTCCGGCCCCAGGTGCGGCTGCATCGCGAGCAGCAGCGGCAGCGTCTGCGCCACGGGTGCGCACAGCACGACCATGTCGGCGCCGCGCACCGCAGCTTCCATCGGCAACGCCTCGTCGATCACCCCCAGGCGGACCGCCGCCTCCAGCGACGACCCCGACCGCCCGACGCCGATGACCTGCCCGACCACGCCCGCGCGGCGCAACGCCAGCGCCAGCGAACCGCCGATCAGGCCGACACCCACGATCACCAACCGGGAACTGGAAAAAGAAGAGGCCACAACACTGCCCTGCCAGAAAAAAGCAAAGCGGCATTGTAGCCCGATGTGCATCGCGCCCGATGTGCCGGCCGCGACCGCCTTGCGACGCGCTGCCGGTCAGGCGGCGGCCTCGGCCTGCGCCAGCGCCGACTCCAGCGCAGCGATGCAGGCGGCATTCTCCTCCGGCAGCCCGATGCTGATGCGCAGCCACTGCGGCAGGCCATAGTTGCCCACCGGCCGCACGATCACGCCCTGCTTGAGCAGCGCCAGATTGACGCGCGCGCCCGCATCCGCATCGTCGCCGACACGGACCAGCACGAAGTTACCCGACGACGGCACGTATTCCAGCCCGAGGCGCGCAAACGCCTGCGTCAGCTGCGCATAGCCCGCGGCATTCAGTTCGGCCGATCTGCGCAGGAATTCGGTGTCGCTCAGCGCGGCGACAGCTGCGGCCTGCGCGAGGCTGTTGACGTTAAACGGCTGGCGGATCCGGTTGAGTAGCGCCGTCAGCTGCGGCTGCGCGATGCCGTAGCCGACACGCAGGCCGGCCAGCCCGTAGGCCTTGGAGAACGTGCGCGACACCAGCAGGTTCGGATACCGACGCACCCACGCGATCGAGTCGTACTGTTGCTCGGGCTTGAGGAATTCGTTGTACGCCTCGTCCAGCACGACGACGACCGTCGGCGGCACCTTGGCCAGGAACGCAGCGATCGCGTCGGCCGGCAGGAAGGTGCCGGTCGGATTGTTCGGGTTGGCGACGTAGATCAGGCGCGTGTCCGGCGTGATGGCGGCGGCCATCGCGTCCAGATCGTGGCCATAGTCGCGGGCCGGCACCTCGACGGCCCGTGCACCGACCTCCTGCGCCGCCAGCGCATACACGGCAAACGCATGCTGCGCGTAGATCACGCCCTGCCCCGGTGCCACCAGGGCGCGCGCAGCGAGTTCGAGGATGTCGTTGCTGCCGTTGCCGAGCGTGATCCAGGCCTCCGGCACGCCGAACTTCGCGTGCAGCGCGGCCTTCAGGCTGAAACCGTTGGCGTCCGGATAGCGCGCCAGCCCATCGATGGCAGCCGTCATTGCCACCCTGGCCGATGCCGGCATGCCCAGCGGGTTCTCGTTGGACGCCAGCTTGACGATGCGCGCCGCCTCCAGACCGAACTCGCGCGCGACTTCGGAAATCGGCTTGCCGGTCACATAGGGGGCAATGGCACGGACATATTCGGGGCCGAACTGCAACGACATGGGGCTGCTCCTCTGGTATCGGCGCCCCGCCCGTGCGGGGCTCTTCTTTCTGAATCCCTCAGCGTGCCGAGGGATAGGACCCCAGCACTTTGAAATACGCGGCGTCGTGGCGCAGCTTCTCCAGCGCGCGCGCCACCTGCGGGTCGCGCTGGTGGCCTTCCACGTCGACGTAGAAGTAGTACTCCCACGCGCCGCTGCGCGCGGGCCGCGACTCGAAGCGGCACATCGACACGCCGTTCTCGGCGAGCGGCGCCAGCAGCCGGTAGACCGCCCCGGCCTCATTCGGCACCGAGAGGATCAGCGAGGTCTGGTCGCGCCCGCTCGGCTCGGTCTCGTAGTTGCCGATCACCACGAAGCGTGTGCGGTTGTGCGGGTCGTCCTCCACGTTGGCCCGCACCACGTGCAGCCCATAGCGGTTGGCCGCCTGCACGCTCGCCAGCGCGGCGACGGTCTCGTCTTCGCCGGCCATGCGCGCGGCCTCGGCGTTGCTCGACACCGCCTCGCGCGCCAGGTTCGGGTAGTTCGTGTTGAGCCAGCGCTGGCACTGCGCCAGCGCCTGCGCATGCGCCCGCACCACCTTCACCTGCGACATGTCGCCGGTCTTGTGCAGCAGGTTGTGGTGCACCCGCAGCGCGATCTCGCCGCTGATCTTCAGCGACGTCTGCAAGAACAGATCGAGCGTGCGCGACACCACGCCCTCGGTCGAATTCTCGACCGGCACCACACCGCAATCGACCGTGCCGGCCTCTGCCGCGCGGAACACCTCGTCGATACTCGGGCACGGCATCGGCTGGATCTCGTGGCCGAAGTGCGCGAACACGGCTTGCTCCGTGAACGTGCCCACCGGGCCGAGATAGCCGATGCGCAGCGCCTGCTCCAGGCCCCGGCATGCCGACATCACCTCGCGCCAGATGGCCGCGATGCTCTCGCCGTGCAGCGGCCCCGGATTGCCCGACTGCATCTTGCGGATGACCTGCAGCTCGCGGTCCGGCCGGAATGCCGGCGACGCGTAGTGCTTCTTCACCTCGCCCACGGCCTGCGCCACCTTGGCGCGGTCCGACAGCAGGGTGAGCAGTTGGCTGTCGATGGCATCGATCTGCGCGCGCAGGGGTGCCAGCTCCGCCGCCAATGCGGCGTCCTTGTTTTGACTCGTTTCGTCTGACTGACTGGTCATTGTAGAGATCGGGTTCGGCAACAGATTGCTAATTGCCGCGCAAAGCAGGGGCTTTGCGCAATGTTCTGCCGTGATTGCGACGCGCGGCTCAGGCGGCGGTCCGCTCGAATTCGCGCATGAAGTCGACCAGCGCCTCCACGCCCTCCAGCGGCATCGCGTTGTAGATGCTCGCCCGCATGCCGCCCACGGACTTGTGGCCCTTGAGCTGCACCAGCCCTTGCGCGCGCGCCTGCGCGAGGAAGGCTTCGTTGCGGGATTCGTCGTTGAGGAAGAACGGCACGTTCATGCGCGAACGGCACGACGGATGAATGTCGTTGCGATAGAAACCGCTGGCGTCGATGAAGTCGTACAGCATCTTCGCCTTGACGATGTTGCGGGTCTCCAGCGCCTCCACGCCGCCCTGGCGCTTGATCCACTGGAACACCAGTCCGGCGACATAGATGGCGTAGGTGGGCGGCGTGTTGTACATCGAGCCGTTCTCGGCCACCAGGCGCCAGTTGAAGGCCGACGGGCACAGCGGGTGCGCGTGGCCCAGCAGATCCTTGCGCGCGATCACGATGGTCAGGCCCGCCGGCCCGATGTTCTTCTGCGCGCCGCCGTAAAGCACCGCATAGCCGTTCCAGTCGACCGGCCGCGACAGAATGTGGCTCGAAACATCGGCCACCACCACGCGCCCATGCGCCTGGCCAATGTCCGGCGTCTCCTGGTATTCGACGCCGACGATGGTCTCGTTGGTGCACAGATGCACGTAAGCCGCGTCATCCGACAGCTTCCAGGCGGACACATCCGGGATCCGGTGGAAACGCTCGGCCTCGCTCGATGCGGCGATATTCACTTCACCGTATTTGCGCGCTTCCTGCTGCGACTTCACCGACCACGTGCCGGTCACGACGTAATCCGCCTTGGGCGCGTCGAGCGACAGCCGGCGCATCAGATTGAGCGGGACGATGGCATTCTCGGCGATGGCGCCGCCCTGCAGGAACAGGATCTCGTAGTTGTCGGGCACCGCCAGCAATTCGCGCAAATCGGCGAATGCCTGCGCCATGATGCTTTCGAACTCGCGGCCGCGATGGCTCATCTCCATCACGCTCATGCCGCTGCCTTGCCAAGAGAGCATCTCTTCCCTTGCCTGCTCCAGCACCTCGGTCGGCAGCACGGCCGGCCCCGCCGAAAAGTTGTAGACACGCGCCTGGCTGGCTTGAAGAGCTCGATCCGCTTGGTTCATGGGACAAAGGGGCAAAAGAAAAATGGCTGTCTGGGCGCAAACCCAAACAGCCATTATCCATCAATCAGCGGCGCGACGGGGATCGCGCGCCGATCATCGGTCTACGCCATCGAATTACTTCGATGCTGCGGCGATTTCCTTGTCAGCCATGTCGCGCATCGCCTTGCCGACCTGCGGGCCGTACTTCTGCATCACGCCGCCCCACACTTCCTGCATGGCCTTGCCCTGGTTGGTCATGAACTTCTGGCCGCTCGGAGTCTTCAGGAACGTGGTCAGGTCCTTGATTTCCTGCGCCGAGTAGTACTTGGAGAGCGAATCGTAGTGGGCCTGCAGAGCGTCCTTGCGGAAACCGTCGGTTTCGAAAGCCTTGCCGGCGCCATCGGTCATGCGCTGCACAGCGCCGTTCTTCTTCAGCTTGTCGACCGCGGCCTGCTTCTGCTTGTCGTTCAGGGACTTGTTCTCGACCAGTGCCTGCTCCAGCACCAGCGGGGCTTCCTGCTTGGCGCTGTTCTCCAGTGCTTCACCCTGACCGCGGATCGCCTGGTCAACGTTCATGACCGTCAGCAGTTCCTTGATGGCCGCCGTCTTGTCGGCGTCTGCGCCGGCGGCTTGCGCGAAGGCGAGCAGCGGGGCGAAACCGGCCACCACGATCAGATGTTTGAGACTCTTGTGCATTGTTGCTCCCATGAGAAAAGCGTTGCGTTTAGTCCGGACAGCGGGTCCCGAGTTCCGGGCCATGCCGCACGCAAGTCCGGCATCATGCCAGAACGAAGCATCGCGGCAAGCGAAAAATGTTTCGAATTATGTTTCGGCGGTATCCGCGTCCGGCGCTTCGCCATCGGATTCCGCCCCGCCATCGGCGGCATCTTCGCCCTCGGCATCCGACTCCACCACACGTTGCAGCCCGGACAATTTGTTACCCTCGCCCACCGCAATCAGCGTGACGCCCTGGGTGGCGCGCCCCATCTCGCGGATCTCATCCACGCGGGTACGGATCAGCACACCGCCGGTCGTGATCAGCATGATCTCGTCCTCGGGCGCCACCAGCGCGGCCGCGACCACCTTGCCGTTGCGCTCGGAGGTCTGGATGGCGATCATGCCCTTGGTGCCGCGGCCATGGCGGGTGTACTCGGAGATCGGCGTGCGCTTGCCGTAGCCGTTCTCGGTAGCGGTCAGCACACTGCCCGCCACCGCCTGCTCGCCTTCGCCCGCCGTTTCGGCCGGCGCCACCAGCATGGCGATCACCTGCTGGCCTTCCTCCAGGTTCATGCCCCGCACCCCGCGCGCCTGACGGCCCATCGGACGGACATCGTTCTCGTCAAAGCGGACCGCCTTGCCGGCGTCCGAGAACAGCATCACATCATGCTGGCCATCGGTGATATCCGCGCCGATCAGGAAATCGCCGTCATCGAGGTCCACGGCGATGATGCCGGCCTTGCGCGGGTTGGAGAATTCGGTGAGCGCCGTTTTCTTGACCGTGCCCTTGGAAGTGGCCATGAAGACGAAGTGCTGCTCGTCGAACTGCTTGACCGGCAAGATCACATTGATCTTCTCGCCGGGCGACAGCGGGAACATGTTGACGATCGGGCGCCCGCGCGAATTGCGGCTGCCTTGCGGCACCTCCCACACCTTGAGCCAGTAGAGACGGCCGCGATTGGAGAAGCAGAGGATGTAATCGTGCGTGTTGGCGACAAATAGCGTGTCGATCCAGTCATCTTCCTTGGTGGCGGCGGCTTGCTTGCCGCGCCCGCCACGCTTCTGCGCGCGGTATTCGGAGATCGGCTGGCTCTTCATATAGCCGCTGTGGGACAGCGTCACCACCAGATCCTGCGGCGTAATGAGGTCTTCGGTGTCCAACTCGGTCGCATTATGCTCGATCTGCGAGCGACGCTCGTCGCCGAATTCCGCGCGGATCAGCGTGAGTTCCTCGACGATGATCGCAGTAATGCGCTCCGGGCGCGCCAGGATGTCCAGCAGGTCGGCGATCTGCGCCATCACTTCGCGGTATTCCTGGACGATCTTGTCCTGCTCCAGCCCCGTGAGGCGTTGCAGGCGCATCTGCAGGATTTCCTGGGCCTGCGTGTCGGACAGCTTGTAGAGCCCCCCCTCCTGCATGCCGAAAACGGGCAGCAGCCCTTCCGGACGATAGGCGGCACGGCCGCCGACGGTGTCGCTCTCGGCCCGCGACAGCATCTCGCGCACCAGGCCCGAATCCCAGTTGCGACCCATCAGTTCCTGCTTGGCGATCGGAGGTGTCGGCGCAGCCTTGATGATGGCGATGAACTCGTCGATATTGGCCAGCGCCACGGCCAGCCCCTCGAGGATGTGCCCCCGCTCGCGCGCCTTGCGCAGATCGAACACCGTGCGACGCGTCACCACCTCGCGGCGGTGCAGCAGGAAGCACTCCAGCATCTGGCGCAGGTTCAGCAGGCGGGGCTGGCCGTCGACCAGCGCCACCATGTTCATGCCGAACGTGTCCTGCAACTGCGTATTCTTATAGAGGTTGTTGAGCACGACCTCCGGCACTTCGCCACGCTTGAGCTCGATCACCACGCGCATGCCCGACTTGTCGGACTCGTCGCGGATATCGGAAATGCCCTCGATGCGCTTTTCGGTCACCAGTTCGGCGATCCGCTCGAGCAGCGTGCGCTTGTTAACTTGATAGGGCAGCTCATCGACGATGATCGCCTGGCGCTGACCGCGGTCGATATCCTCGAAGTGCGTCTTGGCACGCATCACCACGCGGCCACGGCCGGTGCGATAGCCCTCGCGCACGCCCGAGATGCCGTAGATGATGCCGGCGGTCGGGAAATCCGGCGCCGGGATCAGCTCGATCAGTTCGTCGACCGTCGCATCCGGGTTGCGCAGCAGGTGCAGACAGCCGTCCACCACCTCCCTTAGGTTGTGCGGCGGGATGTTGGTCGCCATGCCGACCGCGATCCCGGACGAGCCGTTGATCAGCAGGTTCGGAATGCGCGCGGGCAGGATGGACGGCTCGGTTTCGCTGCCGTCGTAGTTCGGCTCGAAATCGACGGTTTCCTTGTCGATGTCGGCCAGCAGCTCGTGGGCGATCTTCGACAGGCGGATTTCCGTGTAACGCATCGCCGCCGCGTTGTCGCCGTCGACCGAGCCGAAGTTGCCCTGGCCGTCGACCAGCATGTAGCGCAGCGAGAAATCCTGTGCCATCCGCACGATGGTGTCATAGACCGCGGAGTCGCCGTGCGGGTGGTACTTACCGATCACGTCACCGACGATACGTGCCGACTTCTTGTAGGGACGGTTCCAGTCGTTGTTCAGCTCGTGCATCGCGTACAGCACGCGGCGATGCACCGGCTTGAGACCATCCCGCACGTCCGGAAGCGCGCGGCCCACGATTACGCTCATGGCGTAAGCGAGGTATGAACTGCGCATTTCTTCTTCGAGCGATACCGGGAGTGTCTCTTTGGCGAATTGATCCATTGGGCGAACGATGGGGGCCCCGCAAAGGGCGCTGCGGTTGCGCGAATAACAGACTATTTTACCATGCCGCCAGCCCTCCCCCCTCACTGCCGGAGGCGACGCATCATCAACCCCGGGCACGTTCCCTGCGACCGCCGGCAAAACCGGCGACCCAGTCCCCATAAGGGTTTGCGAGCCGTTTCTTGCCTTGTTGCGCACACGCCACAAGGCCGTAGCGCCCCGTTCGAATCGCTTATATTTGCTTTTTAGGAGTGCGTGCTTGTGGCACAATCCCCCAGCGAAGAGGCAGACATTGTTCGAAGTGGAGCCTTCACCACACGAGAATGTTATACTCCGAAGAATGTATGACTTGTTTTCGTCCCATCTGCTCGCAGTCTTCTGCGGTGATCTCATCCTGAGAGGAGAAATATGAAAAAATTTACCAAGCTCGCGTTCGCTGCAGCTGCGGTAGCCATGGCTGCGTCCGCTTACGCTCAGTCGGTGCCCTACGAGAAGAAGGCCGTCAACGACAACTGGGGTAACGGTACGAGCGAGTGGGTCTGGAAGAACGGCACGAACGAACTCTGCTGGCGCAATGGTTTCTGGACGCCGGCAACTGCCAATGTGCAGTGCGACGGCGCCCTGGCTCCGGCTGCCGCTCCGCAAGCACAACCGACCCCGGCCGCCAAGCCGGTCGTTGGCTCGGAGAAGGTCACGTTCGCGGCTGACGCCCTGTTCGACTTCGACAAGGCTGTGCTGAAGCCCGAAGGCAAGTCCAAGCTGGACGACCTGGTCTCGAAGCTGAAGGGCATCACCCTGGAAGTCGTGATCGCCGTGGGTCACACCGACTCGTTCGGTTCGGACAAGTACAACGACCGCCTGTCGGTCCGCCGCGCCGAAGCCGTGAAGGGCTACCTGGTGAGCAAGGGCATCGAAGCCAACCGCGTCTACACGGAAGGCAAGGGCAAGCGCCAGCTGAAGGTGGATCCGAAGTCCTGCAAGGGCGCACGCAAGGCACAAATCGCCTGCCAACAGCCGAACCGCCGCGTGGAAGTCGAAGTGGTCGGTACGCGCAGCGCGCAGTAATTCGGCACCTGCCGATGAAGAAGCCCAGCGAAAGCTGGGCTTTTTTTTGCCCAGCCTCAGCCAAGCTTCGCAGGGCATGAAAAAGGGCGGTGACGTTTTCGCGTCATCGCCCTCTGACGTTTGGATCCTCCGGCAATCTGTCGCCGGACACGCTTCCTCAATAGGACGGCGTTGCCTGATCGTTGGCGACCATCGCACGGTCGCCTACGCGCAGATTATTCGGATTGCGCTGCGTGACCGTGGCGACCCGGCCGTCGTCCAGCCTGACGGTCACGCGATAGACGGTTTGCCCGCCGGCGCCGGCAGCCCGCTCCACCTGATTGCCCGCCAGGGCACCCAGGGCCGCGCCGCCGATGGTGGCCACCGTATTGCCGGTACCGCCACCGATCTGGTGCCCCAGCACGCCACCCGCCACGCCGCCGATGATGGTGCCGAGAATACCGGGGCTGTTGGCCGGAGCCTGCATCGGCTCGATCGACTCGACCCGGCCATAGAGAGCACCGGACTGCTGGGGCTGACCACCGTACGCCGGCGCGGGCGCATAACCGCCACCACCACCGTAGCCAGCGCCATAACCGCCGCCATAGCCAGGCGCGGCACAACCTGCCAACACTGCAAGGCCGGCGAGGCCAAGCCCCGCCAGAACACGTTTCTGCTTCATGATTTCTCCCAGAGCAAGGGTGACAATTGGAGAGCGTAAGCGCACGTTTGTTCGTTCCTGTTTCAATATGAAACGCTTTTATCGCGCGAGGTGATTTGGTCCGGACAAGGCTTTTTGGTACATTTCCTCACCTCAGCCGTTCAGCACAGGCGCAGCGCAACATGACGACGACTTACGCGAACGCCGATCCTGGCGAACTCGAAAAATTCAGCGAACTCGCCCACCGCTGGTGGGATCCGAACAGCGAGTTCAAGCCACTGCACGAAATCAATCCGCTGCGCCTCGACTGGATCCAATCCACGGCGCCGCTGGCGGGCAAGCGTGTGGTCGATGTCGGCTGCGGCGGCGGCATCCTCTCCGAAAGCATGGCGCGCGCCGGGGCCAACGTCAAAGGCATCGACCTGTCGCGCAAGGCCTTGCGCGTGGCCGACCTCCACAGCCTGGAAGCCGGAGTGGCGGTCGACTACGAGGAGATCGCCGCGGAAGCCCTCGCAGCACGCGAACCGGGCAGCTTTGATGTCGTGACTTGCATGGAAATGCTTGAACATGTGCCCGATCCCGCCTCGGTTGTCCGAGCTTGCGCGACCTTGGTCAAGCCCGGCGGCCATGTCTTCTTCTCGACCATCCATCGCAATGCCAAGGCCTATCTGCTGGCGGTGATCGGTGCCGAGTATGTGCTCAACATGCTGCCGCGCGGTACGCACGACTACGCCAAGTTCATCCGCCCGTCGGAGCTGGCGGGATTTGCCCGCACGGCCGGACTGGAGCCGGCGCAGTTGCGCGGCCTCGAATACAACCCGCTCACGGGCCGCTACGCGCTGACGCACGACACCAGCGTCAACTACCTGATAGCGACCCGCCGGCCGGACGCGCCATGACCACGACGAGGTTTCCCGATCCGCTGGGCGCGGTGCTGTTCGACCTAGACGGCACGCTGGCCGATACGGCGCCGGACCTGGCCGCAGCGGCCAACAAGGTCCGCGTGGATCGCGGCCTGGAACCGCTGGCCTACGAAGCGCTGCGGCCCATGGCGTCGCATGGCGCCCGCGGCCTGATCGGCGTGGCATTCGGCATCGGGCCGGAAGATGCGGAATTCGAATCGCTCAAGCACGCCTTCCTGGCCAACTACGAGGCCGACATCTGCGTCCACACGCGGCTGTTTCCCGGCATGGACGACGTCCTGGCCGAGCTGGGCCGCGCGGGCGTGCCATGGGGCATCGTGACCAACAAGCATGCGCGGTTCACCGTGCCGCTGGTGGCACAGCTGGCGTTCCCGGTGCCGCCCGCCTGCGTGGTCAGCGGCGACACGACTCCGCACAGCAAGCCTCACCCCGCCCCGCTGCTGCATGCGGCCGGCGCGATCGGCGTGCCGTCGCAGCAGGTCGTCTATGTTGGCGACGACGTGCGTGATATCGAAGCGGGCCGTGCCGCCGGCATGCCTACCATTGCCGCCAGTTACGGCTATTGTGGTAATGGGCCGCCCCCCGCGGAGTGGCAAGCCGATGCGCTGATCGTGCACGCGACCGAATTGATTCCGCTGCTGTTCGCATCGCAGCGCGCCTGAGCGTGCCGACGAACCGGCACGCTCTTTCCGGGCCACCGGCTCTGCTGTGAAGCCACGGCCACGACTGACTGACGAAGCACGCCACGCCGTGGCCGGACCGACACCAGCATGACGACCTCCCCCGATTCGCACTCCGACCTGCAACCCAACGCCACCGGCTGGCGGGCACGGCTCGGCCGCTGGCGGAGCAGCCCGGGCTGGCAGCGCGCGGCCCGACTCGGCGAGCAGGTACGGGCATCGCGGCGCACCAGGCGCATCGGACTGGGCGTGCTGATCTTCCTGGCCGTGTTCGGCCTGCTCGGTGCGGTGGGCGGCCCGCCGCTGCTCCATCACCTGGCTGAGACGCAGTTGAGCAAGTATCTGGAACGGCCCGTGACGGTCGGCAAGATCCGCCTCAACCCGTACACGCTGCGGCTCGAGATCGACCAGCTGCACATCGCCGAGCGCGACGGCAAGACACCGTTCATCGACATCGGCCATCTGCATGTCAACGCGGCATGGAGTTCGGTCTTCCGCCGCGCCCCCGTCATCGAAGAACTGAAGGTGGATGCCCCGCGCGTGCGCATCGTGCGGACAGCCGAGCAACGCTTCAACTTCTCCGACATCGTCGACAAGCTGACCCAGCCGGAGGTGCCGCCCAAACCCAAGTCGAACGAGCCGGCGCGCTTCGTCTTCGCCAACCTGCAGCTGAACAACGGCGCCATCCAGTTCGTCGATCAGCCGCTCGGGGCGCAGCACACCGTGGACGGGCTGCAGATTGGCGTGCCCTTCCTGGCGAGCCTGCCAGCCGACGTCGACATCTTTGTGCAGCCGCTGCTGGCCGCGCGGATCGACGGCGCGCCACTGCATTTCGCCGGCAAGACGAAACCGTTTGCGCAGTCGCTCGAATCCAGCCTGAACATCAAGCTCGACGGCCTGGAACTGCCCCGCTACCTCGGCTACGTGCCGGGCCCCCTGCCGGTGGCCGTACCGCAGGGCAAGCTGACCACCAACCTGACGATCGACTTCCAGAAACCCCGCACCGGCAACCCCGTGCTGCGTGTGCACGGCACGGCCGGCCTCGATGGCCTGGAAGTGACCGATGCCAAGAAGGCGCCCCTGGTGGCGGCCAAGCAACTGCGTGCGACCCTGTCCGATGTCCGCCCGCTCGACAACGTGTATCACCTGGATGTGCTGTCGCTGGACGGCGTGCGCGTGGATGCCGTGCGCGCGCCGGACGGCTCGATCAATTTTGCGCAACTGGGCGGCAAGCCCGCCCCGGAAGCCAAGCCGGCAGCCCCCGTTCCCGCCGCCCAGCCCAAGCCGCTCGACGTGGCGGTCGGCAAGCTGCAGCTGGCAAACAGCAGCGTCCACTGGCGCGATGCCACCACGCAGCCCGCAGCCGATCTCGTGCTGGACGACCTCCACGGCGACGCGGCCGTGCGCACCCTTGGCGGCCCGACCACGCTCGACGTGGGCGCGAAGCTGGCCAGCGGCGGCACGCTCAACGTCAAGGGCAGCACTTCGCTGGAAAAACGCACCGGCGAGCTGGAGCTGAAGCTGGAGGCCCTCAAGCTCGCGGGCATCGGGCCTTACCTGCGCCAGGCCGGCGCGCCCCAGTTGCAGAACGGCGCACTGTCGGCAGACGGCAAGATCGCGCTGGAGTTCGGTGCCGACAAGTTCAACGTGCACGCGGAACCGCTGGTCGCCACGCTGGCCGATCTGGCGCTGGCGCCGGCCACCCGCAACGACACCGCGCTGCGCGCCAAGCAATTGCGTGCCGACATCAAAAGCTTCGATCTGGCAGCGCGCACGCTGGCATTGAACGAGGTGCGCGCCGACGGTTTGCAGCTCGACGTGCTGCGCAAGCAGGACGGCAGCACCGTGCTGACCCTGCTCGATACCGCTCAGCAAGCCGCCGCCAAGGCGAAGGCCGCGCCCACCACGTCGGGCGCGCCGGCCGAGAAGCCATGGGCCGTGACCGTCCAGGCGCTGCGCCTGGACAACGGCGCGATCGGCTTTGAAGACCAGACCAACTCGCGACCGGTGAAGGTGCGCGTCGAACCGCTGAACGTGCTGGTGCAGAACGCCTCGACCGATCTCGGCAAGCCGGTCGATGTGCAGATCGGCGCGGGACTGGGCAGCAAGGGCAAGCTCGACGTGCGCGGCAACGTGGTGCCGCAACCGCTCAAGGCGGAGCTGCGAGTGAATGCGCAGAACCTGTCGCTGGCGGGCTTCGACCCGTATCTGGACAAATCGCTCAACGCGGCGATCACCAGCGCATTGCTGACGATGGACGGCCACCTCGCGCTCAACCAGGGCAAGGCGCTGACCGTGAACTACCAGGGCAATGCCACGCTCGGCAACGTACGCCTGCAGGACCGCGTGAGCTCCGACGACTTCCTGCGCTGGCGCTCGCTCGCGCTCAACCGCATCCAGGTCAGCTACGACGGTGCCACGCCGCGCGTGCGCGTGGGGGCGCTGGCGCTATCAACCTTCTATGCGCGGATCATCATCAACCCGAACGGCCGCTTGAACCTGCAGGACATCCGCGTGCAGCCGACCGAGGAACACCGCTCGCTCACGCAGGCGACACCCGGCCCGGCCTCATCCCCTGCGGCAACATCCGGCAACGCTATCGCAGCCGCATCGGTGCCGGCGGCAAACCCGGCTTCGGCCGTGACCGCGGGCATGCCCGCTTCGGCCATGGCGGCCGCACCCAAGGCCGGCGGCGCAGACCTGAGAATCGACGCGATCACGCTGCAGGACGGCAACATCCGCTTCACCGACAACTTCATCAAGCCGAACTACACCGCCAACCTGACCACCATCGGCGGCTCGGTCGGCACCATCAGCACGTCGGCCGGCCAGCAGCCCGCCGACGTGACCCTGCGCGGCAGCGTGGACGGCACCGCGCCGGTCGACATCCACGGCAAGGTCAACCCGCTCGCGCCCACCGCGTTCGTCGACCTCTCCGCCAAGGCCAACGACATCGAGCTGACCAACCTGACACCCTACTCCGCAAAATACGCCGGCTACCCGATCACCAAAGGCAAGCTGACGATGGACCTGCACTACCTGCTCGACCAGGGCAAGCTGAGCGCGGACAACCACATCTTCATCGACCAGCTGACCTTCGGCGAGCGCGTGGAGAGCAAGGATGCGACCAACCTGCCGGTGCGGCTGGCGGTGGCGCTGCTGAAGAATTCGCGCGGCGAAATCGACGTGCGCGTGCCGGTGTCGGGCTCGCTGGACGACCCGCAGTTCAGCCTGGGGGGCGTGATCGTGCGCGCCTTCGTCAACCTGATCGTGCGGGCCGTGACCGCGCCCTTCTCGTTGCTGGCAAACGCCTTCGGCGGCAGCGGCGGCGAAGAGCTCGGCTACATCGAATTCGACCCGGGCACGGCCGTCCTCTCGCAGGCATCGATGGCCAAGATCGACAAGCTGGCAACGGCGCTGAAGGACCGCCCGGCGCTGAAGCTGGACATCATCGGCCGCGTCGATCCGGCCGTCGACCGCGACGGCCTGCGCCGCGAAACCGTCAACCGCCAGATCCGCGAACAGAAACTCAAGGACGCCGGCGATGCCACCGAAGCCGACAGCACGGTCAAGCCCGAAGAGATGGACAAGTATCTTGAGCGCGCCTACAAGGCCGCCAAATTCCCCAAGCCGCGCAATGTGATCGGCCTGGCGAAATCGCTGCCGCCGGACGAGATGCGCAAGCTGATGGAGACCAACGTGCAGGTGACCGACTCGGACCTGCGCGAGCTGGCCCAGCGCCGCGCCAACGCGGTGCACGTGGCACTGGCCGAACGCGTGGAACCCGCGCGCCTCTTCGTGGTAGCGCCCAAGCTCGACCCGGAGGGCATCAAGGACAAGGGCAAGACCTCGCGGGTTGATTTCTCGCTCAAGTAGCCCATCTATGGGATAATCTTCCTTTCCTACTGGGGCCGACCTGGTTTCGACGTGGGTTGCGAAGCAGTAGCGGGCATACCGAGGACCCGTCACCTCGTTAATCAATGGGAACGCAATAACTGCTAACGACAACCGTTACCAGCTGGCCGCTTAATTGCGCGCCGTCCTCGCACTAGCTTGCCGATAGGCTAGGGCCGCAAGGCCACGCGAGGTCATTCATATCGGATCGCTTCGGCCGGTGTCACGACGGCCGGGGTTAACTCCAAGTGACTCGTCGTCGCGCAGCGTGTTCGTCCGCGTCGCGCCGGTTAAATCAAATGACTGAACTAAGTATGTAGAACGCTCTGTAGAGGACTTGCGGACGCGGGTTCGATTCCCGCCGGCTCCACCAGTCTCTATTGCAAAGACGCCCTCTTTGCATTCCGATCAACCCCGCCAGGCCCCAAGCCTGGCGGGGTTTTTCACTTCTGTTTGCGAACTTGGCACCCACGTTCCGGGGCCGGTTTCGGGCGTTTTTTCCCCTTTTTCCTCTCTCTTTCTCTGCCCGTTGCGGACGTGCAGAACGCCAAGTCCGCAAGGCGAAGTCCTTAAAAATCAGTGACTTAGGCAACACCTCCAACCCTGAAATTTTTCCCCGTACCGGAGGGCGTATCAAAATCAGAGAAAGAGAGAGCCACCTCAAGTCAGCGCAGCCGTACGCGTTTTCCCCTCACGCGCCTTCACCACCACCTCATCGATCCGCCGGCGTTGCGCGTCCCAACACTGGGGCGTGTCGACTGCCAGGTCGAACAACGCGACTTCCTCGGGCAAGGTTTCATTCAGAATCGCGGCCTGGATATCGGGGGGCCAACGTCGTCAGGTTGATCATGCGGCTGACGAACCGCGGTTAAGTACGCGCCTTGAATCATTTGCTGTCCAGTGAGCACCAGCAATACAGCGCCGCGATCGAGACCTCTCGAGCAACTAAGATCCATACGGCGTGACGGAATGCTGGACGACTAACTGGAGGCTTCAAGCATCGCTGGCTGGTAACGCACCAGCGATGCCTGAGAGAGGCTCAGTCAGAGCGGCCGATCTTGGGGCCAGTCAGTTCCTTTTGCTCCGGAAGCGGACCAGGACGAAACCGCTCCCCCGCCCGCGCTTGGGCTACTGCATGCTGGATGGCACTTTCGTCGTCGGAGGGCCTGCTGGTAGAGTTTTGTCTCTGTAGTCCCTGCAGTACTCCCTGGCCCGCACTGCGCGCAGCCGGTCGTTGCGTCGCCTGCTCTGTGGACGGTTGGTTGGCGTGGCGTTCGGCAACATAGTCGCTCGCTTTCCCGCTTGCGCCCGTGACGTTAAAGCATCCCATGAATAACTCCTAGAAGGGGAAGCTTTATTGTTCACAGAAATACCAATAGAGAATTACACAACGCGAAAGACGCAGTCATCGCGCGAAATTTGTCGAAACCGCGTGCTTGTAATGACACTCGTGGTGCAGGACAGCAGATCCATAGCTAGGCGAATGGTTGCCACCGGCCAATGCAACCCGCGTACGCCCACTGTAGCGGCTCAGCATCGCACCATGCGTGGTGTGCAGCACTATCGACTCCCCGGGGAACTCGAGCGTCGTTCGCCTCATGCACAGAACGCCCCCCCGCCATGCGCGATGTCCCTGCTCCGCACCCCATTCGGCTCCACACACAACTCTACGCGTTGCCGCGCTGAATCCCTGTTGGAATGCGCGGAGAATAATCTACCACGCACTGCTGCCCGCCCTATTCCCTATTGATCGGCGCTGCGGATGCGGTACGTCCTCCTCCATTTTTAAAGGATGAATAATGAAACGACTGCAATCGAAAAACAGCAAGAAATATGCTTTTGTGGCGGCCAGCATGGCGATGATGGCTGCACTTTTTGCACATAGCCCCATCGCCCTAGCTGCCGACACGGTTCAGGTCCCAGCCGGCTACCACACTGCAAATCCAACGCGCAAGGATGCATGGAACGCGACATGGAATGCGGCTTACAACACCTGCCGAGCCAAATACAAAGGAATTAAGTCGGTGAACTTGCTCACGTACCAAGTCTCCGACCCTATTGGACCAAGTCTCCGTATTTTCACTGCGACCTGGGAGTGCCGCAAAACATCCTGAGCGTTTGGCTTACAAGCGCGTCAGGGCTCAAGCCTGCTGTGACCATGAGGCATTGAGCGACATTCAGAAGATGCTGTAGCGCTCGGTATCCGATGGCTTGAAGAGAAAATCGTAGCCGGGCTATCCCAGCCACACTGTTGCTTACTCAAGGTGCCCAAGCGCTTCGAGCCGTTGCTCACCCCGCTCGAAAACGCCGACCCACGGGTGATCACGTTCAGCCGAAATCACCGATCACGCGTCCCGAAATACGCATTCTGCTTACGAATTTGGCACCTACGCTCCCGGGCCGGTTTCGGGCGTTTTTTCCCCTTTTTCCTCTCTCTTTCTCTGCCCCTTGCGGACGTGCAGAGCGCCGAGTCCGCAAGGCGAAGCCCCTAAAAATCAGTGACTTAGGCAACACCTCCAACCCTGAAATTTTTCCCCGTACCGGAAGGCGTATCAAAATCAGAGAAAGAGAGAGCCACCTCAAGTCAGCGCAACCGCACGCGTTTTCCCCTCACGGGCCTTCACCACCACCTCCTCGATCCGCCTGCGTTGCGCTTCCCAACACTGGGGCGTGTCGACCGCCAGGTCGAACAACGCGACCTCCTCGGGCAAGGTTTCATTCAGAATCGCGGCCTGGATGTCTGGCGCCAATGCCGTCAGATTGACCATGCGGCTCACGTAGCTTCGGTCGATTTTTTCCCGGGTTGCAACCTCGGCAATGTTGCGCACCTGCCCGCTTTCGATCTGCCTCAGCCAACGATGACCTCGGGCCAGCGCAACCTGCAGGGCCGTCGGCACCCGCGTTTCCCCGAGCGTGGAACCGATGCCCTGCGGCACCACCACCTGCCGCCGGCCGCTGTAGCGGCGCACGCGAATCGGGATGGACACCTCGATACCGCCGTTGCCCGTATGCAGCATCATCGGCTCCCCAGGAAATTCCAGCGTCGTGCGCCTCATGCCAGGGCCTCCCCTGCAGCGACCGGCACGGATTTCCCACCGGCGGCACGCACCACGTCCAGCGCAAAATGCTCGATGCCGTTGCGGTGCAACTGCACCCGCAGTTCCTGGGGCGACACGACGACACGCTCGACCAGCAGTTGCACGATTCGGTGCTGCTCCAGCGGGAACAGGTTCTCCCACACGATGTCGATTCGGGACAGCGCCACGGCCACCTGCATTTCGGTCATGTCGTGGGTATCGTTGCTTCTGGCCACTTCCCGCCAAACCCGGGCGACCATTTCCGGCGCGCGCATGATGCCGCGTAGCTGCGCCACTACGGCCTCCTCGACCTCGCCCGCCGGCAGCATCTTGACGTCGGACGCGCCGTATCCCTCCTGGGCATCCCGTGTCGACAAGTAGTACCGATACAACCGCCCACCACGCCGTTTGGTTGTATGCGGCGTCATGGCCCGGCCGTCTGCCGTGCAAATCAGTCCCTTGAGCAGCGCCGGACGTTCAGTACGGATCTGGCCGCGGCTCACGCCGGTGGGCTTGCTGGTCAGCGCCGACTGCACGGCATCCCATTGCTCCTGCGTCACGATAGGCTCGTGCTCGCCGGCGTAGCTGATCTCCTTGTGTCGGATCTGGCCCAGGTAGACCGGATTGCTCAGAATCTTGTACAGCGCGCCCTTGTCCATCAGCTTGCCCATCCGGTCTTTGCCGGACTGCGCGACCCACGACTTGGTCATCACACCTTCGTGACGCAGCCGCTGCACGAACAATGTCGTGGACGCAGCGCGCGGAAACTCGGCGAACAGGCGGCGCACCACCGTGGCCTCCGCCTCGTTGACAATCAGCTTACGGTGGAGCACGTCATAGCCCAGCGGAGGCACGCCGCCCATCCACATGCCCTTGCGCTTGCTCGCCGCGATCTTGTCGCGGATACGTTCGCCCGTCACCTCGCGCTCGAACTGCGCGAAGGACAGCAGCACGTTCAGCATCAGCCGGCCCATCGACGTGGTCGTGTTGAACTGCTGGGTGACCGACACGAAAGACACGTGGTAGCGTTCGAACACCTCGACCATCTTCGAGAAGTCCGCCAGGCTGCGGGTCAGCCGGTCGATCTTGTACACCACAACGATATCGACCAAGCCGCGCTCGATGTCCGCCAGCAGGCGCTTCAGACCCGGCCGCTCCATGTTGCCGCCGGAGTACGCGGGATCGTCGTAGTCGTCCGCCACCGGAATCCAGCCTTCGGCGCGCTGGCTGGCGATGTAGGCATGACCCGCGTCACGCTGCGCATCGATCGAGTTGAAGTCCTGATCGAGCCCCTCGTCCGAGGACTTACGGGCGTAGACCGCGCAGCGCCGGCGCTTCCTGCTTGCTTCGAGGCTCATGCACCGGTCCCCTTGCGCTGTTTCTTCGCACCATCCCGCAGACCGAAGAATGCCGGCCCCGACCAGCGCGTCCCCGCGATTTCGCAGGCGATCGCGGTCAGGCTGCTGTAGGGCTTGCCGTTGTATTCGAACTCACCATTCGGCATGGCCACAACGCAGTGGGTCTGGCCCATGAAGTCCCGGGTCAGCACCGTGCCCGGTGCCAACCGGACGAGCTCCCCTCGCCCAGCCTTCTGCGCCGGCTTGATCTGCTCAAGCAACGCATCGATGCGCATCTTGTTGCTCGCCAGCAGTTGCGGCTGCTTCTGAGCCATCTCCAGCTCCTGCAGTCGGAAAGCGATGCGCCGCTCGACGTAGCTACGGTTGTGGGTTGGCAGGGGTATATCGAATAGCTGCGACCACAGTATTTTGAGCTCGGCAAATGGCGTGTCCGGCAGCCGCGCCACGCGGGCGGCGATACTGGACTTGGTAGGTCGCGATGTGGATGTCGTCATTCAAACTCCTTGCTGTTGTTTGACAGCTGCCACCCGGGCGGCCTTGCGGACTCGGACAGCAGAGTTTGAATGAACGCGCTGTGGCGGCGAGAAGCCAAGGTCTTCTTGGTTCTCTCTGACGTCGTGGGGATTCGGTTGCGCTCGTAGCCGGACAAGCGCCCGCGCGAGGGTGGCCGCAACTTCCGCGACCCGCGCTTCGGCGCTCATGCTGCTTGGATCGAGAGGGGTAAAGGGTTTCATGGATAGCCGTCCTTCATCACAAAATCACTGGATGAAAGTCTGCTGTTCCATGAGCCGGCACGCCATCACAGAATCGGCAAGCGTTGATGGCGAATGACAACGATGCACCTCTGATCAGCAAACCTAGGCACATTTCGTCTCACAATCAGGTCCGCACAGCTTCTCTGCCTACAGGGATAAAGCGAGGGCACCCGCTTTGATGCCGGCAAAAAGACGTCAGGCAAGAGGAAAGCCCAACCGAGAACGGTTGGGCTTCCGGCAACTGGTGGTGGTGCAATCGGGGACCGAACTCGCGTCTGATCTCTGAACTGGTGTCCGTCAGTTTGCGCAATAGTCCAGGTTTCCCATGCCTCCCGGGTATGGGCGAGAACACGCTCCTCCCTGCGATGAGAGTGCCCTTCGTCAGTGCATTCTGTGTGCTGTGCAACGCATGACCGCAGTCACCCTCGTCAGCGTCGGGACCGTTCCGATGGTTCGGCTTCCGGCGCACTGCTCAAGATGGTCTGACAGGTTTGGCAGCGGAACTTCCGTACCCGTCTCTCGTACGGCAAGTGCGTCGAACCCTGGGCGTAGCCAAAGAAGGTGACTTGGCGCATGTCCTGACAGCCCGAACAAAACAAAATGGGCGCTGCCGGTTTGAGCCCCAGCCGCACCATCGCCTCATAGTGACCGCTGACCAAATCTTAGCGTAGGGCGTTAGTGAAGCGTCCGCCGAAGTGGATGGATGGCCGTCTGGCGATGACATAGGGCGGAGCAGCAGGGACAACGAGTTGTTCAGGATGGACTACTGATTGCCCTGCTGCAGTTGCTCGGCCCATTGCCACGGACCGACCTCCAGTACTCCATCGCGTTCGATGATCGCGCGCCGCATGGAGATCAGTCGGCCGCAAACAGCGCATTTTCCAGGCGTGATCCCCCGGACATCGAAACGCACATGCCGTGCCCCACACTGTATGCATGGCGTGTCCTCCGCCGGACGCGCGCCGGCCCGAATGCGATGGGACAGCTGCCCGGTTGGATCCAGTTGATCACAGCGCTCACGGAACTCACGTATCAGCCTGGCGACGTTGCCGTGGTCGCCACCGACGATCTCTGCCAGCTGCGTGATCGAGAGCGGTAGCCCGAGGTAGCGAATCAATGCCCGCTGCCGCTCATACACCTTCCGGTTGCGTGTGAACGGCGTCCCGGTGCGCCGATTGAATTGTTTGCCGCACGAGGCGCACTTGAAGCGTGCAAAGCCGCTGAAAGTGCCCTTTGTCACCAGACGATCAGCACCACATGCCGGGCAGTCCGGCATCGGAAAGTGCTTGTTGGAATGGATAGTCTCAAAGTCTTCGAGCAGTTTCGCGGTAAGCGCCACATCCTCATAGGCGATCTGCTCATCAACCACCGGCGGCGCTTGATCCCGAACCGCGGTGAAACGCCCTCCCAGCCGAATATGGCGCTCATGGTGGCCACTCGGATCCAATTCGAGCACCCAACGGCGAAACATCCTGACCGTGTTGCGAATGGTCCGCTCCATCACCCCGAGCCGACGCGCCGCCTCCGGACAGCCGATCGCTTGCGGCAGCATCGTGATCAGCTCCTCAGCGCTGCGTCGAATCCGATGCCCGGAAAGCGGCGTGCCGCTCAAGCGACTGAAGTAGTGGTCGCACCCCTCGCACTGATAGGTCGGAAGTGGCCCCGTCTGCAGTGGCGCATATCCCTTCTTGTGGATCTGCGTGCCGCCGCATCGCGGACAGGACGGCACAGGATCCGCGTGGGGCGACATCAGTGCACGGACATGCTGAGTCAGAAAGCAGACCAGTGCCTCGGCAGCGTCCTTTGGAACGTCCGTCGGCAATGGGGCGTCATCGGACGATTCCGGTAGCGGCAACGCCGACTCCCTTCGGGATGCCTGCCCAGTGCTCGGTCGTCGCCCCCTGGCCCCGCTTGTCTTGACATTACCGCTCATTCGCATTTCCCTCGCAGTTGGCCACCCGCGGCTTTCCCTTCAGCTTCTCCACAAAGGTGCCTGAGTGGCCCGGATCAATCTCCGGCGTGGCTGCACGACGCATGCATGCATGCCGCTCGTCATTGAACAATCTTCGCTGCTTTCAACAACCCGCCCACCACCTGCACCGTCACACGCTCCAGCTCGGCCGTTTCCAGCGCCTGCCGGATCGCCGGCCGGACCGTGTCGTACCCCGGCACCTGCGTCGGCCGCGCGGCTTCCACCTTGACGATGTAGCGCTGGCTGCCGACTTCGACCGGCGCGGTGCTCGTCGCGCCGGTGCCCAGTGCCGCGATCTCGCGCGCCAGCGGCAGCGGCAGGTTCTGCGTCTTGCCCTCTTCCACCGGCACCTTGAAGCTCACCCAGTCCATGTCGCCGCCGCGCACCTTGTTGGGCGCCGTGCTGTACTGCTGGGCCAGCTTGGCGAAGTCGCCGCCCTGCTTGAGCTGTGCCAGAACCTGCGCGGCGGTCACATCGTCGCCGAGCTGGATCACGCGCGCCTTGTACTCCTTGTCGCCCAGGCTGGCGACGATGGCGTCGTAGCGCGCCTTGACCTGCTCGTCGGTGATGGGCGCGGGCTTGATGTTGTCCTTCAGCCAGGCCTGGGTGATGACCGCGTCGTGCGCTTCCTGCATGGCCTGCTTGACTGCCGGCAGCTTGTCGTAGGCCGGGTTCTTGGCGGCCTGCTGGCGGAACAGCTCGCGCGCGATCAACTGCTGCTTGAGCGCCTGCGCGACCTGCGGATTGGCCTGCGCGCCGCTCTGGGCGATGGCGCGGTCGAGTTGTTCCTGCGTGATGCGAGTGCCGTTGACGAGGGCCACGACGCCCGGCGGCAGGTCATCCGCGTAGGCTGATGACGCCGCCATGGCGGCTACAGCCGACAGAACAGCGATGGTGATCTTCAAGAATTGGGTAGGACGATTCATTTTGGTTGCTCGCTAAAACGAGTAGTTCATTGTGGCCAGCAAGACCGTGGCCTTGCTGCCAAGTTCCGCGGGTTGCACCAGCGCGCGCCCAAGCAGCAGTTCGCTGGTGAAGGCATGCTTGCCGGCATTCGCGGCCAGCCGCACGCCCATGCCGGTGCCGGCCAGGTACTGCCAGTGCTGGTTCGCCACCAGCTGCGTCTGTCCGCCGTCCAGGAAGACATAGGGCTCGATGCGCACGCCGGCCAGCACGGGCACGTTGCCCCACACCACTTCGTTGCGCAGCGTCAGGCCGCGATCGCCGCTGATCAGCCCCTCGCGGAAGCCGCGCACCGAGCCCATGCCGCCGGCAAAGATCTGCTCCGAGCCGAACAGCGCGACGTTCGACCACTGCGCCGACACCTGCCCACGGTAGGCCAGCGCGGCGCGGCCGATGGCGGGCAGCGGCAGCTGGGTGCTGGCGTTGCCGTCCAGCTTCCAGAACTGGCTGTGCGCCTCATCGCGCGTGATGTCCGGTGCGTCGTGACTCGCATTGAGCGCGTCCATGCCGCGTGATAGCCCCGCCTCCCAGGTCGCATAGCCGCCCTGGTTGCCGACGGCGAACTTGCGCAGACCGTTGACGGCCACGCGCAGCACCGACAGGCTCTGCGGCTCGAACAGCAGGTTGTTGACCTCGCGCTCGCTGCGCCGGTGCGTGAGCGTGACGTCGAACGCGGTGCGGCCGCCCGGGTCGCGCTCGATCACGCGGTTCCAGCCGAAGGCATGCGCGAACGTGCGCCCATAGAGCAGCGCGGTATCGCCGATCAGGCTGTTGTACTCCGACAGCGAGCCGGTATAGCTGAAGGTGTTGTAGCCGAACGGCACGGCCGCCGAGACGATGGTCGCGTTGGTGTCGCGCGTGCCGATGTACGACAGCGACACGGCCTCCTGCAAGCCGAGCGCGTTGTCCGCGTCGATGCCGGCGCGCAGGCGCGTGGTGCCGGTGGCGCGGCTGCCGTAGTTGTCGGTGCCGGCGCTGAAGCGGAAGCGGTCGCCCGGCTGGTTGGCCAGCGCGATCACGGAGCCGCCCGGCGCCTGGCCCGGCAGGATCTGCACCTCGGCCTGGTTGCGGCGCAGGCGGTTGATCTGGTCGACGCCCTGCTCCAGATCGGACAGCCTGAGCGTGTCGCCCACCGCCGGCATCGACCACACCGTGCCGGCATCGGTCAGCCAGCCGCCGGCCTGCGGTCCTTCGGCCAGTTTGGCATCGGGCACCGTGGTACGGACCGTCTTGCCGTTGATCTGCAGCGCCTCGACCTTGCCCGGCACCACGGCGATGGTCAGCACGCCCACCTTGAGGTTCTGCGGCGCCAGGTAAGCGCGCGTGGTGACAAAGCCGCGCGCGACGAACGCTTCGGTCAGCCGGCGCAGCAGCAGGTTGATGCGGTTGGTGCCGAGCGCACGGTTCAGGAACGGCTGCGTGACACGTTCGACGGTGTCGGCATCCAGCACCGTGTTGCCGGTCAGCTCGATGCGGTGGATGTCGAAGGTCGTGCCCGGCTCGACCACCGCATCGACGGCGGCGTCATCGGGCACCGACGGCGCGACGGCAATCTGCGGCGCGGGCTGCGTGGCCTCGCGGCGGCGCTCGGTGTCCTGGCGCTCGCGCAGGGCGCGCTGGGCCGGGTCTTCGAGCACCGGACCCGGTGGCGCGGACGGCAGGACCTGCGCGTGGGCGGTTGCCACGGACAGCAACGCCGCCGCCAACGTGAGAGGTTTCCATGCCATCGCGCTTCCCCTCACTGCCACAACCACGACGTCAAGCCGACATGCGACTCGACCGACACCGGCTGCCGCGACCTGGCCCGCACCGTCACGATGCCATCGCTGGCGGTGACAGTCTGCCCGTCGAAACTGCCGCCCTCGATCTGCCCCTGGCCGTTGATCGTCAGCGCGCCGCCAATGGCAAACCAGTTGCCGCCCACGTCGGCCGAATACAGGCGCGCCCACGTATCGCCGAAGAATGCCTTAAAGCCGCGCTCGCGCGCCAGCGCGGTGTAGCCGGTGATGCCGACCGCGCGCACCTTGGGCGCGGTCACGGTCATGCTGCCGATGGAGAGCACCTGCCCGCCGATGTTCTCGGCCAGCGTGCCGGCCCGGATGGACAGGTTGCCCGCCGCCGAGATCGTACCGCCCGTGGTCGACACCGTGCTCGACGCCTCACTGCGGCAGAAGATCATGCAGCTGCGGCTGAAGTGCGCCGAGCCCGTCGGCAACGCCTCGTTATGGAACACGTTGGCGGCCGTGATGGCGATATCGCCGCCGTTGGAAAGCACCTGCCCGCCGACGTTTCTGACATTGCGGCCGCTGACCACCGTGCCCGTCTGCGACACGAAATACGACACCTGGCCCGTCTGCGCAATGGAACCGTAGTCCACATCGAGCCCCGCGCTGTGGTTGCGCAGGAACAGCCAGCGCGTGCCGCTGCTGGTCCAGGCCACGGGCCGCTCGCCGTTGGCACCGGCGGTCTTGTCCAGCGTGTTGAACACATCGCCCTGCGCGGCCAGCGTCAGCTTCGCGTTCGACAGGATGCGGCTCTGGTGGTTGACGATGTCGCCGCCGGCGCGCACCACCACGTCATCGTCCTGACCGAAGACGATGCCCTGCGTGCCCGCGGTGGCATCGTTGCGCACGACTCCAGCCGCAATCAGCGTGACCGCGCCTTCGGAGGCCGACTGGCCGGCGTTGCGCACCTTGCCCTGGATCAGCCCGCCGAGGTTGACGAGATCCGCATCGCTCCGGATCAGCACCCCGCCACTCATGGCCGCCACCGACGCCGGCAGCGCTGACGCCGCGAGGTTGACGCTGCCACCGTGGATCGTCGCATTGCCTGCTGCGATGACGTTCGAGTCGGTCTGCGCGTAGGCACCCGTCACATCCAGCGTCACATCACCGCCCGAGGACTGCACCGTGGCCGCCGAGCCATTCACCGCGCTGAGCGCGATGGAGCCGGCCTGCACCGTCGTCCCGCCCGTGCCGTCGATCTTGCTGCCCGCCACCTGCACGGCACCGGGCGCGGTGATCGCCACCGTGCCCTGCTGCGAGGTCCATCGGCTCGCGCCCGACGCATCCGCACCGAGCGACAGGAACCCGACCTGCGCGACCACGTTCTGGGCCGCCGTCAGCTGCGTCGCCGTCATGGACACACCGGGTCCACCATCGAACAAGCCGACGCCGCCCGTCGCGCTCAGCGTGCCGTGGTCGATCGTGACCGGCTCGGTGTGCACCTGCCCCGACGCGCCGATCACGATGCTGCCGACCTGCGACGCCGTGCCCGCCGACAGCGCGGCGCCATCGAGATGCACCTTGTTCGCACTCACCTGGAGGTTGCGACCGGCCGACAGCACGCCCTTGCCCAACAGCCCCGCCGAACCGATCAGCACATCATTGGCCGCGCTGCCGCTGCCGCCGCCCAGTTGCAAGTCACCCGTGCTGCTGATGACGAAATCGCCGGCCGTCGCAAACGCCGCGCCGGCATGCCGCACGCCCGCGCCCTGGTCCGTGACCAGCAGCTCGATCCGCCCGCCCGTGAGCGACCCGCCCGACGCGATATCGATCGCCAGCCCCAGCGGCCGGCCCGACCCCGTGCTGCTGTAGGTGACCCACGGGTTCAGGTTGTCGGTGGGCGACACGCTGGTATCGACCTCCGCCCGGCTGTTGCCCGCGACGATGCGCACGCGGCTGTTGGCATCGGTGAAGCTGTTCTGCACCGCCCCCGCCACGCGCACCTGCTTGGCGATCAGCTCCAGGTTCAGCATCGCCCCGGCCAGACCGCCCAGGCCGATGTTGATGCTGCCCGAGCCGGTATTAAGCACCACGTTGCGCTGCAGCTGGCCCGCGCCCGTGGTGAAGTCGTTGAACGACACCTGGCCCGTGGTCAGCGCCACGTTGCCCGTGTTGGTGAACGAACCGCCGTCCACCGTGATGCCGTTCGGGTTGGCGATGATCACGTTGGCGCGCGGGCCGAGCACGGCGATGTTGCCCTGGATGAGGGACGGGTCGGTGCTGGTGACCTGGTTGACGATGGTACGGGCGCGGACGGTGGCGTTGTTCAGGTCGGCGCCGACTGGGCCGACGTTGAATGACGTGTAGGTGTTGTGGGAGACGCCTGCGGTGCTGGGAACGATGTTGACCACGGGGCGGCCATTGGCGCCGGTGGTGACTGTCGTGGCGGTGCCGCCGTCAGGGACGATGCCGGCGGCATGGGCCACCGGTGGGATGAAGACGGCGCAGAGGCCGAGGAGCGCGGCCAGTTGGGCCGGACGGTGTTGTGACTGCACAAAACTTCCCCCGCCTACTGCCGTAGGCATTTGTCTTTTGTAGTTTTGGATCGCCCGACAACGCTTCTGTCAGGCGTCGGAATCAGGCGTCAAACAACAGGCACAAAATCAGGCCGTGGAACCTTTGGCATGTCGTCGTAGGCTTTAAGCACGGTCTGCAGCGGCGTCATTCAGGGGGCGTGGTGCCAATACACAATCTTTAGCCAAGTAGCGGCCCGAAGGTACTGCCCACGACCCAACCACGTTTCCTGCAGATGAGCTTGCAACATCTTGCGCCCAGAACTGAGCAAGTCCGGCTCGTCGAATATGTGGCGCCCCGCACGATGTAGGCATAACGCATAAGCGAAGTCCCGCGGCTTCAGTGCTTTCTTTAGGGACGGCACCTTTGGCACGAGATGTTTTTCGTATTCCACAATGCCTTGCTCGAACTGCCCAGCCTGAAAAGCAAAAGCCATGAAGTCATCCAGAAGGCCATCGCGGACAATCTGGCTGGAACTGTATGGCAATCCATGCACCTCTTGTGGTACGAAGCGCTGCAGTTCGTAGTCGAACTTGTCGGGACCAAGAACCTTGACGTAGCCGGTTTGCATGTACTCAGCTTGGGCCGTTTGCGCGATCAGCCATGTGAGCTCGTCATTCCTGTTATCACGCATCCAGATACCCATCG
This sequence comes from Ralstonia nicotianae, assembly GCF_018243235.1. Classification (NCBI taxonomy): domain Bacteria; kingdom Pseudomonadati; phylum Pseudomonadota; class Betaproteobacteria; order Burkholderiales; family Burkholderiaceae; genus Ralstonia; species Ralstonia nicotianae. The sequence continues at coordinate 2,638,344 of NZ_CP046674.1, forward strand.
CCTTAGCCGCGTGAAGTGTCACACGATGTATGCATGGCAGCGGACCGAACCGGTTTTCCTCGCCGCTTTCGATAGCGCTATCTAACCACTCCAATGAACGTGGAATAACGACAGTTACCTCGTTGTTTAATCCAACCAGCCAGGCGGAAACGACGTCTTCGATATCAAACGCCGCAAAATTTCCCATCGGAAGCTTCACGTCGAATTCAGTTCGAAAAAGGCGATCAAGTCCACCTTCCTGCGTTACCTTCCGCTTTCTTAGAGGATCATAGAGCATTATTTGATCAACATGGTTGATGGCCGCAAAACTGGACTACTGTGAAGTTCCTTATTCCACAAGAACCAACGGCATTGGTTCCAAATATAGTCAACGGAAAATCCAATATTTTAACTGAAGCGATTTCCTAGAAAACTCCCTTATTGACGACACAATTCACGCAATTCATCCAAATCATCAGTCGCGGCCTGCGCCTCGTACAGCGCTTCGCAAAAACTAAGAAGATCTTCTGAGTCGAGCGAATAAAGCAATGAGGCTGTAGCTCTTGCTTTCGCAAACCACAGCAAAGCCTCTCCTGCCTCATCTAGACCATCGTACTTATCAACGATAGCAAAGTACTTTTCATCGAAATCTTCCACTTCACCGGAAAGCGTCTGCCGGTCCTGCTGTGTAGCTGTATGGGCGGATTGCAGCATAAGCTGCAACCGGTCCTCGCCAAGCAAGCTCACAGCCCCACTCTTGCGGCAAGCCCATTCCGCAGCTACGCCCGCAACGGTTTTTCGTTGAACTGCAGACAAGCCTGCTCCAAATTCGACTAAGTCTGGCGCTACAGTGGTGAGTCGAGTATTCAAAGTGTTCGGTGAAGGTGAGTGGAAGGTGCGCAAGCACGGCTGGTCCAAGCGTCGCACCTGGCGCAAGGTCCATCTTGCGATGGACGCGAAAACAGGCCAGATATGCGCGGCGCTGATGACCCACAAGGATGTGGGCGACGCTGACGTGCTGCCCGACTTGCTCGACCAATTGCCGCCCGACATATCCGTGGACATCGTCGGCGGGGACGGCGCGTACGACAGCAAGCAGTGTCATGCGGCGATTGCCAAGCGCGGTGCGCGGCCCTCGATTCCACCGCGCGAAGGTGCAAGTTCGTGGCCTGAAGCCACGCCCGGCGCGGCATGGCGCAACGCTGCCATCGACACCATTGCCAAGACCAGCAGGTGCGAATGGAAGGAGGCTAGCGGCTACCACCGGCGCTCGCTGGTGGAGAACCTGATGTACCGGCTCAAGACGCTCACCGGTCCGTGCCTGTGGGCGCGCAAAGTTGACTCCCAGGCAACCGAGGTTTCGATTCGTGCGGGAGTGCTCAACCGCATGGCGGCTCTCGCTCGCCCGCACTCCGTCCGTATCGCCTGAATTCAAGATCATAGGTGGACCTGTGTCTTCAAATTCGATTTATGCAACAACGCCCGCCCTCATGCAAAAGGGCGACAGGTCAATTTTGCTTTCACTCATGCAAATCACTCCGGGCGAGTCTCCTCATCTGGAGTCCCACCATCTCATCAATTTCGCACATGCATCGAGGCTCACGTGGCCCCGTGATCCATCTGCTCTATCAAGGCCAGCAGGTAAGTCTCCAAAACATCTAGGCGCACTACCGAAGCGTAGGGACGATTCGGGTCTTGTCGTAAGCAATATCGAAGTGACGCTGGAACATCCGGGCTCAACCATAGTTCCCGATGCTGGAAGACCGCATAGGCATCACCGTCGATTTGCTCCACAACCATATGGCCATGCCACGCTTCCTCGTACAGCCGGCCGGAGATTGACTTGAGAAAGACCAGCGCAGTATCCCCCACTGCAAGTGATGCTTGCCCCCAATGCGCAGGACCGCCAACAAACTCAAGCTCTGATCCAAGCAATCCGGCGTCCACCCCTTTACGCGCTGCATATACCCTCTCGACTCTTGCCCGAAAGGATTGCGGCTGCGGCGACCCCACAATCTCCACCATTACCAAGTCGCAGTTCGCCACTTTGTCCGACAAGAAACTCTTTACGTTACTCATTTCGGTACCCACGGTTGCCCCAGCTTCTCAAGCTCCGGGAAATAGAGCCGCATGTTCCCTGACGCCTCTGGAATTGGTATCCCTAAACTACTGGGGAAAGTAGCGCAGTTGAAGGTGCATACATTTTTTCCAGGGAAGCCATAGGACACGTTGTTGATGGGGTTGTTGATCCCGACCACATCGTGAGCAGCCTTGATTGCGTCAAAATCAGCTTGTGAGACAGGAATTTTCTGCTGAATCACCACCTGTGGTACTCCGCCACGACCTACCGCAGGGTTCTCTGCAACTGACCTGAAGAGCGCCGTATCGTCAGTAATGATGCCTGGATAGTTCGCTCCATTGCGAAGCGACTGAACGGCATCGTACACAGACATGCCCACTGGCACCTTGGGGCCAAAGCCAAAGATTTGCTGTCCACCATCGAACGAATATCCAACGTGGCCCGTGACTACGTAGGGATGGGGAGCATCCGCCGCCAGAAGGTCCTGTGTGGAGCCTGCGCCACGAAACCCATAGAGCGTAATCGCAGGCTGGTTGGTACCGGCCGCCGACTCGCCTACGCTATTCGGGGCTATAGTGCCAGGCACCTGACCCGACCCCGAAAATGTCTGCGCCACAGGGCGAGGCAACACATCTTGTGCTGTATAGCCCGGCCCAGGCCGAACTGTTGTAGCAGTTCCCCCGCCTTGGCCAACAGCAGAATACGGCCCCGCCACATTGGTCCAAGTCGGGAAGGCACTACCCGCCCCCGACCCAACATAAAGCGTATTCGGCGACTCCAACGTCGCCCGCCACCCAGGCCCAGCCAACGGCCCCGTCGGCAGGCCCAGCACCCCCGCGCCGATCCCTTCCAGCGCCATCCCATACTGAGCGAAGTAGTAACCGGCAGCCGGGTCCGCATTGGACTTGAAATACGGAATGCCCCCAAATATCCCTGCCAGCGGACTTCCCACCATCGTGTCCAGCGTTTTCGCCGCCGGACTGGGGTCCAACGAACGGGCGACAGGATCCTCCTTGCCGTACGCGTAGACCTTGCCGCCGGCAAACACGATGTAGTTGCCCGCCGCCTGCGCCGTCGCCATCGCGCTACGGCAGGTGTCGGAACTCAGGTTGGCGCACGCGGCCTGCAATTCGGCATTGCGCTGCTTCGACACGACATCCCAGCGGTTGGCAGCATCGCACTGCGTGGGATCATTCTTACAAGCCGCCGCTGCGTTATCCCGACGCTCCTGCTCCGAGTAGACCATCATGTTGGGCCGACGGTGCTCCAGCCAGTTGTTCATGGCCGCGTTCTGCGCCGTCGACGCCCCGGCCGTGGTGTCGCCACCGATCGCATGCGCAATCGCCCCGCCCGCCATCGCGCCAATCGCCACCGTCGCCGCATCGATGGCACTGTTCGTGCCCGACGTGCCCGCATAGAGGCCCATGCCCACCAGCGGCGCCACCACCGATCCCGCCAGACCGCCCGCTGCGCCGCCCGCGCAACCCGTCCCCTGCATCGACGAAGTGGCGCAGCCCAGTGCAACGTGCCCGAGGATGTTGCCGACGACACTGTTCGGCGAGGCATTGACTTCGCCGATCCCCGGAGTCAGCGTGCCGAGTACGTTGGCCGCGACCGCCCCGATATCGCTGGCGGCGGTATTGGTCAATGCCCGGCCAAAGCTGCCGCCGTTGATGGCCGTGGTCACACCGGCCTTGATGCCGATGCCCAACGTCAGCGCGGTCAATTGCTCGCCCAGCGTGCCGCTTGAAGCCGCCGCCTGCGTCAGACCGTTGCCGACGTTCTTGGCACCCGACAACGCCGCAAGGCTCCGATCGGATGCCACCGAGTTCAGGCTATCCACCGTCCCAAGCGTGCCATTCGCATTGAGCGTGATCCCCTGCGTAATCCCCGCCGTCAGCGCCGACGTGGCGCCTGCCTTGACCAGCGCGCCAAAGCTGAAGCCCTGGCCGCTGCTCGCCTGTTGCATCGTGTTGGTCGTCATCGACGCAACCGCCGCCTGGGCCATGGCTTGACCCACGGTCAGGGTCGCGCCCACCCCGGCATACGCGGCCATCGCCGCGCCGCCCGTCATGATCCCAATGGCCACCATCACCACGCCGGCGAACAGTTGCCCGAACCAACTCTCCGACCGCACAAAGGTGTCGGTATGCGTGCTCGTGACAGCCTGCATACCCGCCTGCACGGCCGCCGCCACCCGTGCAGCCTCCGCCGCGCTCATCGTGCCGTCCGCATTCAACTGCGCAACGACACCGTTGATGTTCCGGATCTGCCCCGCAATGCCCGCCGCGTTGGCCGCAAACACGAACCCGCTGTTGGCCTGCCCCTGCTGCCCCGTCGTCCGCGCCCAACCGTCCTCGATCGGCTGCCACGCCGCCGTCATCTCCGCCGCGCGCTGCTCGTTGACGATCGTGGTGTTGGTCTTCAGCGTGCCGTACGAGCCCAGCGTGCCCGTGTTGCGGATCGGGTTGTCCGCCAGCAGCTCCAGCGACTTGCTCGCGACGATGCTGCCGCCCGGCTCGATGCCGCTGTAGCCCTGCGGCAGGTACACCTGCGGCACCAGCGCGCTCACCATCGGGCATGCGCCGCTCAGGCAGTTCGGGTCTGGCACCTGCTGCGTCACGTACCACAGCATCGGCTTGTCCAGCGCGGCCAGCTGGCCCGGCGTCAGGGCCTGGCCCAACTGGATGTTGTGCGCCTTCGCGTAGTCGACGGCGTTCTGGTACAGGATCAGCTTTTGCTGATCGTCCGCCGTCAGGTGGGTCTGGCTGTCGTACGTCAGGCCGTTGATGAAGCTCGTGCGGCCGGTCTGCGCGAGGGCGGCCTGGTCCAGGCGCTGGTTCTCGGCTTGCGGGTCGTAGTAGAACGGTGTGCTGCCGGGGCGCAGGTCGGCCGGCAGCGCGTTGATCAGCGTCTGCGGGCCGACGCCGCCCAGCACTGCCGTGGCGGGGCTGTTCGACAGGTATTGCGCCGTGGAGCCGGACGCCGTCGGCGCGCTCATCGCCGCGCCATCGAGCGGCGTATTGAAATGCCATGCCACCGCGCCACCGCTCTGGGTCGTCACGACGACGGGGTTGAACTGCCAGCGCCCATTCGCGGTGCCCGGGTTGGACGGGTTCGGCACGCCCTGCTGCACAACCGTGGTCGGACCGCTGAAGGTGTCCGGCGTCCCCGTCACCGGCAACTGCGCATTGGCGGTACCGATCGGGCCCAGGCTCACCACCTGCCGGCCGCTGGTGGGCGGTGGCGTCTGGATCGACGGGTTGGTGATGCCGTTGGTGATCGTCGCGCCCGAGAGCGAGATCGCCGTGCCCTCGATGTTGCCGCTGTTGACGATGGCGCCGCCCGAGCGGATGGTCAGGTTGCCGCCGCTCACGTATGAGTTCAGCGCGCCGATGGTGGGCGCGTTCTCGGCATTGGCGTTGGTGCCATTGCGAAGGTTGCCGCCAAAGGCCCGCTGGCAACCGGAGATGTCGCCCGCCGAGTCGCAGCCCCAGCGATCGCTCGCGTTGCTGTCCTGGTCCAGGAACATCCAGTGGTAGTACTGGCGCAGGAAGACCGGGCTGTTATCAAAGCTGCCCGTGGTGATGGTGTTGTTGCCGCAGGGCGCCATGTTGTCGCCCTGGACCACGTATTACAGCGCGGCCAACTGCTCCGGCGTCAGCGCCTGACCCAACTGGAGGTTGTACACCTTCGCGTAGTCGACGGCGCTCTGGTACAGGATCAGCTTTTGCTGACCATCCACCGTCAATGGGTCTGGCTGTCGTAGGTCAGACCGTTAATGAAGCGTTATCGCTCATGTCAACGGGTGCCCCATACAAATGGGAAAGCTAGATTTTTAAAGAACTATCAAGGATGGCGATACGCCATCCCACTGCACATTCACTCGAAGCTACAAGTGATGCTTGGCACGTCTAGTTACTATTGGCTTTTTTCACTGTGCCTCACGAGTGCCTCCACTCGCTGTCTCAGCCTTTGGGTAATCCAACTCTTGCTCAACATGGCGCTTAAGCCCTCGCGTACAATTTTTCTCATGGACTACTTACTCGCTGGCTAGGTATCCGCTTGCAACCACATCACGCGCAGTTTTATGCAGACGCTCCCTAGCAACATAGCTTAACTGGCCAGATGAAAATCTCCACCCCGAGAATTCAGCCGCAACCTCGCGGCAAACTTCATAGATATCATGTTTAAACGCCACCACGACATCGAACCTCATTGTTCGCAAAACCGAAACTTGAGTTTGCTCCAAATCCCCTGGCGGGCATCTCCAAATGGAAATTTCTGGCTCCGCATCTCTCACCTTTAATGAAGCAAGATCGCCAAGTTGTGGCAGCGAATTGACTCGAAATACCGGATGAATCCGCCCACTCCCAAGTCAGACTATTTCCACTAGGACTCGCGCTGTGTGAACTAGCGCCTTACATGTGCAACCGTATCCTCGTCAATAGGCGACTGGAACGCTGCGGTAGCAGCAGCGCCTGTTACAGTAGGCTTTTTCATTTCCCATGATATTTCTGGGCAATTAGGTTGTCTTTTTGCACGACAACATCAAGGTCCGCAGAACCGAGACTTTTCGCAGGAGACTGATCCGTTAACGATACCGGCGTTCCTGATTCACAACTCAGTCCCGCGAACCGTTCCTGTGTAGCGATAATTGGGGGGTACCAACGTTACAGAGCGCACGACGTCAACCCTGATAGTCCTCAAACTCCCACGAAAAAACTCGCGCGAGCTTGCTTGCGATGGCATTCCAGTCAGCACCCGCGCATTCCACCACGTAATCGTGGATGTATTTCTCAATGACTGACCTATCGTACTCTCGAACAATCAGCATGTGGCGCCCCCAGCGGGGCTCCCATATCGTCTGACGAAGCCATTCCGGAGTGCACACGCACAACTCAAAATCGTCTGCCCCTGGGGCCCCGTCGACCCCAATTCGGATGCGAACATTCAATGAAAAGCAAACCGTGTCATCTGGCCTGAACCCGTCAAGATTAGCCTCATCACTGGCAATGCTTTTTACAACTGCATGCATCCCTCACTCCTTAGTTGGTCACATTGAGGTGACCGTTACCAATTTTCATACGTTGCCCCGTCACCGAATTGACATTGTAGGTTTCGAAGTTCGCCTGCGTACCTGTTGTTGCATAAGATGATGTCTTTTGCGTAGGGAAACGGTAAACGCGAGTTCCATCTGCGCTGACCAACCCCGATCCGTCGCTCGTCAGTTTTGCGCCATCACCAACCCAAATCTTCCCGAGTTTGTTAGCCTCCGCAACTGTTCCACTCCCGATCGAAAAGTTCACGTTGCTTGTCCCGCTCCCATTCACTGCGGCGGCTAACCTCGGATCCTGCGCAGCAATTTCGGCTAGGTTCTGATTCGCAAGTTGACTCTTCAAACCTTGGTAGCTGGCCGCGTTGGCTGCACCTTCAGACGTTGCAGATGTATTTGTGGCACTCCCACGATCTGGGCCCGAGCCACCCGCGTTGCGGCTGGTCCCGCTACCACCACTATCACTGCTACTCGACAGAATTGCATTGCCCGGAGGCGGCCCCGATGGTGCCGGTACGGGCACCATCATCATGCCGCAGGCCGTCCCTCCGGACAGTAAACACAGTATCGCGCCGAAGGCAACCACGACTGCAGGTGCACTCGGACGCCCGGTATTCGATCCGCCGCCATCGGGATCAAATTGGCGATTCGGATCCGTCTGCGCATCACGCCCATTCTGCTGCCCGACCGAAAGGAAATGCCGAAGCCCTCGCTCGGTATCACCAATCGGATCGCTATAGGTCCATTTCGCCCAGTCGACTACGGCATCCCAAGATTGATTCAGCAAGCCGCCCTTTTTGGCCGCATCCTCGGCGTGATTTCCCGAGTTGTTCAGCGCTTCGTTCTGAGCCGCCGCCATTCCGCCCTGGACGTTCTGCCCCAGCACGCCAGCCATGCCACCGCCTGCCAGTCCTGCAAAGGCAGCCAGCATGGCCTGCTGACCCGCGTCCAGCGGCGCCCCCGTCGGATCGATCGCTTTGATGATGTCCGGCGCCAGCAAGGCACTGGTCACTCCACCAATCGCACCACCACCGCACCCGGTGCCCAGTGCCGCAGAACTGGCGCAGCCCAGCAACGCGTGCGCTGCATAGTACGCAGGCCCCACCAGCGTGCCGTTCGCGTTGAGATTCCCAATGCCGTACGCTGCTATCGCCGCCAAATCGTTCACAGCGCTATCACGCAGATTCGTCAGGAAACTGCCGCCGTTGATCGCGGTGTTGACACCCGCCTTGATGCTGGCATCCAGCGCCAGCGCAGCCAATTGCTGGCCCAACGTGCCAGTCGCAGCGCTAGCCTGCGTCAAGCCGTCACCAACGGCCTTCGTGCCCGACAGCGCCGCAATGCTCCGATCCGACGCCACCGAGCTCAGGCTGTCCACCGTCCCCAGCGTGCCATCTGCACCAACCGTGATTCCTTGTGTGAGACCCGCCGTCAGTGCCGACGTAGCCCCCGCCTTGACCAACGCCCCGAAGCTGAAACCCATGCCGCTGCTCGTCTGCTGCATGGCATTGGTTGTCATCGAACTAATCGCCGCCTGAGCCATGGCCTGGCCCACGGTCAGGGTCGCGCCCACCCCGGCATACGCGGCCATCGCCGCGCCGCCCGTCATGATCCCGATGGCCACCATCACCACGCCGGCGAACAGTTGTCCGAACCAGCCTTCCGAGCGCACAAAGGTGTCCGTGTGCGTGCTCGTCACCGCCTGCATACCAGCCTGAACCGCCGCAGCCACCCGCGCAGCCTCCGCCGCGCTCATCGTGCCGTCCGCATTCAACTGCGCAACGACACCATTGATGTTCTGGATCTGCCCAGCGATGCCCGCCGCGTTGGCCGCAAACACGAACCCGCTATTGGCCTGCCCTTGCTGCCCCGTCGTGCGCGCCCAGCCGTCCTCGATCGGCTGCCACGCCGCCGTCATCTCCGCCGCGCGCTGCTCGTTGATGATGGTGGTGTTGCTCGTCAGCGTGCCGTACGAACCCAGCGTGCCGGTATTGCGGATCGGGCTGTCGGCCAGCAGCTCAAGCGACTTGCTCGCGACGATGCTGCCGCCCGGCTCGATCCCGCTGTAGCCCTGCGGCAGGTACACCTGCGGCACCAGCGCGCTCACCATCGGGCATGCGCCGCTCAGGCAGTTCGGGTCCGGCACCTGCTGCGTCACGTACCACAGCATCGGCTTGTCCAGCGCGGCCAGCTGGCCCGGCGTCAGGGCCTGGCCCAACTGGATGTTGTGCGCCTTCGCGTAGTCGACGGCGTTCTGGTACAGGATCAGCTTCTGCTGGTCGTCCACCGTCAGGTGGGTCTGGCTGTCGTACGTCAGGCCGTTGATGAAGCTCGTGCGGCCGGTCTGCGCAAGGGCGGCCTGGTCCAGGCGCTGGTTCTCGGCTTGCGGGTCGTAGTAGAACGGTGTGCTGCCGGGGCGCAGGTCGGCCGGCAGCGCGTTGATCAGCGTCTGCGGGCCGACGCCGCCCAGCACTGCCGTGGCGGGGCTATTCGACAGGTATTGCGCCGTGGAGCCGGACGCCGTCGGCGCGCTCATCGCCGCGCCATCGAGCGGCGTATTGAAATGCCATGCCACCGCGCCACCGCTCTGGGTCGTCACGACGACGGGGTTGAACTGCCAGCGCCCATTCGCCGTGCCTGGGTTGGACGGGTTCGGCACGCCCTGCTGCACAACCGTGGTCGGACCGCTGAAGGTGTCCGGCGTCCCCGTCACCGGCAACTGCGCATTGGCGGTACCGATCGGGCCCAGGCTCACCACCTGCCGGCCGCTGGTGGGCGGTGGCGTCTGGATCGACGGGTTGGTGATGCCGTTGGTGATCGTCGCGCCCGAGAGCGAGATCGCCGTGCCCTCGATGTTGCCGCTGTTGACGATGGCGCCGCCCGAGCGGATGGTCAGGTTGCCGCCGCTCACGTATGAGTTCAGCGCGCCGATGGTGGGCGCGTTCTCGGCATTGGCGTTGGTGCCATTGCGAAGGTTGCCGCCAAAGGCCCGCTGGCAACCGGAGATGTCGCCCGCCGAGTCGCAGCCCCAGCGATCGCTCGCGTTGCTGTCCTGGTCCAGGAACATCCAGTGGTAGTACTGGCGCAGGAAGACCGGGCTGTTATCAAAGCTGCCCGTGGTGATGGTGTTGTTGCCGCCGGCCACCATGGCGCCGCCGTTGTTGCGCACCGAACCGGCGTTGACGGTCAAGTCGACTGCGGCGAGGATCATGCCGGCGTCACCGGTGGCGGTCTGCGTAGCGGTATCGCAGTTGCCGCTGCCGCTCTTGCCGCATGGCCCGACATCCGAGCCGTGGCTCTGGTGAACCGTGGTCGTCGGTGCGGCCTGGTTGACCAGGCCATTGGCGGCATTGATCGTGACCGAACCGGCCTTCGATTGGATCGTGCCGCCCGTGTTGGTGACAGTGGGCGCCGTGATCAGGACATTCCCGGCCGCGGTGATGGTGCCGGTCTGATTGGTCAGTTGGGCGGCGTTGGCGGTCAGCGTGCCGCCCGCCACGATGCTGGCGACCTGCTGCTTGGGATCGATGACGTCGTACGTCGGGCTGTCCCACGGCCCGGCGGCAGCAGCGCCAAAGAAGCCGTTGGAGACCGAGTTGGTACACGTTGCGGGATTCCCGACGCAGCCGGGCAGTGTCGTGCGATTGACCAGCTGTTGGCCGACATTGTTGACCGACCCACCCAGCGCGACGTTGCCGGCGGCGGCGATCTGCCCGCCGTTGTTCAGCGTGCCGACCCGCGTCAGGTCGATGTTGCCGCCGGCGGCGATGACGCCTTGCTTGCCTGCGGCCTGCTGGAAAGTCGTCTGCGCGGCGGGCGGCGTGGCGGTGAAGCCGTTCACACTGCCGGTACCGTCGGAGGTGTAGTTCAACCAGATCCAATGCGGCTGAATCAGTCCCTGGGTCGGATTGCAATCGCGGTACCCACACCCTTCACTGAGCACGGCCAGCGGCCCCGTGTAGAAGGCGTTCCAGCCGAGCTGGGTCGCCAGTTGCCGCATGAAGGCATTCAGCGTCGCCTGATCGATCGACTCAGTGATGGTCTTGGTCGCGCCCGCCGAGGTGCCATTGTTCAGCGTGCCGACCGTCATGCTCAGATTGCCAGCTGCACTGATCCGCCCGCCGTTGTTGGACAGGGTGGAGGCTGTTACCGCCAAGTTGCGGCCAGCCTGGATGACGCCGGCGACCCCATCCTGCGTGGTCGTTTCCGTACGGGTGACGGTCGGCAGCGTGATGAGCGGTGCCATCTTGCCGGCCGGTGCAGCCCCCGTCGTGGAGGGCGGCTCGCCAAAATGCCACAGTTCCATCGATTGGGGGGACGCACCGTTATCGCCTCCGCCAGTGCTGGGTGTGTAGATATCAATCGCCTGATAGGCCGAGATCACGCCACTGGCGCTAGGCTTCAGATCGCCGATCGTGATCGGGAAATAGAATGGGCTGTATTGGGGGCCATCGTCTGCCGTCCCCCCGACCGAGATCAGCACCTGCTTCTGTCCGATCACGATCCGCGACAGGTACGTCGGGTTGACCTCCTGCCCCGTCACCACGGTCGTGCTGGCACCACCCGACGCGGTCGCATCGTTGATGATCTGACCTGCGGACAGATTCACATCGCGCCCCGCGCCGATCGTGCCGCCCTGGTTCAGCACGCTGCCCGACACGTTGACGTTGATGTCGCGGTTGGCCTGGGTCAGCGCGCCAGCATTGTCATAGCCGGCCCCGGCAATCTTGACGTCATTGAGCGCTTCGACCGTGCCCCGGTTGGTGGTGGCACCCGTGACAGACAGGTCATGATCGGCGTGCAGCGTCGCGCCGGCTGCGTTGTTGATGCTGTCGCCCACGACCGCCAGGTCGTTGCCAGCGATGATCTGCCCGTTGTTGGTCACCGCACCGTGCGTGCTCAGCGTCAAATCGCCCGCGTGCTGGATCGAGCCAGTGTTGGCGATGCCGTTGGCCGCGTTGATGGTCGCGGTCTTGCCGCCCACGGTCCATGCGCCGGTGTTGGCGACAGCGCCGACGTTGTAAGTCAGCGCCCCGTTGGCGTTGATGGTGCCGAGGTTCGCGCCGTCAACAGTCTGGTTCCGCAGGTTGATCGTGGCGTTGTTGCCGGCCAGGATTTGGCCACCGGCGTTATTGAAGCTGCCGTTCCCGCCGGACACCGTGGCGCTCAGGTCGCCTTGCCCAGCCGTAGTGCCGGACGGGCTGCCGGCGAACATCACGCCGTTGCGGTTGCTCGTCAGCGTGTTGGCGGCCACGGCCAGCGACTTGGTACCGAGCAGCGTGCCGTTCTGGTTGCTGAGCGTGTTGTCCGCCGTGACGCTGACCGTCTGGCCGCCGATCAGGCCGGCATTGGCCACATCCGTACCGTGCACGCTGGTCGTCGCACCGCCCAGCGTGCCGCTGTTGGTGATGGTGGAACCGGTGACGGTCAACGTGTTCGACGCCGTGACGGTGCCAATATTGTTGACCGCACCGCCGGTCAGCTTCGCCGACCCCGCGTTGATGGTGCCGGCCGTCGTGACACCTTGCGCCCCGGTGGCGGTGAGCGTGCCCTTGATCTGGCTGCTCTTGCCGGTGGCCCCCAGCGCGACGCTCGCCCCGCTCAGGGTGGCATCCCCGCCGACAACAGGCAGTGCCGCCATGGCAAGACGGTTCCCGGCCGTCGCGGTCAGATTGCCCACCGCCTGGCTGCCCCCCGTGCGGGCAATATCGCGGCCCGCGGCAAGGGTGGTGCTGCCGACGCTGGTGGTGGTGCCTTGACCGGCAATGTCCTGCGCGGCGGAGATGTTCAGGTTGCCCACCGCAGCGGATTGACCGTCGACGGCCACGCTTCCCTGGGTCGCGGTCAGCGCCGTATCCCCACTGGACTGCGTCGTGCCGGAGACGGTCACATCCGTCCCGGTCAACACGGCGCTACCGCCGTGAGCGATGACACTGCCGGTAACGCCGATGGCGCCACCGCCCGATTGCGCCGTCACCCCCCGCGTGGCATACACCGTGCCGCCCAGGGCGACACCGCCCTGCCCGCTCGCACTGACGTTACCGCCCGCAAGCACGGTACCCGCAGTCGCCAGCACCCCCGTCGCGGTCAGCTGGGTGTCGCCACCCGAGGCCGTACTGCCCAAGAGGAGGAGATGACGGCCGGCGGCCGCCGTTGTCGTGGTTCCCGCCGTGACGGCGCCGGTGCTCGCGATGCCGATGTCCCGGCCACCCGTGAGCGTCGTCGCGCCCACGCTCTGGACCGCCCCCGTGACGGCAACATCCTGCTTGGCCCCGATCGTCAAATCAGTCCCGGTCACGAGCTGCCCGCCAACCGTCGCATTGCGCGCAGCGGCCAACGTCACGGAGCCGGGCGCCGAGACCTTGCCGCCCAGAGCGATGTCCCCATTGGCACCGCCGGCCGTAGCCGTGATGCCGCCACCGGAAATGAGCGACCCCGTGGATGCCACCTGACCGTCCATGGCATCGAGCCGGATATCGCCGCGGGAGGAAACCGTCCCGTCCACACCCAGGTTGCGGCCAGCCGTCGCGGTTGTCGTCGCGCCCGCCGTGACGGAACCGGTACCGGCGACATGGAGATCGCGGGCCGCGCCGAGTACCGATGCCCCCGTGCTCTGCACCGCGCCGCCGATCGCGATGTCGCGGCCGGCCGTCAATCGCAGATCGCCGCCCGTGGTCAGCGGACCAGCAATGGAAGCGTCGCGCGCCGCGTTCAGCTGGATGGTGTTCGGAGACGACACGTTCCCACCCAGCGTGAGATCGCCCGTACCGCCCGTACCCTGCGCCGTCACGGCAATGTTGGCCGCGTTCAGGTTGCCGCCCAGGTTGACGCTCTTGCCCGCGCTCACGTTCAGCGCCTTGGCCGCAGCCAGATCGCCCGATCCGGCAACATTGCCGCCCGCGCTCACCGTCACGTTGTTGCCCGCCTGCGCTGCACCGCCAAGCGTCACGTCGCCGCCCGCCCCGATCGTCACGTCCTGCTGCGCTCGGACGGCGCCGCTCGTGCTCACCGACCCCGTCGTCGTAATGCCGGCGGTCTGCTGCCCGTACACATTGCCGACGCTGACATCGCCATTGGCATCGATATTGACGTTGCTGGTATTGGCCGCCAGGTCGCCGGCGGCGCGCACGCCCAGCCCCTGCGCCGTCGAGATCAGCTTGATCTGCCCCGCCGTCATCGCGCCGAACGCCGTCGCGTCGATCGCCAGGCCGTTCTGCGCGCTCGCGCTGTTGGCCGCCGCATTGGCGCCCGCGCCGCTCACCTGCCAGTCGGAACCCGCCCGGCCCGTGCCCGTCGCCACCGGCACGACCTGCTGGTTCCCCGCGATCACGTTGATCTGATTGCCCGCATACAGCGGCGCATTGACGCCCACCGTCTGGCCGATCAGGTTGATCGCCCCGACCGTGCCCTCGATCCCCGCACCGGCCGTGGAGCCCGCCGCCGGGTCGATCTGGATGCGCCCGCTATTGACCAGGAAGCCCACCGCGGTGGCCTGGTCGAATGAAACGTTTGCGCCGCTGCCGTTCAGAAACTGCGGTGTACCGCTGGACAGCGTCACCCGTGGCGTGTTCGTAAACCCCGCGCCCTGCGTATAGATGCCCGCTGGCGCGGAAAAGATCACGCTGGCCGGCGTGCCGAACACCTCCACCGTGCCGTTGATGCGGATCGGATCGGTGCCCGTGACCTGCGTCAGGATGGTCGAGGCCGGGCCCGACGTGGCCAGGTTCGCGTTACCGCCGACGTTGCCGCCCAGGAGCGTGCCGCCGCCGGCCAGGCTGTTGTTCAGGATCAGGCCGATGCCATCGACCGTCAGCGAGCGCAGCAGGTTGTACGACAGGCCGCTCGGGTTCGGCGTCGTGACGTTCACAACCGGTACGCCCCCGCCCTGCCCCGTGGTCTGCGTGAGGGTGGGCGTGAAGCGGATCGGCGCGGTGGGATCGGTGATGGCGCCAGCCTGCGCTTGCCGCAGGCCCCAGCGCACCAGCAGGCGGCCTGTGGTGCGCCACGATGTGAATGGGCTATCGACGGTTGTGCCGTGCAGTGCAATCGTGGCGGCGCTCTGCCGGGCCGCCTGCCAGGAGACCTGCACCGGGCCGAGCCAGCTGATAAGCGCAACGGCGGCAGCAATGGACCGTGCCACGAACGAGCGCCTGGCGCGGTCGTGCCGGCTGGCGGTGTCTGCGGTACCTGCGCGATCGCAGTGTTGTTGTGCAATGGCACACGGCTGCTCCAACGCAGCGCGTGCGCGGGCCGTGACCGGCTGGCGCATCGATGAAACTCCCCGAACGTCTTGTTGTACGGGGTGGCTTCGTGGCGGCCGGTCTGCCGGCCGTAGGCACCCCTATTTAGACTTGGGGAGGATCATAGCGAATCACAATGTGAAGGGCATCCCTCGAAATCGTGAAATTCGATGAAATAGGAATGAAAAGAATGGACATCTGATCTTATGAATTCTTAATCCATCAGATCAGCAAGCTGATCCCGGCCGACACGCTCGCGCTGCCCAAGCTTGCTGGTTGGTTCGATCACTACAGGCGCCGGCAGATGCTGTCCAGCCAAAGACGTTCGCGCCGTGGGGATAGGTGAAGCGTGGTTTGAACATGCAGATGTCACGCATCAAATGCATCACGAATGGCCAAGCTCACAGTGGCCGTCGTCTTGATTGCCCGCCACGAACCCATCCTCGCCGAGATGCCAACAAATGGAGTCAAAGGGTAGTGCCAGGTAAGGGAGCGGGTGCGTAGCGAATCAGGCGAGTAGCTTACAGAGCGGACATCGCTGGCATACCACTCCCCGGAGCATTATCGCCGGCCACTGGTGCGCGCAATGCTACTACCTGTCGCGCATCACTCGGGACGAGACCCGGCGCAAGCGCCGCTACGAGGTGGTCGAAGTCTGACCCCGAACCGCCACCAGTCGCGGCTATACAGCACGCTCTTGTCTGCGACGGTAATCGCTTGCTGCACCGCCGCTTCCCGCCTGGTGCGTTCACCTTGACTCTATTCCGGGGTTCCCCAAGACTGTCGCCGTCATCGAACGACGGTGACCGGGAGTGATACCCCGAACAACGCGCGGCGACCGGCCGGCGTCCTATCCGCAGCAAGCATGCGCGCTTACAATGTGCATCGCGGGCCGGGCGGGGCAGCCTTCGGGCTGGCCGGTATCCTGTTGGCCGGTTGTCACCCCCGCTGTCTGGCCCGTCCTTCACGTGACAATGAGCGGCGGGCCTTCAACAACAGGAGGCCTCAATGGCTAACGTTCGTGCTCGTCCTGAGCAACCAGTTCTTCCCATCAGCTTCTCCACCACCATTCATCCGTGCTTACCGAGCCTTGTGCTTTGTGGCGCTGGCCGAGCCTTTTCTGCCCCCGTTGAGCAAACGGAGGCGATGCATGCGTGAGCAGAAACGTTCCCCACAGACCCTTGCGCTGGCGCAGTTGTGCGAGCTGGTACATCGGTTGATGCCGGAGCACAGCAGCAAACGCACCGTGCGCACCAGCGCGGCGACGCTGCGCCAGTTGGAGACGACCGGCACACTGATCTACACAACGACCGAAGACGCGTGCGCGCGTCTGCTCAATGTCAGTACTGGCCTCATCGGCATCCTGCAGTTGCTCGACTTGTGGAGCGACCGTGCTTGGGAATGTCGATGCCTGCACTGCCTGCTGGTGCCGCTCAAACTCGAACTGGATGACGCATTGAGCGACATTCAGAAGATGCTGTAGCGCTCGGCATCCGAATGGATCAGTGGCCGGTCCACCCGGCCACATTGGCGCTTATTCGAGGTGCCCAATCACTTCAAGCTGCTGCTCCCCGCTCTCGAAGACGCCGAGCCATGCATCGCGCTTGCCGGGGAAGATTTGCCGGATAGCCAGCGTGAAGCCGTCGCAGCCGCTCACCGCCGTGTTTGCGAAATCGCTGGTCTCAAATTGCGCTGCGCGTGCCAGGGTCACGGCTACGGACCGCATAGCGTATTCAAAGAGGTCGAGCAGTCGCTCCTGCAGCATGACGTCTACGTTGCTGGACAGCACGTCATCGATCACAGGGGTTTTGAATCGCATCGACTTGGACATCTTGTACTCCGGTGTGGTTGGTGTGATGACATGAACGCGCTGTTCAACACAGAAGCCAAGCGTCACCTCAGTTCAATCGCAATAAAGCCACTTCTGCCTCGCGACGTGCGGCGAGCCCCGGCAGCACCTTGCCGCCACCATAGACCCAGCGGCGCAGCTCGCTTGCAGCAGCGGACCAGTCGCGCTGGTTGACCCGCCGCCGCAAGGTCGAAGTCTGCAACCGCCCCGCCCCCAGGTTGAAGGTGAAGTCCACAATGGCGGCGAGCCGGCCCTGGGGCTCGGCGGCAAGCACGGGGCAGTAGCGCAGCGTCGCGTTGAGCGCTGTCACGAGATCCGCCGCCAGATAGACTTCGGCCTGGGCCTGCGTGATGGGCGGGTGCGTCGGATCACAGAGGTGACCGTAGCCAACTGTCCAAAACCCGGCAGGACAGACATACGGCTGAGCCCGGGTGGGGTCGACCCTCGCCACCCTATGAAATCCCTCGAAATGCTTGGCCAGTTCGATGGCCGGTAGTGGGATGTTGGTCACGCCAAGCACCCCCAGGTTTCACGGCGTTTGATCTGGTACAGCGTGGTTCTGCCGATGCCGTACTGCGCACAGATGAGCCGAGGTGGGCGTGGATCCTCGCGAATCGCCAAGACCTCCGAGGCCCTCAGCTTGGCTTTGGGATGGTGTTCGCCCTTGGGCCACTGGCGACGGCCTTTGCGCACCATGTCCAGAATATTTTCTCGCTGGGTAGCGATAAAGATGTGCCCTGGATTGACGCAGGCGCGGTTGTCGCATCGGTGGCAAGCCACCATCCCGTCAGGTATCGGGGCAACGCAAAGTTCATAGGCAACGCGGTGCGCGCGCATCAGGGGCTTGCCGCCGTCTGCGCCAATGCTTCCGTAGCCTCGTGTGTCGATGGAGCCGATCCACGGCCAACACTCGTCCGGCCCTCGCTTGTCGACGTTTTCCCAGAAGCGCTCGGCCAGTGGTCGCCTCTGGCGTCCCTTATGCCTGACCACCGCGCCGCTCCCACACTCTCGAGATGAACCAGAAGTTCAAGATGCCTGCCAGCAACGCCTGATCTGCTTCCGACCAGGCGGCCAGCAACGCCGGGCCGAAGCCCACACCGGCTTGCGCCGAGCCGCCGAAGGTCGAGAGCTTCACGCCCGTGTACATCAGGACGAATAGATAGGTCACGACAGGCCTGACGGTCGTCGACAATGCGTCAGCCCAACGTACTCCCGTCTTCTCGCCCTGCGCCGTGATGGAGTCGCGCAGCGCCTCGATGGCGCCTGTGTTCCACGCGGCATCGGCGCTCGCACCGATCTCGGCCATGCGCTGCGCGCCACGCAGCTTCTCGAACTCCAGCGCCTTGTCCTGCATCGCCAGCTCGTGGCCGCGCTCGCCCTTGCGGTCGAGCCACTTCAGGAGTCAAGGGGCCAGACGGAAAGTCCCGCCCAGCAGGCCGCCCAAGAGCGTCTCGATCATCGCGCCCCCTTGAACAGCTCGAACTTGATGATCGCCCCGGCCACCAGCGCCAGCACCAGGCCGGTCGTGATCATCCGGACCATGGTCTGCCAGGCGGTGCGCTTGGCCTCGTTGAAGGCGTCCAGCAAGCCTCGCAGCTCGCGGATATCGTTCGCGGCGTTCTCGCCCTCCAGGCCCACTTCGGCCAGCGCCGCACGCACGCCGCTCTCGGCGACCCGCTCCAGCAGTTCCTCGAATTCGGCGCGCGGCATGGTCACCATGCCATCGGCCACCATCGGTACGTTCATTGATGTGCTCCAAAAAGACGAAACCCGCCTCAAGGGCGGGTTCCAGTTGCAAAAGGGAAAGGGGATTCAGATTTCGATGTCCACGGTCGGCAGCGTCGGTGCGGGACCAACGACCTCGCTACCGCGCACGAACAGGCGGTCACCGGGCTCTCCGGCGCCTGTAACGCGCACAAGCCCGCCACCCAGCAGTTGGACGGTGACCGTGCCGTCGTTGTGACGGGTCACCACCGCGCCGACCAGTAAGGGGGCATCCGGCAGCAAGTCCTCGAACTGCCGCCACAGATTAGGCACTTGTCTTCTCCTGGGTCATGAAAGGGACATTGCACTGGCCCATATCACCTTTCTCTCTACTGAACCAGTGCAATAGGCTGCCCAATGAATTCAATAGATACTTAAAACAAAACTAAAAATTTAGTCTTTCTCGGAACCAAATTTCGAGCAAAGAGTCGCTGCGACCTCTGATCGCAGGAAAGAGCTACACCACTAGCCGCGAATCCAAAATTACTCGGACATCCCAATTATGGTGCATAAAACAAGGCAATCAGGGGCGTTCGTAAACAAACACATCTCTTCGCCAAAATTAAATTCCAATCCAATGTTCATGGATACTTTTTATTGCCGTCCCAAGAAATGATTTTTAATCACAACTCCCCTGGCAATAGCCAAAATAACTACATGAAACGTATTAGCAGCAAGCTCAGTAGCATCGCCCATAAATTGAACCCGACCCACCAGTCGGATGGATCGTCCAGTTCTTCGCGCGAGCGGCGCAAAACATCCGCGCCCGAAAGCATGCGGCAGGCATTGCCCAAGCGGGCCGTAACGGTACGTGAAGCCACCTCTGACGACTCGTGGCCGTCTTCGCCGGAACACTCCGCTCCCTCCTCGCCCACAGCGGCTTCCTCGCCGCCGGCGGACTTCTTCCACAATCTCCAACCATGGATTCCAGAGAATGCGCCGCCGGTGAATTGGGAGGCGCGACACGGCTCCACGCAGCATTCGCCTGCCCGCGAACAGTGGTCTCCTCCACCTGCGGATTTCTTCCACAACGTCTCTCCGTGGATTCCCGACAATGCACCACCGGTGTATGGCTATAGCGCCTCGCAGCCACCCGCGCACTATCCACCTACCCCCGAACAGCCGGCCTCACCGGGAGCAGGCTTTTTCAGCAACCTCAGCCCATGGATTCCGGACAACGCGCCCCCGTTCGACTGGGAAGCGTACGCACGGAACCATCGTCGGAATTGATCCCTGCTGAAGGACGCTTGCCTCAGAGTCCGTTGCGGCGCCAGGCTCCGATTGGGTTCATGCGCCATCCCGGCGAAGAGGACACGATCAAAATCTGACGCCGCATCAGCGTTCCAATCAACGCCGAATGCAATGGAATCCCTGGGCATCAGGGACGGCTACAAGTAATGGCGCTCGACCTCGATGGTCTGGCGCACGCTTAGGGATTCCGTCCATTCGGCGCCGATGCTGGTGGCACGCACCAGGCCATGCCAGGTCGAGCCGCCCTCGCCCACCGCAAGCATCAGACCAGGATCGAGCAGGCCGAGCGTGTTCAGCATCGGCAACTCCAAGGTCACCCTGGCCTGCCGCCCCACGTCGGCCAGGATCGAGCGGCCCCGCTCACGGGCGGCATCGGCGTGGGTGATCAGCGCATCGACCATCGTCGGCGCGACCAGATCGCCCGCCGAGCCGGCGCGCACCACGTGCCCGGTGACGCCCTGGCGCTCGCCGCAGACGTACACCGCGTTGAAGGTGGGCTTTTCCTGCCAGCGCAGGTTCAGCGTCTTGACCACGTCAATGGGCAGCGTCCGGTCAGGAACCTCGGCCGCCCAGTTCCAGGGCAACACCGGATACCGAGGCTTGGCCATCAGCGTCCGCAGCCGCGGATGGGCGTTGACGTAGCCACCGACCGATTCAACGATGCGGCCGATCACCCCTATCAGGCTCAGAGCCCGTTTGAAAATTCCCCGCGGTTGTGATGTAAATGCGGGATGTGGAAAAAAGAAGATCGAGAGCGTGAGGCGAAGCTGGCTCGGAAGACCAAGCGTTACCCGAGCGACCTGACGGATATCGAATGGGCCGCTGTGCAGCCGCTGCTGCCACGCGCGGCCGTGCGAGGCCGGCGTCGGGAGTGCGACTTGAGGGAGGTGGTCAACGCCTTGCGCTATCTGGTGCGAGCGGGCTGCGGTTGGCGCATGCTGCCGCACGACTTCCCGCCTTGGCAAACCGTGTATTGGTGGTTTCGTCGGCTCATGCGCCGCTTGCTGTTCCGCACGCTGCACGACGTGGTGCTGATGTTGGACCGGGAGTTGGCTGGGCGGCAGCCGTGCCCAAGTGCGGGCGTCATCGACAGCCAGACAGTCAAAGCGCCCTCGGCCGACAAGCGTGGCTATGACGCGGCCAAGAAAATCGTCGGGAGCAAGCGGCATATCGCGGTGGACACGGATGGACGGCTGCTGATGGTGAACCTGACACCGACGGACATTGCCGATAGCACGGGTGCGCTGGCGGTGCTGGAAGCGGTGAAGAAGCGCTGGCCAGGCATAAAACACCTGTTCGCTGACGGTGCGTATGACCGCACAGCGCTGATGGACAAGGCATCGACCCTCGACTTCGTGGCTGAGGTGGTGCGCCGGCACGAGCAGCAAACGGGCTTGGCCGTTCTGCCGCGCCGCTGGGTGGTCGAGCGCACCTTTGGGTGGATGGTTCGCTGGCGCCGACTCGTACGCGACTACGAACAGCGGGCAGACGTATCGGAAGCCATGATTCATATCGCGATGAGTGGCTTGTTACTGCGCAGAATCGCTCATCCTTGAATTTCCAAACGGGCTCTAAGAGGATTGGAATCACTGTCTCTTGTGCTCCGCCAAAAAGCTTGGTAGAAGTCGTGTGTCGAAAGAGTGCTGACCGGATGGTAGCCCGGTCGTCGTTCAACTGAACGGCAACTTCTCCCCTCGGGGTATCCGCGACACCCAGCCCGGCTTGCCGGTAGCGAAGGTGTGTCCGTGATTACCCCATTTCATCGTCGGCGCGCCTTCTTCTTGAAATAGAAGGACGTACGACCATGAAACTCACAGCCAATACAATCCTCATCACTGGCGGCGCGACCGGCATTGGCCTCGCACTTGCCAAACGACTCTCCGAAGAAAATCAGGTGATCGTCTGCGGCCGCAACGAGGTCGCTCTCCAGAAGGCGAAGGATGAAGTGCCGGCGCTAGTGACGCGCGTCTGCGACGTCGCCGACACGCTCAGCCGCCGCGAAATGGTTGAATGGCTGAAGGCGGAGCACCCTGCCCTCAATATGGTCATCAACAATGCCGGCATTCAGGCACAGCACGACTTCACCTCCAATCCGTCGATGGAGAGCCTGGATCAGGAGGTGGCGATCAACTTCACGGCCCCAATCCACCTGATCGCCGAGCTGCTGCCCACGCTCAGGCGGCAGGATAAGGCCTATATCATTAACGTCAGCTCGGGACTGGCCTTCTCGCCGATGGCCGATGTGCCGGTCTACTGCGCCACAAAGGCCGCGATCCACTCCTTCACGCTCAGCCTGCGACATCAGTTGAAGGCAACCGGCATCCGCGTAATCGAGGTCGCCCCACCGATCGTCGATACGAGCCTGGGCGGCAACACGCGCAGCGCCGGGACGGCCAACCGCATGATAATCACTGCGGACGAATTCGCTACCGAGGCCCTCGCACAACTCGAGGCAGACAAGGACGAGATCCTGGTCGGAGTTTCGGCCCAAACACGCCAGTTGGGCGAAGCAATGTTCGAGCGGATGAACAACCGCGCCTGAACTGTTTCGAAGGGTAATTCCATGACCATTCTGACAGTTGGCGCGGCGGGCGAAATTGCCCGCCTGGTGGTCCTGGGCGAGCGACTCTACATCCCATTGTTCCAGCACGGTCCCGCTGACCCGCTCGCTGCAGCTTAAGCTGCGCGGCGAAGATGGCAAAGCGTGCCTGGACCTCCTGAGACATCGCCTGGTTGAGCCTGTCCTGAGCAAACGACAGATCCGTCGCGGTGCTACGGCGCAGAGCGCGCTTTCTCGATCTCGCCTGCAAGCTGTTGCTGCGCCAGCTCAGTCGTACGCTGAGCCATCCGGTGCTGAAGAAAGGCAAAGTCGATATTCTTCAGCGCATCGCTTACCTCGGTGCGCGCGGTACGCTCCAGATCCGCCAGCGACAGTTCGGCCTTCTTCAGGCCGACCCGGGCAGCGTCTGGGACTTGTCCAGTGGCATGGAAAAGCTCAGGCCGACCGCTCGGTTGATCTGGCGGGTGGCCGTGCCAGTAGTGTTATCGCTCGTCCGATTCAGCCGTGCGTACAGATCCAGCTGGTTGCGCATGCCGTCTTCCGCCGCGATCACGTTGAACTGGTTTGCTATCACCGTGTCTCTCGCAAGCTGCAGATCGATGCGCTTGGCAAGCGCGTCCCGAATAGTCAGACCTTCGTTTTGCGTTGCCGGCGATAGGTAGGAGGTAAAGGAATCCGTGAGTGTCATGTCTGTGCGGTCGGCGTCCAGGTCGTACCTGCCGATCGCGCGCAGCAGTTGACGGCGGGCGACGCTCTCGGCCTGTTCGGACTGCGTCAAAGTCAAGTCAGCCTGCGCCACATCGGCATCGCTCTGCAGCAGGGCAATCCGGGCGATGCGTCCGGCCGCCAGCAGTGCTTCGTTGATCGCCTTGGCTTCGTTCGCCCGCTTCAACGACGCCTGCGCAAGCGCGACGTTCTGCTTGGCCTGCTCCAGCGAGAAGTACGCCATCACGCCGCTTAACACCACGTCGCGCTGGGTCCGCAGGAAGCCCTTATGCGCGCTCTCCAGCGCGAGGGCTGCCCAGCGCTCGTTATAAGTGCTGCCCGAGCCGCGCAAGAGCGGCTGCGACAGCGAGATCGACGTAATGCGGTTGCTGGTGTTTAGACTGGCGCCCAGGACGAAGCTAGCGCACCCTGGCCAAACGGTTGTACCGGCGCCCCTCCGACAACGAAAGCTGCGTACCCGAGCGTAGCTTCCACGTGGAAATCACATTGCCCGATGTTGCCGTACTGTGCGTGGTAGGCACGTCTACGACGGAAGCGCTATCGCGCTCAAGTTGGCTCGACAAGACAGTCTGCGGCAAAAACTCATGGCTGGCCTGCTCGGTTTGGTCGCGTTGCTGCTGCAAATCCAACTGCTGGGTCTGAACGATGACGGCGCGCGCCAGTGCCCCTTGCAATGCTTCCCGGATACCCAATCGGAAGACCGTCGGCGGATGTGCGGACGCAGCCTCGGTGTCGATGGCCGGCGGCACGGGGAGCATCGTGTCGGAGCCGCGTGGCTCGGCTCGTACCAGATGCTGCCCCGATTGAGAGGGCAAGCATCAGGGTATGGCTAAGAAATGCACGCATCGAAGATAGAGAAAGAAAGTGAAAGCGGCGTGCCAATCTAAAATTTGGTGGAGTCGGCGCGCCGGAGGGATTGCCGGGATTCGTTTAGAGCGCGTCCTGCCAGCCCGTGGGTTCAAGGTGTATCACGGCATTCCCAGGTAGTCTGGATGGTGTAGAAACTGGGCGCTTGGGGGTTCTGCTCAGAATATCGATAGGCGGTCATATTGACCGAACGCGTTGTTGGGTATTGAGCTCGACAGAGATTCCAGGCGGCGCCCCAGGCCGCTTTCCAAGCGTTTGCGCGTATCGGAGAGCCATTGAAGGGAGTGACGAACGACTGCTGCCCTACTGTTCTGGCAATAGCATTACTCGTGGGAAATGCCGCCATCAGCATCAACGCGGTCGCCGCGAAAACAGACGTAGTATTCCGTTTGAAATGAGAGGATTTCATATCGATTCCTATTATCTGCAACACCATAAAGAATGACGTTTAACTGAGCCCAGGCCGTGTCATAAAAACAGGCTCAAGGCACCCAGAAGAATTGGCTTTACCTTCATCGTTTGTCTCCCCACCATGATTTATATGGCCTCTCGCACAGCAGCACGCCTTGGGTGGAGGCCACGCACTCCATCTCCCGTCTCGTCAAGAAGACGCTTTAATGCAAGTGGATTGAAATCAAGGGCAATGTGGCGGGCACATGCCCTCGCCAGTCGGCATTACTCGGGCACCAGTTGTCCGGTGGGCTGCACTTGCTCCTGCCGATCGCGCTGGGCATCAGCCGCGTTGTTGGGCCGGATCCGGAACCAGATGGAGTACATGGCCGGCAAAAACACCAGGGTCAAGATCGTCCCGGCGAACGTCCCACCGATGAGCGTGTAAGCCAGCGCGCCCCAGAACACCGAATGGGTCAGCGGAATGAAGGCCAGGATGGCTGCCAATGCGGTAAGAATCACTGGACGCGCACGCTGGACGGTGGCTTCCACAACGGCTGTGAACGGATCCAACCCTTCCTCTTTGTTGTGCTGAATCTGCCCGATCAGGATCAGCGTGTTGCGCATCAAGATGCCCGACAGCGCAATTAGGCCGACCAGCGCGTTGATGCCGAACGGCTGCCCGAACAGAATCAAGGTGGGTACGACACCAATCAGGCCGAGGGGGCTGGTCAGGAACACCATGACCATCGCCGGGATGGACCGCACCTGGAAGATGAGAATCAGCAGGGTAACTGCCAGCATGATCGGGAACAGCGGCAGCATGGCCTTCGTCGCTTTGCCCGATTCTTCGATGGAACCCGCTTGTTCAATGCGGTATCCGCTGGGCAGTTTCTCGATGATCGGCTGAAGCTGCTTGCTGAGGGCTGTCGACACGTCGGGCGGTTGCAGGCCATCGGCAATATCGCCTCGCACCGTGATGGTCGGCATGCGATCGCGCCGGCGGATGATGGGCTCTTCCATGCGCACATCGATCTTGCCCACCTGCGAGAGCGGAACGCGCTGCCCGTTGGCGCCAGCCAGTGTGAAGTCGCCAATCTTGGCCGGATCAAGTCGGATGTCGCCGGCCGAGCGCGCGGTCACCTGCACGGTGCGGATGTCCTCGCGCACCGCCGTCACAGGAATGCCGTTGAGCAGGAATTGCAGTTGTTGCGCGACGGCGCTGGAGGTCAGCCCCACGGCCTGCAAGCGGTCCTGCTGCAAGGTGAAGTGCAGCGTAGGTACACGCATTCCCCAATCGGTATTGACCGTGCGCATCATCGGGCTGGCGTCCATGACTTGCCGGACATCGGCCGCGATGCGGCGCAACGTCTCCGCATCCGGGCCGGTCACGCGGTAGGCAACCGGGAACGGAGAATACGGACCGAACACGAGCTGGGTAACACGCACGCGCGCCTCGGGGGCAAGACCGTCGGCAATGGCCTGGCGCAGGCGCTGCTTCAATGCGTCACGTTCTTCCTGGCTGTCAGTGCGGATCACGATCTTGGCGAACGACGAATCCGGCAGTTCCGGCCCCATTGCCAGATAGAAGCGCGGCGCACCCTGGCCAACATACGACGTCACGATCTGGGCTTCCTTCTGTTTGGCGAGCCAAGCTTCCAGCTTTGCGGTGGCTGCGCTGGTCTGGTTGATCGACGTGCCATAGGGCATCTGCACTTCGACCAGTACTTCGGGTCGATCCGAGATCGGGAAGAACTGTTTCTTGACCACCGCCATGCCGAGGATGGCCAAGGCGAAGAGCCCGACGACCGAACCCGCGACCAGCCATTTGCGCGCAATCACACGCCCGAGCAGCGCACGGAAGCGGTTGTAGCGTGGCGTGTCGTAAATCGCATCGTGGCCGCCTTCGACCTTCTTGAAGTCGGGCAGCATCTTCACACCCAGGTAAGGCGTGAACACCACCGCGACAACCCAGGACGCAATCAGCGCAATGCCCACGATCCAGAACATGTTGCTGGTGTATTCACCCGCGGTGGATCGCGCAAAACCATTGGGCATGAAGCCGACAGCGGTCACCAGCGTGCCCGATAGCATGGGCGCCGCAGTGTGGCTCCACGCATAGGCCGAAGCGGCGACGCGGCTGTAGCCCTCTTCCATCTTCACCACCATCATTTCGATGGCGATGATGGCGTCATCCACCAGCAAGCCCAGCGCCAGAATCAAAGATCCAAGCGTGATGCGGTCGAAGTTCTTGCCTGTGGCCGCCATCACCACGAAGACCACCGCCAGTGTCAACGGCACGGCCGCGGCCACCACTAGGCCCGCGCGCCAGCCCATGCTGACGAAGCTCACCAGCATGACCACCAGCAGCGCTGCGAAGAACTTGAGCATGAACTCATCGACGGCAGCGCTGATGTTGACCGCCTGGTCCGTCACCTTGGTCAAGCTCATGCCGAGCGGCATGTCGGCGTTGATGGCGCCGACCTCCTTGTCGAGCGCCTTGCCAAGGTCCAGCCCGTTCCAGCCTTCGCGCATGACGATGCCCAGCAGCAAGGCAGGCTGCCCACCATTGCGCACCATGAACGTGGCCGGATCTTCATAGCCGCGCTTGACCGTGGCAATGTCCGACAGCTTCAACGTGCGGCCCTGCGATACAACCGGCGTATCGCGAATCTTCTGCAGCTCGTCGAACGCACCGTCCAGGCGGATGAAGACCTGCGGCCCTTTCGTTTCTACCGAGCCGGCCGCCGTCAGGGCATTCTGGTTGTTGAGCGCAGCAAACACCTCTTGCGGACTCACGCCGAGCGTCGCCAACCGGTCATGTGAAAACTCGACGTAGATGCGCTCCGACTGCTCGCCGATGATGTTGACCTTCTTCACGCCGGGCACGTGCAGTAATCGCTGGCGCAGTGTCTCCGCGTCGCGCACGAGCACACGTTGTGGTTCGCCCTGCGCCTTGAGCGCAAACAGCGCAAAGGTCACGTCCGCATATTCGTCATTGACCATCGGCCCGATCACGCCGGGCGGGAGGTTGGCCACCTCGTCGCTGACCTTCTTGCGCGCTTGATAGAACTCCTCCTGGACTTCCGATGGCGGCGTGCTATCGAGCAGGGTCAACGTGGTGAACGCCAGGCCCGGCCGGGTGTACGTTTCCGTGCGGTCATACCAGCGCAGCTCCTGTATGCGCTTCTCGATCTTCTCGGCGACCTGGTCTTGCATTTCCTGCGCGGTCGCGCCCGGCCACGCGGTGATGATGGTCATCACCTTGACCGTAAACGCCGGGTCTTCCGCACGGCCCAGCTTGAAGAAGGAAATGAGCCCCGCCAGAGAGATCAGGCAGATGAGGAACAGAGTGACGGCGCGCTCGCGCACGGCGAGCGCCGATAGGTTGAAACGACCTTGGCTCACAGGCGCACCCCCGCGATGGCAGTACTGGCACCCTGACCTGCCACACGGACTTGCTGTCCTTCACGCAGCAGTTGTGCGCCAAGCGCGACGATCCGGTCCCCTTGCTTGACTTGGCCCGCAACCCGAGCACCTTCGTCGCCGAGGCGCACGATGGTGACGGATCGCCACGACACCTTGGCCGGATCCCCCTGGATGACCCACACGCCGGGGCCCTTGCCAGCATCGAACACGGCACCCAGCGGCACCTGCAGATCGCCTTGCGCAGTGGCCGGTCGATCGGGAATCTGGATCGTCACGGTGGCGCCCAGCGGCGCATTGGCCAGTTCCCCATCCAGCACATAGCGTGCGTCGAAGGTGCGGGTAAGCCGATCGGCAGCATCTGACAGCTGCCGCAGCTTGGCAGGTACGCCCGAGCTTTCCCCACCGAAAAGCGTGGCCTGTGCGACAGAGCCAATCGCCGGCCGCAACGTTTCCGGCAACTGGACAACCGCTTCACGGCGGCCGGCGTGTGCCAGGCGCACAACAGCCTGCCCCGCGTTGACGACCTGGCCGGGCTCGGCCAGCGTTTCCACGACCACGCCGTCGCCATCGGCAAGGAGCTCTGCGTAGCGGCTGGCGTTACGCGCAACATCAGCCTGCGCTTCCGCCGCGCTCAACTGGGCTTTGGCCGCGTCCGCCGCAGCCTTGGCCTGGTCATAGGCCGAGGCGGAAATTGCGCCCGTTCCGCGCAGATCGCGGTAGCGGGCTTCGTCTTCCGCCGTCTGTTGCGCGCGTGCCCGCGCGGCGCTCACGGCTTCTTGCTGTGCGTGCGCGGCGAGCTTCAGATCGACCGGGTCGATGCGCATAAGCGGCTGCCCGCGCTTGACGGTTTGCCCCGCATCCACCAGCCGTTCCAACACCTTGCCGGGCACGCGGAACCCGAGGTCACTCTGCACCCTGGCAGCAACGACGCCCGTGAATGAACGCGATGCCGAAGCAACTGGCTGAACGAACGCGGCACGCACCAGGGGCGCCTCGGTACGCGGATCGGCGGGGGCCTTTTCGCCGCAAGCGCTCAACGCCAGCGGCAACGCACAAATAACGGTAGAGGTAACAAAGCGACGCGAAAGCATGAAAGCCCCATCGACGAGATGATCTGGGCCTTCATTCTGGTTCTTGTGACCAATTTAGTCAATGGTCACAAAGAAAAAATCTGCGCGTCAGGGAGAAAGACTCCGAAGCACGAGGCTGGAGAGCAGCCCGGGCGCACTTTCTGTGTAGTCAAAGCTGTACTGCAAAAGCAACGGATTCATGTACGGGCGCATGACCAGGTAGATAGCCGTCGTGGCCTCGTCCAACGGCGTCTTGCGCTCGAAGTCTCCGGTCTCCCGGCCCTCCTGCAGCACATCGCGCAGCACCTTCTGAATGCGCTCTTCGTAGGCGATTACCGCTTGCCAGCGCTCAGTCGCTGCCGAGGCCGCAATCTCGTACAGCTTGCGGTCGTGGGAAAACAGCCGAAGGCTCGCCTCAGTCAAGGCTTTGAACATGCGCCGGAGCTTTTCGGGCGGTGAATCGGCCTCTGCCAGGGCGGCACTCACGTCGGCCTCAATCTCGCGCAGGCAGTTGGCGCAAATCATCTCGCCAATGGCCTGCTTGGACTCGAAGAACTTGTAGATATAGGCCTTGGAAAAACCGATGGCCTTGGCCAGATCGGAAACGGCGGTCTTCTCGTAGCCGTAGCGGCTGAAGTGCTCGGTAGCGGCAGCAACAATCTGGTCTCGCACGTCATGGTCCGCCGGGCCGCGGACGGGAACGGGGTAAGGGGTGGTCTTCATGGGCTCCAGCTTACGCGAGTCGCGATAGTTGAACAACTTGTGACCATTTTGTACTATAGTCACTAAAAATCCGATGGAAAAACCCCATGTTGCCAAAACGCTCCCTTGCGGCCCTTTTCGTTGCCAGCCTGGCAACCGGTTGTGCCGTCGGCCCCGATTATGTGAAGCCCGATGTGCCGGTTCCACAACGACTCCAGGGCCAGAC
Source organism: Ralstonia nicotianae (assembly GCF_018243235.1). Lineage (NCBI taxonomy): Bacteria > Pseudomonadati > Pseudomonadota > Betaproteobacteria > Burkholderiales > Burkholderiaceae > Ralstonia > Ralstonia nicotianae. Next base: position 2,668,533 of record NZ_CP046674.1, read on the forward strand.
GGCGGTCGAGCAGCGCACCGCCAATGCTGCAGCCGATCTCTCCGCATGGTGGGCCGGCTTTGGCGATCCGCAACTCACGCGGTTCGTGCTGCTCTCGCTGGAACAGAACCTGGACCTCGCACAGGCATTCGCCCGCGTCACGCAAGCGCGTGCGGGCCTTGGCGCTGCCAATGCCGCGTTGCTGCCCTCCGGCAATGTCACGGGCCAGGCCGCGCGTGCGTACCAGTCCGTCGAAACCCCTTTGGGCCGCGTCTTGAATTCGAGGCCCGGCTTCGACCGCTACGGCAACGCTTTTGAGGCCGATGTCAACGCAAGCTGGGAGTTGGACGTATTCGGCGGCCTACGCCGTGGCCGCGAGGCGGCACTTGCCGACTACCAGGCCTCCCAAGCCGGCGCAGTCGCCACACGGCTGGTCGTGGCCGCACAGACTGCCGATATCTACATCACCATCCGCGGCTTGCAGACGCGCCTGAAGGTGGCCCGCCATCAGGTACAGACGCAAGAGGAATTGCTCTCCACCGTCAACCTGCTGTACGGCAAGGGACTGGCGGCCGAGCTTCAAGTCAGGCAGGCCGAAGGCGCACTCGCTCAGGTTCGCGCTTCCATCCCACAGCTTGAGGCGGGCCTCGATGCGGCGATGAACGCGCTGGACGTGATGCTCGGCTCGCTGCCGGGCACGCACCGGGCCGAACTGGCAGAAGGCGGCGACATCCCGGCCGCCCCGCAGGTTGCAATTATCGGATCCCCCGGCGAACTGCTGAGGCGCCGCCCCGACCTCATCGTCGCCGAGCGCCGCCTAGCCGCTTCCAACGCGCGCATTGGCGTCGCCATTGCCGAGTACTACCCGAAGTTCTCGCTCAGCGGCCTGCTCGGCAGCGCCACATCCGTGGGAGCCGGCAGTCTATTCGGCAGCGGCGCCAGTCAATTTGCCGGCGTGCTCGGCCTGCGCTGGCGCCTGTTCGACTTCGGCCGTATTAATGCGCAAATCGATCAGGCCAAGGGGCAAGAGGCGGAGATGCTCGCCGCGTACCGGCTCGCCGTGCTGCGCGCCACGGAAGACGTGGAAGACGCCTTCTCTGCCCTGGTCAAGCGCGAGGAGCAAGCGGCCGTGCTCACGCAAGGCGTGGATTCGCTTGGCCGCGCCCGAAACGCTTCGTTTGCCGCTTACCAGAAAGGCGTCGTCAGCCTGATTGAAGTCCTGCAAGCCGACGAAAGCCTGTTGCGTGCATCAGACGCGCGCGCCCAGGCGCAAACGGAATCGGCGCGCGCTGCCGTCGCGGCATTCAAGGCGCTGGGCGGCGGCTGGCAGCCTGACGAATCGACCGCCGTTGCAAGCAAATAGTCCCCCCGCGAATGAGGCTGCGCATCCAGCGTGGCTCATCGCAACAACCGATTTACCGCCGCTCCAATTCACCCATACAGAAAGAAACTGCCATGTCCAACTCCAAAGTTGTCCTCATTACCGGTGTGTCTTCGGGCATCGGCCGTGCCACCGCAGCGAAGTTTGCGTTGCGGGGCTGCCGGGTATTCGGCACCGTGCGCAACCTCGCAAAAGCTCAGCCGATACCGGGCGTTGAACTGGTCGAGATGGATATCCGCGATCAAGCGTCGGTTCAGCAGGGAATCCAGACCCTCATCGCACAGGCCAAGCGCATCGATGTGCTGGTCAATAGTGCCGGCGTGACGCTGCTCGGCGCGACCGAAGAAACGTCGATCGCCGAAGCGCAGGCGCTGTTCGACACCAACGTGTTTGGCATCTTGCGCACCACACAAGCCGCATTGCCGCACATGCGCGCGCAACGTTCGGGAAGAATCATCAACATCAGCTCGGTGCTCGGCTTTCTGCCGGCGCCGTACATGGGCCTCTATTCGGCGTCCAAACACGCCGTGGAGGGGATGTCCGAGACGCTGGACCACGAGGTGCGCAAGTTCGGCATCCGTGTCGTGCTTGTCGAACCCTCATTTACCAAGACCAGCCTGGATATCAATGCCCCCCATGCGGTTTCCAAGGTATCTGCCTACGACGACGAGCGCAGCGTCGTTTCGCAGGCGATTCAAAAAAGTGTCCAAAAAGCACCGGAACCCGATGGTGTCGCGAGCACGGTCGTCGATGCCGCCCTAGGTGCGTGGAAGATGCGCCGTACACCCAAAGGCGAGGCATCCCTTCTGAGCAAGCTGCGCCGTTTCATGCCGGCAGGCCCGGTCGATGCAAGTCTGCGGAAGACGTTCGGGCTCTCCTGAGGCGCGTTACCCGAAACAGATCCGACGCACACATCATCGGAAGAGCCCCATGATGAATCCAGACAGATCAGCAACCGGGGCCTCTGCCACGATTGCTCCGGCTTTGCCCAATGCACAGATCAACACCGCATCACCTTGGCCGGTGTTCTGGGTCGCCAGCGTGGCGGTGTTCCTTGTCTCGATGGACGGCACGATGCTGTTCGCCGCCTTCAGTGCCTTACGCGCAGGGTTTCCTCAAGCCACTGCGGCGGACCTTTCCTGGGTGCTCAATGCCTACACCGTCGCCTATGCTGCAACGCTCATTCCGTCTGGCGGGTTGGCGGATAAGCATGGGCGCAAAAAGGTATTTCTGGCCGGCGTAGGGCTGTTTCTGGCGGCGTCGGTTGCGTGCGGTTTGGCTGTCAACGTAGGGTGGCTCGTTGCAGCACGCGTGCTTCAGGCCATCGGCGCTGCGTTGCTAACGCCCTCATCTCTGTCACTCGTGCTGGCGGCGTTTCCAATCAGCAAGCGCGCGGTGGCGATCAGTCTATGGGGGGCGGTTGGTGCTCTGGCTGCTGCAGTGGGGCCAAGCCTTGGGGCATTCGTCATCGCATCGATCGGCTGGCAGTGGGCCTTTTACCTGAACGTGCCTTTAGGCCTGGCCGCCATGTGGCGCGGCGCGACGCTTCTCACCGAGACAAAACAGCACACCAGCAACCGCCCGCTTGATCTGTTCGGGATGGGCCTGCTGACCGTCGGGACGGGCGCTTTGGCACTATCCATTGTGCAATCGGAATCGCCAGGCTGGTCACGTCATGAACTGCTCGGTATTGCCGGCATCGGGCTCATGAGCATCGCCGGATTTGTGGCCTGGGCTCGCGTTGCTACCGCACCGCTGGTGGATTTGGGGTTGTTTCGCAACCCGACTTACCGTTACGTCAATCTCGCAACGTTGAGTTTCGGCATTGCGTTTTCGATGATGTTCTTCGCCTTCTTTTTCTACATGAATTCGATCTGGCACTACTCGCTGCCATTGGCAGGGCTTGCCATCACGCCAGGGCCGCTGCTGGTGACTCCGGTGGCCACCCTGTCAGGTCGAATCGCGAGTCGGCATGGCCACCGCCCATTGTTGGTGGCGGGCAGCCTGCTTTACGCGACCAGTGCAGTGTGGTTCTTGCTCGTGCCCGGAGTTGAACCCGCCTATCTCACGCAGTGGCTGCCAGGCATGCTGCTCAGCGGCGTGGCTGTGGGGATGGTATTGCCGTCGTTGTCGGGCGCCGCCGTCAGCCGCCTACCCTCGGACCATTACGCAGTGGGTGGCGCAATCAATCAGGCGATACGGCAAATCGGTTCGGTCGTGGGAGTCGCACTGACGGTGCTGCTGCTCGGTGGTGCCAGTTTGCAACGTGCCGACTTCAACGCGCTCTACCTGTGCCATATGAGCTTGGCGCTTCTTACCGCAGCGCTGTGTCTGCCGGTCAACACGTTGCCGCGGCCATCGGCAAATCCCAGTAATTTTCGCTCGCGTTCATAGAGCAAAAGGCGCGTTTCGTGCACACCATGTTGGAGATGTCGATGGACACCGATCCGAAGTCAGTTCGTTTCGACGCAGAGCAGCGCATCTGCGAGGCTGGTGGGGCATGCCACCACTACGTGCTTCGTCTTCGATGTGCCAGCCGCTTGACGGCAGGCGCAACAAAACCGCTTTGAAGGATTGGAGGGCCGCATCATGAAAATCGGAATCATTGGAACCGGCAACATCGGCGGCGCTCTAGCCCGCAAGCTCAGTGCTGCAGGACACGACGTGCGTGTCGCAAATTCGAGCGGCACTAAAGGTGCGCGCGCGTTTGCCCGCGAGATCGGAGCAGAACCGACTGATGTACACGGAGCAGTCGCTAGCGTCAACGTCATCATCCTGGCCATTCCTCTACCTGCAATGCGCGAGCTGCCCGCCCACTTGTTCGACTGAGTACCCATAGATACGACGATCATCGATACGAGCAACTACTATCCGGGATTGCGGGATTCGCGCATTCCTGAGATCGACGACGGGCTGACAGAGGGCGTCTGGGTAACTCGGCAGATTGGAAGACCCGTGATCAAAGCATTCAACAACGCTTTGGCATATACCCTTGCGGAGCTAGGAAAGCCGAAAGGTACGCCAAGCCGCCTTGCTATTGCCGTGGCGGGAGACGACGTAAGGTCCAAGCAAACAGCGATGGAACTTGTCAATCAAGCAGGGTTCGATCCAGTCGACGCAGGCTCACTCGAAGACTCCTGGAGACAACAGCCGTCAACGCCATCGTACTGTTGCGACTACGATGCGCGAGGCTCTCGCTGCGGCAATCCCTGGAGTTGCCGCCATGAAGCGGGACCAGTTGCCAGAGCACTTCGCGAAGTTGGGGTCGAATCCCAGCCATGCTGATGTCGTAGCCATGAACCGTAGGGTGAATTCCGCTGTTGGATAAGCACCGTCACGACGGTGCGCAGGAGCGGAATGGGTCTGCGGATCGCGAGGATGGCCGCCACTGAAGGCCGTAACGTTGCCATGGTCGGCCACGGGTGTGGTGCTATTTCGATAAGGAGCCCGTTTGAAAATTCCCCGCGAGGGTGATGTAAAGGCGGGATGTGGAAAAAAGAACATCGAGAACGCGAGGCGAAGCTGGCTCGCAAGACCAAGCGTTACCCCAGCGATATGACGGACGTCGAATGGGCCGCTGTGCAGCCGCTGCTGCCACGCGTAGCCGTGCGAGGTCGGCGCCGGGAGTGCGACTTGCGGGAGGTCGCCAATGCCCTGCGCTATCTGGTGCGGGCGGGTTGCGGTTGGCGCAGGGATCGTTTCCCCCCTGCGCGCGGTGGGACCCCGACTCACCCGCAGGAATCGCGTGAGCGGGCTGGCGCGATGCGCTCGGCCAGCACTGCTGGCTCCTCGATCAACGGATCAATCCGCTGCTTGGAGTTGCGCTTGGCAATCCCCACGGTCGGCCACCCGCGCCGGCCAGTTCAGCCACGCGTCGCGCTCGGCACGCGCCAGCTTGAAGACGTGCGCGATGGCCTGCGAGCGGTCCACCAGTTCGCCCTTGAGGCGGGCCAGGCGCACCTTGTTGGTTTGCGCCTTGACCACCTCGTTGACGGTGCGGGCCTGCAGCAGCGACGTGCCGCCTGTGGGCGACGATGCCGGGCCGTCCGGGGTCTGACCGCCCTCCTGCGGCACGGCGGCTCTGACGGGCCGTGTGCGCGTGCCGGTGCGTGGCGCTTCGGTATTGCGTGCCCATTCGGCGTCGGCGCGGTCCGAGTCAATGGTGCCGTCCGCTTCCGGCGTGATGCGGCCGGCGGCGATTGCCTTGCGCACGGCGGCGTCCGACACGCCCCGGTGCCGCGCATAGGCGCGAATTGAAATTCCCATCTGAATCTTGCTGGTTCTTTTGCAGATTGCGCTTGGCTTCTGTGCGGCACAGCGCGTTCATGTGTCCATCAACACAACACCTCAACCGGAGCAAACGATGATCGGCACCCTGACCCGAGAAGAAGCAGCCTGCGAACTACGCGAAATCCAGCAACAGATGCTCAACCTGATCGACGACGCGCGCAGCGTGCTGAGCGCGAGCGACATCGGCGGCCAGCGTGGCTGGATGGATCAAATCTCCGCCGCGCTCTTTGGCGACTACGGCAGCGGCTCCCTGCAGGACCTTATCGACGAAATCGAGAACGGTTGAGACGACGAGGAGGACAACGGCTGAAGTCCAGCGCTGGGCGGCAGCCCGTCCGGCAACCTCCAGCGAAAAGCGCTTGGCTTCCTCCCAACACAGCGCGTTCATCACACCACGTTCAAACCACCTCGAAAGAGAAACACATGACCACGCAACAACTGACCCCGGCACAGCACGCCATCCTCGCCTACGCCATCCAGCACACCGGCGGCAAGATCGAATGGTTCCCCGACAACATCAAAGGCGGCGCACGCAAGAAGGTGCTTGAAGGCTTGATCAAACGGGATCTGATTGCCACCGCCGGCGACGACTGGCTGGTTGCAGCCGAAGGCTACAACGCACTGGGGCTCAAAGCACCGCAGCTCGAAGAACCCGCTCCAGAGGCCGAGCCGGCGCGCAAGACACCGCGCACGCGCGAGAACAGCAAGCAGGCCCAGGTAATCGCGATGCTGCGCCACCCGGAAGGGGCAACGATCGGCAAGATTTGCAAGGCCACCGGCTGGCAAGCCCACACCGTGCGCGGCGCGTTTGCCGGCACCTTCAAGAAGCGGCTCGGGCTGAACATCACCTCCCACAAGCCGGCCACCGGTGAACGCGTGTACCGGATCGAAACCGAAGACGGCGACCAACCAGCCTGATGGTGCACGGGGCCGACGGCCCCGCATCAAGCGGGGGACAGCGCTTGGCTTGTGACCGGAACAGCGCGTTCATGTCGTTGTCGTGATTGACGACGCCAACTTCAAGGAGAACACCATGAGCAACACCATCGAACGCTCCCCCCGCACTGTTGTCATCGGTGACAACATCATCCAAGCCGCAAAACTGGCCAAGCGCCTGCCCTTTGCCCGCAAGCCCGCCGATCTGAGCCAAGTGCGCGGCCAGGAATACGCCGAGGTCTACGTCACCGAAATCAAGGAACTCACCACGGCTGAATTCGACGATTTCTCGAGCAACCTGCTGGTGTCCCGCGACTGGCTGCGCGGCAAGGGCGGCGGCAGGCTCGGCAGCGACTTCTGCATCGAGGTCATCGCACCCGATCGCCCTACCCTCTATGTCAATCCGGAGGGTAGCGACTACGCACGGTATGTGGCCTGCATCGACTAGATGCGGCTGACTTGAGAAGTCAAAAAAACAACTTGGCTTCTCCGTCGAGCAGCACGTTCATTCAGGTGCCGCAACGAGATGGTTCAGGAGAGCAACTATCTCCGTCACGGCACCGGGTCCCCACACCCGCGTCATACAAATCGATCAAGTCGGCATGCTCTGACTCGAATGGAACCTGCCCCGCGGGCATCCCATTCGGCTTCACGCACAACCCTGCGCATTTTTGCGCTGAGCCCTTGGAGGAGAACACGAAGAATTTACCCCCTCAAAAAACGCACAGGATTGAGCATGCCTCGAATCAGATCGCATGATAGGTATTTCACCAGCAGAGGTCCTACCGATCCCCTGGACGATTTCCACCGTGAGTCGGTCGTTAAGCTTCACAAATCCGTCGACCCAAGCCTATTCGGCCTGAGCTCGTTTCGCTCACGCAAAGTGCGAGTGGATTCGGACACCATGGACAATCTCAAGATTGCCGAAACGACCGTCCGGCAAGTCAAGTGCATGCTGCCCTACGGCGGGGGCAATCAGAAGCCTGACGTCACCTATACCGAAGGCGAATCCTGGGCGCGTCGGAGCATGCTGCGTGATGAAACGTATTGCCAGAATCCGATCCAGCACGCCAAGGAAGTTGTGCGTTACCAAGCGGGCAACTGCGCTGAGCACGCGAATGTCAGCTACGCGCTGCTGGCGGGCCGTCAGCTGAACGCACCCTTGCTGCGGGCCAGCGACGGCGACGATGATCATGCGTATGTTCTGATCGGGGACCCGCGCGACCCATATTGGGGCGACAGAGATACGGTCGTCGTGGATGCCTGGGTGACGCATCCCTCGGCCTTTACCTTGGCAGAGGCCGATGATCTGCACCCGAACATGACCCCTTTCCAGCGCAGCCGATACAGTCCTCCGGACCCGGATGCCAATCTGCGCAATGTCCGGCATGTCACGACGGAGGAAGTCAATCAATACCTCTCGGAATACAGCCGCCCAGAAGTCGGCCCGGCATTGCTCGACTACATTGATCAGTACGTCGATACCAACAAGTTTTTCAACACGAAGACCTCCGCCGACGATCCAAGCACCCGCTACGGTGACTCCAGCTTTACCTCCAAATCGATGGACCGCATAGCGGAAAGCACGGTCGATCGGCAAAGAGAAGCCCGGTACGAGTGGAATAATTCCCCATACAGCTGGTAACTGAGCACCAGCAGACCTCTACTTTTGCATCGAGGTCACTACACTCGGTCGCCTCCACCTCGTACGTCAATCCGGAAGGGGCGACCACACCCGATACGTGGTCCGCGCAGGCTGATCGGTTCTAGACAAGGAAGCCTAGCTCCGCTCGGCTTCCTGACCGGACGACGCGCCGATAACCGCCAACGCGTGCACGGTAACGCGGCGGCCGGGCGCCACGCACATCGCCGTTCCGCGCGTGCCTCGCCCTGGTGCGCGCGGGGCACTGTGCCCGCACGCTGCGCAATGGGCGGGGTGTTACGCGAGATCCCCCAGGAGCCTGGCCTCGAGCGCATTGGCGACCAGATGGCTCTTCAGGCAGGATGGGCCGGAACGAATGCCGCAGGTCTTGGCGGTTTGCTCATCCACCGCACGGTTCATCCATTCCTCGGTCACGTGGTCGATGGCCCTCTGCAGCCCCAGTGCGAGTGCGTTGAGCACGTCTTCACCAAACCGCTCCCCGTGCGCACTATCCAAGAAGAACCGCACCACTCGCGGCGCGGCGCCTGTTGCCTTCGAGATCGCCACCATCGCCAGCGGCCAAGCCCCGGCAGCGTACGGCCCCATCGTGCCGTAGAAGCCGGCTGCTCTATTGGTTGTGTTGATCACTTGATACATGCTTTGCATTGCCGCGCTTCGCGGTGCTGTTGTGACGGCACCAGTAACGCGCTGCCGGCCGCGCAAGCCAAGCTCTCGATCTGGTCTGCGTTGCGTTTGAGCTCCAGCCTTGGCTTTCGGCTCGAACAGCGCGTTACTGGTGCCATCACAACGACGCCCAAGAAGGAGCACACCATGACCACCACTGACCTGATTCCCACCACCCGCAACGAAGGCTGGGGGTTCTACGGCACGATGAAGGAGCGCGCCGCCGAAGCCTGGCCGCTAGCGATGACAACTGTCTCTAAGGCCACCGGCTCCTCATTTGAGGCCGTGCGCCTCTTTCTCGACAGCGCATTCGGACGACACTTTGCGGATGACATCTGCAACGCCCTCCACGGTGGCCAGACACTTACCGATGCCATCGACGCGACGGCGGCCGCGTGGATGCAGCGCAAGACGAACGGCGGGCTCAGCAAAATCTACGGCATCCCGCGCAACCTGCCCCACCTGACGGCCTTTGTGGCCGCCAGCGAGATCGCCGACGAACTTTCGGCGTAGAGCCCGCGAAACCGAGGGACTGCTCAATTGGCGCCCCCTCAGTCTGCCGCCTCGCGGATAACCGCTTCCTGTGCGCGGTGTACTCGCCCCATCAGTTGGTGCAACCGCACCACCCTTCTCGTCCATGTTCGCACCGGTGAGCACAACTTCGCGTCGAGCATAGAGCTTCGCGATGGCGCTTGCTAGCATCGAAAGCCCGGCGCTCTCGCCGCCTGGGCTTGTGTATTCAACCTCTTGGAGCAATAACGACACGATGCTTATACAGACACAGTACCCTGGGTTTTACATTGCAACCGCAAGTGACAATCAACGCGAAGCTGACCGTTATGCAGGCAAAGTAAACGAGGCGTTAGGGAAAATTGCGTCCGGGCGCTCGGGGGATGAACTACTTCGCGGTATCAGCTCTCTGAGTGCGACCAGGCAGCGCAAACTGACCATCAGCGAGATCGACTCCGATGACGATCCCGGTACGGAAGCCGTCCTCACCAGGCCACAGATTGCAGCGTACGAGCCATCGGATTTTCGAGCCAACAAGAGAATCGCCAAACAGTTCGCGAGAGGAGAAGTCTCTTCGGAACCTGCCGGCTGCAGCGCGATCGTGAACTGGAACCCCAAGACCAGCATCAAGCTGAGCCGAAACGGCTCGCCGAAGCGCCTGCATAAAGACCCCAAAGAATCGTTCGCTGTCCTCGCCCATGAACTGATCCATGCCCGCCACGTCATGGCAGGTACATCCAAAGCCTGGAGCGGCGACCGTTACAACGAAACCAGCGAGGCAGGCCAGGAAGAGCTGAGGGCGGTTGGCTTGGGGGCCTACGCACACGCCTACACCGGTGAACCGACGGAAAACTCCATCCGTGCGGAACAAGGCTTGCAGGCGCGCAGCAAGTACAAGCCACGCAACGCGTAACCCATTGTCAAGGCTCGCCTGAAATGGCGAGCCTATCCGCGCGTGCGTCGTCCAGTAACGCCCCGTCCGACTCTCGATAGGCGAGCTCACCCGTCCAATCCTGCCACCGGCGCACGATCACATCGACATACTTGGGATCGAGCTCAATCAGGCGTGCTGCTCGCCCCGCCTTCTCCGTAGCAATTAGCGTCGTCCCCGAACCGCCGAACGCGTCGAGCACCACGTCGCCCGGCCGGCTCGAATTGCGAATCGCCCGTTCCACCAGTTCCACCGGCTTCATCGTGGGGTGCAAGTCGTTGCGGGCAGGTCTCTTGATCTGCCAGACGTCTCCCTGATCGCGGTCGCCGCACCAATGCCGCTGCGCCCCTTCGGCCCAGCCGTACAGGATCGGTTCGTATTGCCGCTGGTAATCCGCGCGGCCAAGCGTGAAACGGTCCTTGGCCCAGATGATGAAGGTTGACCAGCGCCCGCCCGCCTCGCGGAACGCCGCCTGCAGCACGTCCAGCTCACTGGAGGACATCGCCACGTAGATGGCACCCCGGCAGTTGGCAATCGTCGGCTTCAGCGCCGCCAGCAGGAAATCGTAGAAGCCCCCGCCCAGGTTGTCGTTCAGGATGGCCCGGCTCGTGCCGCGCTGCCTGTCCTTGGCCGTGTTGGCGTAGTTCACGTTATAGGGTGGATCCAGAAAAGCCATGTCCGCCGGCTCGCCCTGCAACAGCCTGTCGTAGTTCTCCGCGACGGTCGCATCCCCGCACAGCAGCCGATGCCTGCCCAACACCCACACGTCGCCTGGGCGAGAGATCGGATCCTCGGGCACCTCCGGCAGTGCAAACTCCTCCGCCTGGCCGTCGCCCTCCTCCCCGTCCATCAGATCGGCCAGCGCGTCCGCATCGAAACCCGTCAACGACAGGTCGAAGTTCGCCGCGTCGAGCGCGGCCAGCTCGGCACGCAGTACGGCTTCATCCCAACCCGCGTTTTCGGCGATGCGGTTGTCCGCGATCACCAGCGCCCGCCGCTGCGTCGGACTCAGGTGGTCCAGCACCACCACCGGCACTACCTGCAGGCCCAGCTTCATGGCAGCGGCGAGGCGTCCGTGGCCGGCGACGATGACGCCGTCGCCACCGGCCAGGATGGGGTTGGTGAACCCGAACTCCACGATGCTGGCCGCGATCTGCGCGATCTGTTCGTCGGAGTGCGTCCGAGCGTTGGCGGCATAGGGGGCGAGCCTCTGGATCGGCCAGTGCTCGATCTTGCCTGCGAGCCAGGAGGCCGTCATTGCACCACCTCCTCGCCCGCCAGGCGCTCGGCCGCAACGGCCGCGAAGGTCTGGCCGGTCGACTGCAGCGTCACCGGCGCCTCGGGGAAGTTCTGCCGGAAGCGCTTGATCGCGACGTCCACGTACTCGGGTGCGATCTCGACGCTGTGGCACAGGCGACCGGCGCGCTGCGCAGCCAGCATGGTGGTGCCGCTGCCGCCGAAGGGTTCGAACACGACGTCACCGGCATCCGAGTACGCCTCGATCACGAATTGCGGCAGGGCGACCGGGAACACCGCCGGGTGGTCGATGTCGCGGCCGATCTTGCCCTTGTGCCGCATCACACGGATCACCGAATCCGGGATCCGGGTGTCCTGGGTAAGTTTGCCCTCGTGTGTCCAACTCCCGCGAACGCCGTCCTTGCCCCGCATCGAGGTCGACGTGCCGTCGGGGCGCAGGTGCTCGTCCTGGCCAGCGTACTTGCAAGGCACGGTCTTGTTTGCCTGGCGAGCCTCACGATTGAAGTGGAAGACGAATTCGAAGGATGGTGCCAACCGGCCACGCCAGTCGCCGGGCATGCCCGGTCCCTGGTCCCACACGTACCAGCCGAACCGCCGCCAGCCCTGCGTGCGCATCCACGCGATCCAGGCATCCCAGTATGGGACGACCTCGCTGTCGCGGTGGACCAGCCCGAGGTTGACGAGCACCTGGCCGTCGCCCGCCATTGGCACGTTGCCGAAGACGCCGCGCATCAGCACGTCCCAGTTCGCGATACCACCGGTGGTGTAATTGCGCTGGTTGGCGTAGGGCGGCGAGGTAAAGCACAGCGCGGCTTGTTGGCCCGCCATCAGGGCCGCGATCACCGCGCTGTCGGTGGCATCGCCGCAGATCAGGCGGTGCTCGCCCAGGAGCCAGACGTCGCCCGGCCGGGACACCGGCACCGCCGATGCTGCGGGCACGTCGTCCGCCTCATCCGGTTCCGGATCGCTCGCCCCATCGTCCTCAGCTTCGCCCAGCTCGTCAGCCAACAGCGCGTCGATCTCGGCGTCATTGAAACCGGTCAGGGCCAGGTCGTAGCCGGCGTCAGCGAGTTCCGCGAATTCCAGCGCCAGCAGTTCCTCGTCCCAGCCCGCATCGAGCGCGATACGGTTGTCGGCGAGGATCAACGCGCGCTTCTGCGTCGGCGACAGGTGGGCCAGCTCGATCACCGGCACCTCGTCCATGCCGAGCTGGCGCGCGGCGGCCAGACGCCCATGGCCCGCGATCACACCGTTCTCGCCATCGACCAGGACCGGGTTGGTCCAGCCGTACTCCACGATGCTGGCGGCGATCCTGGCCACCTGCTCGTCGTTGTGGGTCCTCGGGTTCCTTGCGTAAGGAATCAGCGCCGCGACCTTGCGGTACTCGACGTTGAGCATGTTCTGTTTCGGGTTCCCAAAAGAAGACGGCCCGCGCGGGAACGGATCTCGGCGCAGGCCGAGCGGAAATGAAAACGCCCGCCGACGGCGAACCGTAAGCGGGCGCGGAATGAGAGGGGTGCGAACCTGTGGGGTGCGAACCAGTACTGGGGCAGGTTCGCACCGCCCCCAAAACACAAGACCCGCGCAAACGCAGTGCTGGCGCGGGTCTGGAGGGAATGGCCGGTTCGTTGCGGCCGGAGGTGCGCACCGTGCGAACCCAGGTTCGCACCCTGACGGTGGACAAACCTTGCGCTTGTGCCTCCCGTATTGCGCTTTAGGAAGGAAGGACCCCTTCGCCCCCTGGGGGGCCTCACGACCCCGGCGCTCATGTCATCACGATAGGCGTAAATGTACCGCTTTTCGGGGGAGATGCGACACCCCCCTTTTTGCGTTGGCTTATCAACCGTTGGCAACCCTTCGCAATATTGCGCAGGCGTTGCCAATATTGCGTAATTTCACGCACGGCCAACCTGCTCGCCTCCGTTGAGCCGGTCGACCACGGTCTGCATGGCGCGTTGCCAGCGCCGTTGCGCCGTCTTGATGCAGCACGCATAGCGCTTGGCGATGTACTGCCATTCGTCGCCTTGCGCGCGCATCCAGACCAGGTGCCGATGGTCCACGTCCAACCACTGCACCCACCGCATCGTCTCCAGCATCCGGTCGATGGCCGCGGGACTGGGCGGATAGTAGTGACGCGGTTGGTCGTCCGCTGCCAGGCGTTCCCATTGCTCGCGCACGATGTGCGGCCAGACACGGAAGTAGCCCTGCACACGGACGGGTGGAAGCGTGCGCCCTGTACGTGCTGCCTCCTCGAAACGCGCTGCGACGGAATCAAGTGTCCAGGCGGTCGTGCTACCGGTCATGGCGCTTGCCTCCCTCACCGTAGAGCCGTTCACCGATGCGGCGCACCAGCTCGCGTTCGAGGAAGTCCAGGCGCTCGTCGGATTCGTTCACCACGAGGATGCGCTGGTCCCGCCAGCCTTGCCGTTTGAACGCTTCGAGGTCCGCGACCTCGGGCTGCGTGCGGGCCAGTGCGGATTTGTAGGACGGTGTGGGAATCTTCATGCCACACCCCCTAAGTCTCGGAGCATCAGCGGCTGCAATGCCCGGCCAAGCTTGCTGTTCTGATGTTGGGCGACATGGGTCGTCGTCATGGTTTCAGTCCTTCGTTTTGTTCGGACCGACGCAGCTGGCGCAGTACATCGAAACGCCCTTGAGGTGCGTGTACGCGCACGTACGCGTAGGAGTTACGACGTAGTACGTCAGCTGCGTCGGTCGGATGTGTCGGCGTGAAGCTCAGTTGTCCGAGTACGGGCTATAGGTCGGCATCGGCGGATGCTTCAGGCTCACACCACGGAAGCCCCGCAAACCCGCTGTGTTGCGCCATTTCTCGACCCCGCGGGTGATCAGCAGATCGGAGAAGCGCCTTTGCGATCCGACGAATTCGCCAGCCGAGTCAGCCCACTGTTTCCAGTCGTTGAACAACTCGGCGGTCAGCGTCTTGGCGTTGATCTCTCGCACACAACGTTCGTCCAGCCAGCGGCCCAGCGCGTCCTCGGCCTCGAAATACTCCTCCGTCGCGTCCAGCACCTGTTGCGGCGGATCGAGCCGGCCCAGCCGCTGCCAGTCGAGACAACCCTGAACCGCCCACGCCAGGATGCCGTCACGTTCTGCCAGCAGCTTCTGCTGCAAGTTCTTGTCACGCCGCGCAGGCGGCACCGTCACCGTGAACGGAATCAAGTGCAAGCGCCGCTTCATTGCCTCGTCGATGTTGCGAATGGCCGGTTTGTGGTTGCCCGCGACGAACAGCTTGAACTGCGGGAAGAACTCGAAGAAGTCTTGCCGCATGAAGCGCGCGGAGATCTTGTCGCCACCGGTGAGGTTCTTGACCTTGGATTCCGCCCAGCGCCGTCCCTGCTCGGTCTCGATGGCCGCCACGAAACGCGCGCCGCGCAGGCCCGCCATATCGGTCGGGTGCCGATCGGCGCGCGTTTCCATGAAGGTGTCCATCGCCGCGTTGACCGCGTAGTCGCCCAGGATCGTGGCCAGCGTGTTCACGAACACCGACTTGCCGTTCGCGCCGGTGCCGTACAGGAAGAACAGCGCATGCTCCTGCGTTGACCCGGTCAACGCGTAGCCCGCCATCCGCTGCAGGTAGGCTTGCAGCTCGACGTCGCCGCCCGTGACTTCCGAGAGAAACTGCCGCCAGGTCGGGCAATCACCCTTAGGCGTCGCCGTGGTCACCTTCGTCATCCGGTCCTCGCGCCGATGCGCTCGCAGCTGGCCCGAGCGCAGATCGACTACCCCGCCGGGGGTGTTGAGCGCCCACACGTCGGCATCCCACTCGTCGGCCGTGGCCGCGTGCTTGGGGTCCGAACGGGCGATCTTCTCGACCGAGGCGATGGTCGACGAGCTCGCCAGCTTGGCCTTCTGCCGCGGCGTTTCCGCCTTGAACGAGGCCGCCCGGCAGATCCCACGCGACAGGTGGGTAACGTAGAGCAACTGATCGGGATTCCACCGCACGCCAGTCCACACCAGCCATTTGCCCCACAGGGAGCAGTACCGCCAGTCGTCGCCATAGCGGCGCGTGAAAGCCGTAGCCAGCCCGTCCTCGGTTTCCCAATCCACGCCCTCCAGCACGTCTGTCGACACGGTGTCGTCCACCTCCGGCACCACGGGCACCCGCGCGCCGGCTGCCAGGTAGCCGCTGACGTCAAACCCCTCTTCGATCGCGTCCGCTGCATCCCAGCCCTCCGCCTTGTCGTCCGGCGGCAGCAGGATGGCCACCAACAACGCGCCCGCCTGCAGGATCGCCTGCGACGCCCGGTCGGCATACTCCCAGCCCGGCTTGTCCCGGTCGGGCCAGATCAGCACGGCCTTGCCGGCCAAGGGCGACCAGTCGGTCTTCTCGACCGGCGCGTTCGCCCCGTGCATGGCCGTGGTGGCAACAATGCCGGCGTCGATCAGGGCCTGGGCGCATTTCTCGCCTTCAACCAGCACGACCTGCGTGGCGGTCGCCAGTCCCGGCTGGTTGTACAGCGGGCGCGGATCGGGCGGGACCATCTTGCGGCGCTTGGCGTCCCACGGCCGGAACTCCTTGCCCCGGCCGGGCGGGTCGTAGCGGTACACCACCCCGATCAGCCTGCCGGCGGCGTCCAGGTAGTCCCACTTGGCGGTCTCGGGGCCGAGGTCGTCCGTTGGCGGCTCCTTCCGCTTGCGCCGCACCGGCTGCGTGCTGGCGAGACCGAGCAGGTCGGCGGCGCGCGCCAGCACCCTCGGGAATTCCGTGTGCACGTCGACACCCAGGGTGCCTGCGATCACGGCGAACACATCCCCGCCGTCACCCGTCGCGCGGTCCGTCCACAAGCCCGCCTTCTCCCCGTCCAGCACGATTTCCAGGCTGTCGCCCGGATTGCCCTGGATGTCGCCGATCACGAAGGTGTGCCGCCGCTTCTTGCCGGCTGGAAACAGGATGGCCAGCACCGAGTCCAGCCGGTCGAGCAGCAAGCCCCGGATGCGGTCCCGCTCCGCCTCTGCGGATACAGGGCGTGCGACCTCCCGGCTCTGCGGCGGGCTGTCATTGAAGTCGAGCATCGGCGCTCCGTTCTTCCAGTTCGTCAGGGGCCGCCAAGAGATAGCCGGTCTTGACCGCCACCTCGCGAACGAACGCGGGATTGAGGTCGATCAGCCCAGCCACCTGCGCGAGATCGTCGCTGCGCAGGAAGCGCTCGGCGTCCTCCTGCAGGTGCTTGCGGTCCGCATAGCGCGCATCGGCGATAGCCTGGCAGAGCACCGCCACGATCAGGCGTTGCTCGGGCATGAGCCCAGTGGCCGGCGCATGGACGTGGCGCAGCAGCAGCTTTTCGACCGCGCGCATGGTCACCAGCGGGCGCGGCCTCGCGGCCCGCTTGGTGCGGCGCGGATCGATGGTGCTGCGGGTTTTGGGACGGTGATTGAAATCCAGCATCTCGGTTACCACGGAATGTCATCTTCCAAGTCGGCGAACGCATCCGCCGACAGTCCTACGGAACGTCCCTTCACCATTGAGGTGGCCTGGGCACGAGGCGCGTCGAGCGCCATTGCCTCCGTGTACGTGAACACGATGGCCTCGATCACCCGCAGAGCTTCCTCTTCGGTGTAGTGGGCCAGCGGCTTGTCGAAGCCGATCTCGCCGGCCACCTGCCCGAACGGTCGCAGGCATCGGCGCATCGCAGCACGCTGCTGCCCAGTGGTCTCAGGCATATGCGCCTCCCTTGTGAGTGATTCGGACAACGGCGGCTCGGTCTTGCGCCAAGCCCCGTACATGGCGTGGAAAGCGTCCTGGCAGCGGCGAGAGCAGAAGGCCCAGTCGGGCGGATGGCGACGCGGATCGCCCACGCGGAAGCGCAGGTCCGAGTGCCGGTAGCCACGTGCTTGTTGGCGACAAACCCAGCATTGCACGGCCCCTCCTCACTGCGCCCACGCCGGGCGCGTGAAACCGGCCGCCTGCCGGGGTTGGGCAGCACGTGCCGGTGCCGACGCGGCAGGCGCGTGTGCGCGGCCGACACCGGCATTGGCGGCGTTCACCGGCGGCGCGTTGCCGGCCATGAGCGCCGCGTAGTCTTTGTGGTTCGGCTCCACCGCCTGCCGGATCACGTTGCGGGCGTCGCCCCGGCTGTCGAGCTCGATGTCGACACGGCCGATGAATTCCATGCCGTGAAGCTCGCCGAAATCGCGGATACGTCGAGAGAGTTGGGCCGGCTCGGTGTTGTCGTCCGGATGCACGCCACGCGCGGAGTTGAGAGCGGCGCGCACGAACGCACGACCCATGTTGGCCCACTCGTCGCCCTTGGGCGAATGCAGACCGATCATCGACCACAGCTTGCGCTTGGCGTACGGCCCTTCGAGGACCACGAATTCGGCGGCGAGATACACACTGCCGGTGTGCTCGGATTCCGTGGCCCAGCCCCCCGTCCAGCCACGGGACGGATCATCGAAGCCGCCCTGACGGATCGTCATGCGGATCTTGAGCAGCGTGCCCTTGGGGATCAGGTCAAAGCCGACTTGGCGGCCTGCGTCGTTGAAGTCATTCCAAAACGTCATGGTCTAGCTCTCAGGATTCAGGAAAAGTTCGGTTGAGTCGTGGCGCCGGCCAGCGGCACAGGCTTGCGCGGCGCCGCGGTCTTGGCGATCAACTTGCCCAGGTGCGGCTCCTCCAGGGCATCCAGCCGGCCGGAGCGGTCCTTGGCGGGGTAGCCCCAGGCGTTGTCGGTGTTGGTGACGAACGCGCGGAACGGCTCTGCTGGCTCGGCGGCCGCCTCCCCTTCCGCCGGTGCGTCGGGGCGCAGCAGCGCCAGCGTGATCACCTCATCGATGACACCGGGCAACTCCAGCGCGGTCTTGCTGCCCTCGAGCTGGATCGCAAAAAACCGCCGGTTGAACTCGTCAACCTTCTCTTCCAGAATCGCCACGAACACGACGTGCTTGTCGCGCACGTGCTGCAGGTGCGTGAGCGCCGCGATCATCTCGGTACCGAGCAGGCCGTAGGCACCCCGCGTGTCCGGCTTGCCGGTGCGCTCGGAGAACGCCTGCGGTTGCGTCTTGGCCCAGGCAAGGCACAGTCGGGACAGCACGGTGATCGAGTCCACGAAGTACGTGCTGTACTTCCGCAGTTGCGCCGGATCGCCATAGCGCTTGCACACCGCGTCGAAGTGCGCCTGCGAGTACGGCTGGTCGGGGCTCGCCGCCGGGTTGGGTCCGGCCAGGAACACGACCAGGTCGCGGAACTCCGGCCACGAGCGCGGGCGCAGCGTGTCGCCGTACCAGTCCAGCACCGCCAGGTCGCCCGCCTCCAGATCGACAAACAGGGTGCTGTCTTCGGGCAGCGTCTTGAGCTGGCTGGTCTTGCCCGCGCCGGGAATGCCGACGAGGACGATCTTGGCGCAGCGGGGCTCGGCCAGGCGCCGGTCTGCGCTGATGATGGGCAGCGTCATTGCCATGCCTCCCGACCTGCGAGCACGACATCCGACTTCTCCAGCGTGAAGGTGGACTTGCCGGGGCGCACGGTACGAGCCGCCTCGAATTGCTTGCGGAAGACGTCGGACCAGTTCTTGTACTTGTTCTCCGACACCTTGTAGGTGATGGTCATGTACTGCTCGGGGATGTCGCCCGAGGCGGCGATATTGCAAGCCAGTTGCCTCAGCTTGACCTGGTCCCAAACCACGTTGTTCACCAGTTCGCACTTCACGGTCTGGCCGTGGTCGTCAATGCGGACCGTGCCGTGGTCGCGGCCGGTTGCCAGAATGGCTTGGCGAGCCAGATCGGCATAGCGCAGTTCATTGATCTGATCGGCGAATGCGCGCACCTCCTTGGTGAACGCGTGCAGTTGCTCGACTTGGGCGATGAACTGGCGGTATGTGTCCAGCGGCGCCTCGGCGTAGTGCGCCGGGGGAAGGTGCATGGCGTGTTGGAGTGCGACGAGGTTCATTCTGCGGCTCCTTGCAGGTACTGGGCTGTAGCGGGTTGGCACGTGGCGATGTCACGCTCGGTTTCCTCGGAGCGGCAGCTCGAGCTGGCGAAGAGGTTCTCGAGCTCGAAGCGCTCGACGTCTTCCTGGCGGTACAGCACGGCGCCGCCGATCTTGAGGAATCGCGGGCCGCAACCGTCCGAGCGATAGCGTGCGATAGTGGCTTCGGCCTTGCCCCAGCGGAGGGCGAGGTCTCGCGGGGTCAGATGGGGACGCCCGGAGGCGTCGAGGGTCTGGTCAGACGACATGGAATCTTGCGTTCAAGGGTGGATACACACCGGTTGCGGGGGCTTGCGCCAGCGCTGCAACCGATGTCCGTATCGTCTCGAACGGGATTACTCAGACCGTTCCTCAGATTCCTCAAACTCGTTCCTCAAATCGAATCTGTGCGGTCCAGATGCAAAAAAACCCGGTCTGATCGCGATCAGAGCCGGGGGACGGATGGCCCGTGGCCAGCGAGGGCCACCGGGTTGGGGGGATCGACGCTTACCGATGCCGATCCCGATCACCATCGGGGATGCTCCGCACGTTCCTCGGATTCCTCAACCGAGCTCCTCAAACCCGATTTGCGCGGTCCGTCACCGACGTGCTTCGCGGCACACAATGAGGAACGAGGGGAAATACCCGATGCGCGTTAGTTCAATTGTTCGATAGCACTGCACGACAGCACAGCCTATACATCTAGGACGTCACACTTCGGTAGCTCAAAGCCCCCCATTCCACTGGCGCGGCTCTTATGCACCGAAGTTCATGGTTTTCTATCTGAGGGCGTGCGGTGCACGATACCAAGCAATGCCCCAGGGGCATGTCGAATGGACGCGATCAAAGCCCACCGAAACAGTCGCGCTAGATTCGGCAGACAAGGAGGGGGATGCCGTGGCCGAATCCGACGAAGCACAAGCGGGGTCACGCGACTCAAACTTAGTGGCCGCTTTCAGCAGCGCCGCGACGAATGAAAACATCGTCGCCGCTCGCTACGAGGTCCTTGATTCAGCTACTGTCGCCTACAACTCGATGGCGGAGGAATTGCACGTTGCGGGCTACATAGCAAAGAGCGATCGGCTCAACGCAACGGCGCTTCTGTTACGGCTCGGGGCCGAACTTATAGGCGGGATTGCACTGCTTTTGCGAAACCAGCGGGAATACCCTGCCGGCGCCCTCCTTAGACAGCTTGTCGAGGTCGAGTACCTCACATTTCTGGCCTATGCCGACCCATCGCAGCTTGAAAGATGGTATGCCGCAGACTCGGAGACGCTTCGTCAGCAGTTCAAACCTCAGGCCATGCGCAAGGCATCTGATGGACTGTTCCGAGATCAGGAGTATTGGCTTCACTGTGAAGTCGGTGGCCACCCACACCCTCGAGCCCGAATTCTTTTGCGAGCCTACCAATCGCCCCTACCACCCAACGCATCTCTTCTCCCCGATTCGGTACAGCACGCATGTCGTCTGTGGATCTCTACGCGGTTGTTGTTGCCACAACTGGATGGGGGAGCTGCCATTCTGAATCGTCATGCACAGGGCTTGACAACTGCAGTATTGAATTGGAAGGCAATCGAGCATCCCATTGTTTTGACTTTTGACGGTGTTGGGGGGCCGGCAGATCACAACTAGCAGCAGGAAGTGTGAACAATCGATCGAACTTAGCCCCGGTGGTTCGCAAGCATTATTCCGAAAGGCGGTTGTGGCTCGTCTTGGAACCCTCCCCCTCCCGTGAATCGGTGAATTCCCCAAAAACCCGGCTTGAATGCAATCAGTGCCGGTAGACTAAAGGCTTGTGGCAACGTTCAGCACGCGCCTCAAACCCCATTTTTCGGTCCAAGTATAAAAGGGTGACTGTGGTGTTCCAGGGATTTTTCGCCAAGAAGGTATGAAGGGCGAGTTCGGCCAAGAGCGGTATTTCGAGATCGCGCTTCATAGCAGTTTTTGATAGGTCTACTTTACTGTTTTTGATTCACGGAGAATCTCGACTTCACGTGCGTACGGCGCTTGAGGAGGGGTAAATGGCATCGCAGGCAGACATCGACAAGGAAATCCGCGAGATCAGAAGTAAGCTCGAGAGTCCGGAGGTGCGCAATGGCCTCTTCGGAAACATGTTGAAATCCGTGCATGTCCAAGCTGTCCGTGGCATGACTGTGAACCTAGAGTTTTCTTGGCCAGTCACTGCCCTCGCCGGGGCCAACGGAAGTGGCAAGACTACGCTGCTTCAACTTTGTTCAGCTGCTTACGTCAAGCCGGAGGGCGGCCGAAACTACAAAATAGGTGACTGGATTCGAAACGCTCTCGCGGGCGAGACGCCCGCATTTAGAGAAGGGTCAGGGGTCAATTTCAGCTTTTGGAACGATGCTCCCCGTGTACTAATTCCCTATCGGAAGGACAGAACACGCTGGGACTACCCGCGGCGCAACAACCCGGAGCGGCCTGTTCAGTTTTTCGGCATCACCACATTTGCTCCACGCATTGAACGGAAAGACCGTCTCCACGTATTCCGGTCGCAGATCGAAATTAAGAAAAGTGCGCCGATCGACGACGACATGTTGGCGTCCATCTCCCGCGTACTCGGCGTAACTTACTCGGGCGGCACGATGCACACAGTTGGCCTTGCGAAGGGAGACTGGAGTGAAGTTCTTCCTCAAGTAACTCGCGGTGAGACCATCTATGCCGAGCCGCATATGGGGGCAGGAGAGCAAAAGGTTGTTCGGCTTGTGCGCGCTTTGGAAGCGCTTCCACAGCGCTCGCTGGTGCTCTTGGAAGAACCCGAGATCACGCTTCATCCTGATGCGCAGCGCGGCTTAGCTTGGTATCTGATGAACCTCGCGCGGCGCAAGGGTCATCAGATCATTCTCACGACGCATTCAGCAGAGATTTTCGAAACTCTTCCAGATGAGGCGCGGGCGTTGATCATTCGTCGCAAAGGAGGAGTCGACGTAGTTCCCCGCCCACCTCATATTGCAGCGGCCCGAGAACTTGCGGGCGTCGTTAAGACTAACAAGGACTTGATCTTAGTGGAAGACTCGGTCGCGAGAGAATTCTTGACGGACATCCTCCGGCGCTACGACCGAGTGCTCCTGGAGAATGCCTGTATCGCGCCCGTCGGAAACACTGACGACGTGTACCGATTGGTCAAGAGCTTCAGGGACGAAGGGGTACGTGCAGTCGGCATACGCGACCCCGACATCGGGCCGGATGCGGCCAATCATGTTTTTTCGCTGCCTGGGGATATGGCGCCCGAGACGTTACTGCTTGACGGCGGCAATATCGCCGCAGCCGAGCAAATCATCAATGGCATCGCAGACGCGTTTGAACGTGCCAAAGTCGCGGGAGTCGGTCGTGAGGGCAGCAAGTGGGCCAAGGCGGTGTTCCCCGCACTCGCCCATGAAATGCGCATTACCGAGGCCATGTTAAGAGATCGGTTGACGATGGCATGGCTAAACAACAACGGTGAAGAAGCCGAACAACTGGTCGCCCGCGTGAAGCAGGTACTTGTGTGACGGAGCACGTCTCAGGCGAGACCTATTGACGAGCCCCACTGTCCGCTAAAGCGATGCGAGTGAGATCACGGAAATCAATTCGGATGAGGGGGTTTTCGAGCATGGCAATCAATGTCGACGGGATCAAAGCGCAACACGTGGTCCGAGCAGCCGCCCTCTGGCGGAAGGCACCGGGTTATGGCGGGTTTCGCGAAAGCACGCTCTACGACATTCTCGTTGATGGCAAACCGTATCCGCCGAAGGCAATTGCGGCAATTGCGTGCGAATTGGCTGGCTTACAGCCCCCGGCGCCATCCGAATTCAAGGGTACCTGGGACGGTCCTTGGCATCGGACGCTCAAGAGTCTCGGTTTTGACATTGTGCCCAAAGTCGGAGGACTGGGTTCGTCCGGCAGCGTCGCACCGACCAACGCTGCAGCGCAAATCGAGGCGGATTTGCGCGCTATAGAAAGAGAACATGCCGACAAACCGACCGTATGCGAAGCGCTGATAAAAGCTCGACTCGGGCAGGGAAAATTCCGGCGCGAAGTCCTGGCACGCTGGGGCCACCGTTGTGCAGTGACGGGTTGCGCGGTGCCACAGGTGCTGCGCGCATCTCACGCAAAACCCTGGCGGGAGTCTTCGGACGACGAGCGGCTCGACCCCGATAACGGGTTGCCTCTAATTGCAACGCTTGACGCGCTGTTCGACTCAGGACTGATCAGCTTTGACGCAACGGGCCAGATGGAGATTTCGCCGCAACTTGATGCAATACAGCGCGCATCGCTGCTAACGCACGTTCCCCACGCGCTGGCGAAACCGCCCGGAGACCGACTTGCCGGGTATCTGGCTGCGCATTCGAGAATGGTATTCCGGAATGGCAAGACATCTGGCAACAAGAAACTCACTCGACAGAGTACGAGCAGGAAGCTGCGCAAGACCGCATAGGCTTTGGGACGTCGCTTTTGCGTCTGATGACACATCTCCGACATAACTAGCGAGCAATAAACGACGATCACGACATATGTCCAACACCAACAATGATGACGACCTGCCCTCCAAGCGCATCTGCCACGAATGCGTCCGTGAGAGCTTTCTCTCCGCTCAAATCGAGCAATCCGCTCCAGTGGCCACGTGCGACTACTGCGGCGAGCTCCTAGCGTCCCTCACTATCGAGGAGCTCGCGGATCGCATCGAGACGGCGTTTGAGGAGCACTATAACCGCACGTCGGACCAACCGAACTCGTGGGAGGAGCGGATGCTAGCTGACAAGGAGTCGCACTACGATTGGGAGCGCGACGGCACCCCGGTGGTGGATGCCATTGCCGACGCAGCAGAGATTCCTCAGGGGGCCGCGGAGGATGTTCTTGCGATCCTTGAAGAGCGCCACGGTGACTTCGACAAAGATGCCATGGGCGAGGAATCGGAGTTCTCCTCGGACTCGTACTACGAGGAGAAGAATCCCGACGACCAAGGATGGCAGGAGGAGTGGCACAACTTTGAACATTCGCTAAAAACACAAGCGAGATTCTTCAGCCACACAGCCGCTAATCACCTCGCTCAAGTCTTCGGTGATATCGACAAGCTCAAGACGCGGGATGGTCGCCCCCTTGTCGTCGGCGCAGGACCAGAGACCGCGCTCGATCACCTCTATCGCGCCCGCGTGTTTCAGGCGGTGGACAAGCTCGAGGAAGCCCTCCGCCGCCCGGACCTCTATCTCGGCTCGCCGCCACCCCGCCTGGCCCGTGCCGGGCGAATGAACGCTCAGGGAATCTCGGTCTTTTATGGCGCGACCGATGTGAATGTAGCGATCGCTGAAGTCCGCGCGCCGGTCGGGAGCAAGGTCGCTGTCGCGAAGTTCGGCATTACCCGGCCTTTGCGCCTTCTCGATCTGACTGCGCTTGAAGATGTGCACGACACAGGCAGCATCTTCGATTCCTCACTGAAACAGCGACTCGAACGGGCCTCGTTCCTGCGAACCCTGGGATCTCGGATGGCGCGTCCCGTGATGCCTGACGATGAAGTGGTCGACTATCTGCCGACGCAGGCTGTCGCTGACTTCTTGGCAACGATGAACGAACCCCGCCTCGATGGGATCATTTTTCCTTCAGCCCAGGCGCGGACCGGGCGCAATGTCGTCCTCTTCCATCACGCTGCGAGGGTGGTGGAGACCTCGCTCCCTAAAGGTACGGAGATCGAAGCTAGCATCGGCTCTTGGACCGAAGATGGGTGGGAATTCGAGTATTCGGTATCGGAACTCATACCACCACAGCCAGCACAGAAACAATCTGCCCTTGATGAAGGGGTTTGGGACATTTGGTGCGGTCATCCCACTGAACCTCCATGCTGGGATGACGATTTCCGCGAAGCAGCGCTCAAGGTCGAACCTGACGCCCTCGAAGTCCATCACGTGGACTCGGTGAAGGTCAACTCCACCGCGTACGCCGTTGATCGTCGCCAGTATGTGAAGCAGGAACCCAAGTTCTAGCACTACACAACATCCGCAATCCACACACCCGTCTCTCAGGGGGGGGGCAATGACGGGAGTAGCCATCAGAAATGGCCATCGCTCGGAGCTACACGGAACTGCCGGCGAGGGCCGTTCTGGGCCCCTCCTCTCACTCCGCAGATCCGCGAAGACAAAAAAAGCCCGGTTTAGAAGTAAGCGTGTCCCCAGCACCGTCTCGACGGTGTGAGAGGAAGTTGCCAGAGTGATCCCCACCAAAAAGTAGTGGGGACCACAGTGGCAACAGAAGCACCGAAGAGAAGCTCGCGCAAAGGCATCCCGAATCACCCCCTCGAATTCCGACGGCAGTTGGCCAAGCTGGCCTGCGAGCCAGGCGTATCGGTAGCGCGTCTGGCGATGGAGCACGGGTTGAATCCGAACCTGGTATTCAAATGGCGCCGGGCACTGCGTGCTGGTGAATATGATCCGGTCGGTTTGCTGCCCGTGACAGTGGAAGCACCGGTGCAAGAGTTCGAGCAGCCGGGCCCGGCGCCAGTTGGCAGTGCTGCTCCTGCGGGCGCCATTGAGATCAGCGTGGGCAACACCCGCGTGCGCGTCGAAGGCTCGCCCGATGAAGGCACGCTACTGCTGGTACTGCGCATGCTGCGCAGCACATCGGGATCGGCAGCATGATCGGCCTACCCAGCCGCACGAAGATCTGGCTGGCTGCCGGCGTGACCGACATGCGCTCGGGCTTCAACAGCCTGGCCGCTAAGGTCCAGACCGTACTGGAGCGAGATCCGTTCAGTGGCCACGTGTTCGTGTTCCGAGGCAGGCGCGGCGATCTGGTCAAAGTGCTGTGGTGGAGCGGTGACGGCATGTGCTTGCTGATGAAACGCCTGGAACGTGGCCGGTTCGTGTGGCCACGTGCCGATGGTGGCGTGGTGTGCCTGAGCCAGGCACAACTGTCGATGCTGCTCGAAGGTATCGACTGGCGACAGCCGGTCCGTACGGCGGAGCCGACATCGGCGTTGTAAACCTACCAGTCGCCGCGTAAACTGCCGGCATGACCACGGCAGACGCCTATCCGGATGACATCGAAGCGCTCAAGGCCTTGCTGCTTGAGCGCGATGCACGCATCGGACATCTGCAAGACGTGGTCGAATCGCACAAGGCGGCAAACGCTACCGCCAAGGCCGAGATCGAGCACCTGAAACTGCTGATTGCGAAGCTGCGCCGCATGCAGTTCGGTCGTAGCTCCGAGAAGCTCGACCACCAGATCGAACAACTCGAGTTGCGACTGGAAGAGCTCGAGGCTGACGAAGGCGCAGCGCCTATCGAGGTTCCAAAGACGCCACGCACGGCGCCGGAACAGGCGCCACGCAAACCACTCCCCGAGCATCTGCCCCGCGAGATACTGACTCACTGGCCGGAATCGGGTGAAACCTGCACGGCGTGTGGCGGCCCCACGAAGCAGCTCGGTGAAGACGTCTCCGAGCAGCTTGAATATGTACCGGCGAGCTTCCGCGTGATTCGCCATGTACGCCCCAAACTGGCGTGCACGTGCTGCGATCACATCGAACAAGCCGCTGCGCCGAGCCGCCCCATCGAGCGAGGCCTGGCTGGTCCGGGCTTGCTGGCCCATGTACTCGTCTCAAAGTTCGCGGACCATCTGCCGCTGTATCGCCAGTCGGTAATCTATGCGCGCGAGGGCGTTGAGCTGGATCGCTCGCTGCTGGCGAAATGGGTCGGCCACACCGCGAACCTGTTGCAACCGTTGGTCGACGCGTTACGTCGGCACGTCACGGCGGCAACAAAGCTGCATGCCGACGATACGCCGGTACCGGTGCTGGCACCGGGCAACGGCAAGACCAAGACCGGACGGCTGTGGGTCTATGTGCGCGACGACCGGAACTCAGGCGACATGACGCCAGCGGCGGTCTGGTTCACCTATACACCCGACCGCAGGGGCATCCATCCGCAGCAGCATCTCGCATCGTTCAGCGGCACGCTGCAGGCCGATGCCTATGGCGGTTACCGGGCGATCTACGAGACCGGACGCGTGGTCGAAGCAGCATGCTGGGCCCACGCCCGACGGCAGTTCTACGAATTGCATGCTGCGCGGCCGAATGCCTTGAATACCGAGGCACTGGAACGCATCGGCGCGCTGTACAAGGTTGAAGAGGCGATCCGGGGAAAACCGCCCGATGAGCGGCGAGCGTACCGGCAAACGCATGCCAAGCCCTTGCTCGATCAACTCCATGCGTGGCTGGGCGCCACGCTGGAGACGCTCTCGCGCAAATCCGACTCGAGCCGGGCGATCCTCTACGCCGTGAACCGCTGGGAGGCGCTCACGCGCTATTGCGACGATGGGCGCCTGGAGATCGACAACCTGCCGGTTGAGCGCGCGCTGCGCGGCGTGGCCATCGGACGGCGGAACTACCTGTTCGCTGGCGCAGACTCAGGTGGTGAGCGAGCAGCCGCCATCTACAGTCTGATCGGCACGGCCAAGCTCAACGGCATCGATCCCGAGGCATATCTGCGCCATGTGCTGGCACACATCGCGGATCACCCAATCAACCGCGTCGACGAACTCATGCCGTGGGTCGTGGCTGATCTGGTTCGCGATCACGCTTGAGATCCATCGCGTGCGTCAAGACGGCGCTGGCGACTCGCTTACGTTTAGAACCGGGCTGGTGAGATTGTTTGGGCGGTGTGTGGGAAGGCTTGAGCAGTAAGTGCCGATGTGGGCGACAAGTCCCCTGCACCTACCTGAGCCAGTCCCCATCGTCATCGGGAATGATGAGCGCGTAGCGGTCATCATCTCGCAGATAGCGGATGAAGGTCTTGTAGGCGACCAGGTTCCGGTCGAACTCCTTGCTCGGGGAGAACCGCTGCGCCTGCGAGCCACAAGCGGTCTTGAGCGCCTCCTTATCCAGCTCGTGATCGATATCCCTGATCAGGGCGAGCAGTATGGCTTGCTGGCGCGGTTCCAGCGGGTATTCGGTGCCCTCGATGAAGGCTTTGCCCATCGTGCGCACGTAGCGCAGAGTGGTCTGCGCCCTCGCCTGCGGTTGAGCCTCTTCAGCCTGCTGCATCCCTGGCTCGGCCTGCCGGTCCGCAAAGAACTCGAAGCGACTTTGCCCAATCCGTGCCACGCTTCGAAGCGTGCGCACGTCGAAGCCTGCCAATGGTGATCCGATTGGCAATGTCACATCACTGCTGGTCAATATCACGCAGGACCCAGCGGTGCGCTCGAACTGGATTTGCTCGCGCAGCCGCGCACCAACCTCCGGGCGCCCAAGCTGGCGGGCGAAATACCACGTCAGCGGCTTACCTCGCGTCGGCTCCGTCGTGCCCAACCGCCATACCCGATCGGGCTCGATGACTTTCATGCCGCCGGCGTTCATCCCCAGTCCGCTCAACACGGCTGCGACGGCCCGTGCCGGCACCGCCTTGTACGTTTCCCGCAGACGACGCGACGCATCAACATCCTCGCATTCCGGGCAAAACAGTGCGATCCGGTCGGCCGACACATCGCGCACGACCCGTGCGATTTCCGAGCAGCACTCCGGACAGTTGACCCAGTCCAGCGGGTGGCCGACCACCAGCAGCCGCTCGCGCAGCAGATGCGTTGCAGCCTCCACCCCTGCGTCGAACAGGGCCTGGCCGTTGTATTCGGGCTTATCGCGCTCCAGCAACCGGCATAGCAGCACCGTGGCGTCAACCTGAGCCTGACTCATACGATTGCAGCCTCCCTGAGCACCTGCGCGGCTACGGCGAAATCGTCCTCGGCGTCGATCACCATCAGCGCCTGCAGGACCTTGCGCGCGAGCACTTGGTTTCTCAGCGACAGGTTTTTGATAGTAGACACTCCCGAAGCACGGATGTTGAAGCTGAAGTGGCCGGCGCGCCCGCCGTCGGCCACCTGCGTGTAGACGATGACGGTCGCGGCGGCGAGGTGGTATTCGGCCTCGAACATATGCTCCACCTTCAACGCGCCGCGGGCAATGCGAATAGCGTCATCCTGGGCCTTGTCGGGGGATGCCTCGACGGTGAAGCTGACGCCCGCGACGCCCACTGGCGTCAGGCGTGCGCGGCGCAGTCGGACCATTTCCACGCCATAGGTCGACCAGTCCTCGTAGGGCTGCAAGCCGTCGCGCAAAGCATTAAGGTTGTAGCGCTGCGGCTCGATCCGCTCGGGGGCAAGATCCTGCTGGACGACATGCTTGCCAAACAGCTCCAGCATCGCGGTGTGGTTCTTGGCGCCACCTTTGACCACCGTTTCCACCTCGCCGGTCGCCGGGTGGTAAACCAGTGCCGACTCCAGCGCTACGCGCGTGGTGACACGGGTGAAATGGCTCTGCGCGAAGTGCGTCAGCGCTGTCACCGGTCCCTCGACATAGAGGGTCAGCTGGAGAGCGGACATGGCGTCGGCCGCAGCCGCGCTTCGGCGCTCCGAGAGTTCGATATGCACGCCGTCGCCGCCACCGGACTTCTTGTACAGCTGTGCCACGGCGTGGCAAAACTGTTCGAGCCGTGCACGGTCGCGCGTCAACTCGAGGCCACGTTGGATGCGCTGCTTCTTCCAGAACTTGCCGTGGGTCTTGGCCTGGAAGGCCAGGTGCAGCTCGACGTCGCGAAAGATCTTGTCGCGGAATGCCAGCATCCACAGCGCGATCTCTCGCTCGTCACGGGACGCGAACGCATCCTGCGCATCGGGATCAGCCTGGCAGGCATTGCGAAACTCGGCCACCGCCAGCCCGTCGGCCATCAGGTGGGCCCGCCGCAGGTCATCGGCCCAGAGCAACAGATCGCACTCAAGCGCTTCGCGGCCGTGTGGGGAGAGATCGGTGGTGGCAACTTGGTGCTCCAACGCCTCAACCGCGTCGCAAAGCGCCCCCGACAAGGTGTCGTCCGGCCCGGACCAGTCCACCACCAGACGCGGCGCCAGCACATGCGCCTGCACGAACTCATGCAGCGTGCGCGCCGCGATATGCCTCAGAAAATGCCGGGCATTGAAAACCTTCACTGCAACAACCCCACCTGCTGTAACCGCTTTGTACTCTTGTCGGCAAGCGAGCGCCGTCACTGATCACGCCAGCTTGCTTCCGAACTGGCATTGTAATTGTTTGCCAACTCCCGCTCAGCCCCAGCGAGGCACCACATTTTCAAACTTCCTCATTAGACGCGAGGATGCTGAGGGCTTCCGTGAGAGTGCTGGCCATCCTCTTACCCCTTGATCTCTCATCTCCTCGCCGCCAACCAACTAACATTGCCCTCCGCCTTACGGTAACGGTGTGAACGTAATGCGATTGCCTTGCGGATAGGTGTGGATATACACAGCACCGAACATGGCATAACTCCCCCATAACGGCTCCGTGACCATTCGATTATGTCACGCCCCAGCCCTCAGCGAACTGCGCCCTAGCAAGCTGATTCTGAATTGGAACACTGCAACAACTTTATCAAACATAAATGTGATCTTTATATCACTTGTTACTACATATAGTGCCTTGACAGGATTCTTGCGGCGCCTATAGTAGGTATTAGCGCTCACCAACATAGAGTGGCAATTTCGCCCAGAGGTCCGGCACCACAGCGTGGCACCAGCCCTTCGATTCAGAAAAAGCCAACGTGGTGATCTAGATTGCGCTATTTTTTTGGGGACGTGGATGGCTGTAGAAAAATCGCGGTTTCAAATCCTCGCTTTGTCTGGCGGCGGTTATCGAGGGCTGTTTACCGCTCGAATCCTAGCGGAAATCGAGCGGCAAATCGATGCGCCTATCGGCTCACGCTTTGATTTGGTTACAGGCACATCCATCGGCGGCATCCTAGCCTTAGCGGTTGCTCTTGAGCTTCCAGCTCAGAAGATAGTGGAGCTTTTCGAGGGGCACGGGGAAGCCATCTTCCGCAGACGATTCTCCATTCGCGGGTTCTTTCGCTCCCAGTACAGCAGCCAGACGCTATTGCAGCACCTATCCAGTGACGACGTTTTTGGTCAGCGGCTGCTTGGCGAGTGTTTGCATCCGGTCATCGTGCCGTCCATCAACTACACGCGTGGTCTGCCGGTAGTTTTCAAAACTCCGCACCACGAAGATTTCAAGACGGACCATCGCCACCGCATTGTCGATGTCGCCATGGCGACTAGTGCCGCGCCGATTGTGTTCCCCCGCTATGTGTTCAACGACTGCCAGTACGTGGATGGCGGACTCTTTGCCAACGCTCCGGGGCAGTTGGGCGTCCACGAAGCGTACAAGTTCTTTGGCGTGTCCCGGTCGGAGGGCGACGTCCGGGTGCTCTCTATTGGCACGATGTCTTCCAAGTTCACGGTCAACCCCAAACGGAACCGCGCCGGTGGAACGCTTGACTGGGGTGGTTGGTGGCCGGTCAATGCGCCGAAACGACTTTTCGGCTTGAGCATTTCTGCCCAGGAAGCGATGGCCGACCATATGCTCCGGCATCAATTCCCCGGAAGTAAATATGTGCACGTCGACGACGTCCTGACGGACGAGCGTGCTCAGGCAGTTGCTCTTGATAAGGCAGATGCAGCAGCCCGGGAAGTGCTGCTCGGGTCCGCCGCTGAAGCGGCGAAGGACTTCGTGGGTAGTGCTGCCTTCAAAGAATTCATGGAGTACACGGCGGCTGCGCCGGTCTATCACTATGGCCCTCGCGCCAACTTTCGAAAGGTCGCGTAATGCTGAAACTGAACCGCCTGCTGCACTCTCCCGTGAAGAACGGTACTTTTGGGGACAACATCGCCGTCTTGCCCGAACAACGGAAGTTCTTGGTTTCGTGCAGGAACAAGATTCGCGACCATTTGCGCCCAGCTATCGAGAAAGTCTCGACGACGACACTCGGCATGGAGCGGCAGGTCACGCCACGCTTTCGCACTCAGGGGTCTTGGGCCTATGGGACCTGCGTGCATCCCTGCACATTGCCTCCGCAAGAAATTGATTGGGACTTCGGCGTCTACCTGCCCATCACTGTTTGGCAAGAGAACGGGCCGCCTGTCCATATGGCCAAAGCGTATTTCGCACTGGTGGAGGAGCTTCTGCTAGGACTCTGCAAGAGCGAGAGCTGGACGCTGGACACATCCAAGGACACTTGCATCCGAGTCAACGTGGCAGATTGGGCGCATATCGATGTGCCGCTCTACGCAGCCTCTGAAGCTGAGTTCAAGAAAGTGAATGAGGTAATGCTGAAGGCAGCAGACGTGCGGAGGTCGTTCGCGATGGATTCGGCGGACTTTGCCGAGAATTCGGTGTTTGGCGACTTGGTCGGCCAGTCCTGGGACGAAATGGAAGGTATTGTTCTGGCGACGCGTTCCGGAGAATGGAGACCCTCAGACCCGAACGATGTTGCCAAGTGGTTTAAGGACCGGCTGGAAGAACATCGCGAGCAACTGCAGCGGGTGTGCCGTTTCCTGAAGGCTTGGCGGGATTACCAGTGGGCGGAGAAAGGCCCGAGTTCCGTTTCCATCATGATTGCTGTGGCCCAGAACTTCGAGCCGGTTTCCGGTCGGGATGACCTAGCGCTCGAGCATGCAACGCGCTCACTCGCGGACGCTCTTCTCGCCGACATTCGAGAACCTGGCATCGACAATGGAACTGACGATTTCAATCGGCTGAACGCAAAGGAACGTCTTGAGGCGTCTGCGCTCGCACAAGCACTGGCGAATTCGCTGCGTGAGGCACGTGAGCACAGTCTTGCGCAAGCACAGCGCGCCATCACGATTCTGCAAGGTCAGTTGGGCGACCGCTTACCCAATCGGCCTGACTGGATTGAAGCGGACTCATCGGGAGAGGACATTCGTCGCGTGCAGGCGGTCTCGGTGCCTCCCCCTGTGGTTCGAGCAACGAACGCGGGCTGAGCGGATGACGCAAAGCAGGTACGGTCTTGCCTTGCGCGTGTTGGCACAATACGGGCTGAAACCAGTCAAGGCCCGCGCAGGCGTTCGTGCGTTTGAGGGAGACCTGAAAACAAACGCCAGAGTAGTGCCGATTCGGTTCGAAATTGAGGACTGGGACTTCTTGCGTTACCCGCGTATCACTCTGCTCAAGCGGCCAGCCGGCGCGCCGCAATTACTGGAACATGTCGATGCACTGGGCGGCTTGTGCTATCTAGCACCGGGCTCCGTTGTCCTTGACCGGTTCCAGCCCGACGTGGCGATTCATCAGTGCGTGCTCGCCGCCATCGATGTGCTAAACCGTATCACCCAAGGGCAAGCTCGGGACAGAGATATTGCCGATGAATTTGTCGCGTACTGGACCGTTGGACAGACACCAGCGGCCTATCCTGTTCTGATCGATGAGCTCGAACCCGATGCTGTGTCTGCGATGCATTTCCTGCTGGACCAGCCCGGTCAGGAGCGTCGAGCCCTTATAGCGCAGGATATCTTCGCGGCCCAACGGATTGCCACGGGTATCGATGCTAAGAGGGTCGTCAAAGGTGCCTCTACGTGTTTCCTGTTCCAGAGCGAAAAGTCGCCCCGCGCTCCTGCCGATGGTTTACCGGCAACCATCAAGCAGTTCTTCGCCTGGATCAAGTTGTGGGATGGTGAACTGGCCAAAGCAATTCAGCGTCGCCTTGGTTCCGATAAGACTTACCTATCCCGCGAGGGGTGTGTCATCGGCATAACGACGCCATCGGGGCGTTTTGGCGTGGCGTTTTCGCTGGACAGGATGCATCGCATTGGCTATGCCAAAAACCCCAAACGCTACTGCAACTACTTGTGCAACGATGGTGGGGACGCGGCAATCTTGCGGCTGCAGATGGATGACATTGGGGCTACCTATATCCATTCACGAAACCTGGAGTTCCCCAGTCTGGCCGGTAAGCGACTGACGCTCATAGGTTGCGGGGCGGTTGGCGGATATCTCGCGCAAGCCTTGGTGCGACTGGGGGCGGGCACCGGAAAGGAAGGCCTGTTGCGGCTCGTCGACGTAGGGCAACTCGAGCCGGACAACCTTGGTCGACACGCCCTCGGGTTCCCCTCCTTGTATCAGAACAAGGCTGTAGCACTTCGAGATGAACTGCTTCGGCAGTTCCCGTATCTGCAGGTCGCGGCACAAACTGATACGCCGAGACTGAACGACCAGTTCTTTGCGACGGACCTCATCATTGAAGCCACCGGGGAAGAAGCCCTGAGCAGTCTCGTGAATGCCTCACACATGGCGCACCGGCTAAGGCCCGTCCTGTATGTATGGGTAAAGGGTAACGGTGAATGTGTACAGGCGCTCTGGTCGGATTCTTCAAAGTTCGGTTGCTTTCAGTGCCTGCGCCACGGAATCGGGCCCAACTATCGTCAAGACCGGTTTCCAGTTCTGGCGAATCCGCCTCGGACACAATTCCGGGGATGCAGCTCATTCACACCGTACGCAGTCTCAGCCCCGATGTCTGCGGCCGCGCTCGCCACCGATATGGTCGGTGACTGGTTGAGGGATCACGTTAGCCCGAGATTTCGTACGCGATACTTGGAAACCGCTAATGCCCTGCGGGTCAAAAACCAAGATATCGCGCCGTCGGACGGGTGTCCTGCATGCCAGACGCCCTGATTCTTCGGCACCCACTTCATGAGGACGCTCGAGTTCTGATTGAACCGTCGGTGCTGGCGACGCTGATGCGCTTTCGGCAAACGAACGTTGCTGCACCTGAGTCCGGAGGCATCCTGCTGGGCTATCGACGGGGCATGCATCTCCATGTGTCTATGATGACGACACCTCAGCGTAAGCGAGTCGCCAGCGCCGTCTTGACGCACGCGATGGATCTCAAGCGTGATCGCGAACCAGATCAGCCACGACCCACGGCATGAGTTCGTCGACGCGGTTGATTGGGTGATCCGCGATGTGTGCCAGCACATGGCGCAGATATGCCTCGGGATCGATGCCGTTGAGCTTGGCCGTGCCGATCAGACTGTAGATGGCGGCTGCTCGCTCACCACCTGAGTCTGCGCCAGCGAACAGGTAGTTCCGCCGTCCGATGGCCACGCCGCGCAGCGCGCGCTCAACCGGCAGGTTGTCGATCTCCAGGCGCCCATCGTCGCAATAGCGCGTGAGCGCCTCCCAGCGGTTCACGGCGTAGAGGATCGCCCGGCTCGAGTCGGATTTGCGCGAGAGCGTCTCCAGCGTGGCGCCCAGCCACGCATGGAGTTGATCGAGCAAGGGCTTGGCATGCGTTTGCCGGTACGCTCGCCGCTCATCGGGCGGTTTTCCCCGGATCGCCTCTTCAACCTTGTACAGCGCGCCGATGCGTTCCAGTGCCTCGGTATTCAAGGCATTCGGCCGCGCAGCATGCAATTCGTAGAACTGCCGTCGGGCGTGGGCCCAGCATGCTGCTTCGACCACGCGTCCGGTCTCGTAGATCGCCCGGTAACCGCCATAGGCATCGGCCTGCAGCGTGCCGCTGAACGATGCGAGATGCTGCTGCGGATGGATGCCCCTGCGGTCGGGTGTATAGGTGAACCAGACCGCCGCTGGCGTCATGTCGCCTGAGTTCCGGTCGTCGCGCACATAGACCCACAGCCGTCCGGTCTTGGTCTTGCCGTTGCCCGGTGCCAGCACCGGTACCGGCGTATCGTCGGCATGCAGCTTTGTTGCCGCCGTGACGTGCCGACGTAACGCGTCGACCAACGGTTGCAACAGGTTCGCGGTGTGGCCGACCCATTTCGCCAGCAGCGAGCGATCCAGCTCAACGCCCTCGCGCGCATAGATTACCGACTGGCGATACAGCGGCAGATGGTCCGCGAACTTTGAGACGAGTACATGGGCCAGCAAGCCCGGACCAGCCAGGCCTCGCTCGATGGGGCGGCTCGGCGCAGCGGCTTGTTCGATGTGATCGCAGCACGTGCACGCCAGTTTGGGGCGTACATGGCGAATCACGCGGAAGCTCGCCGGTACATATTCAAGCTGCTCGGAGACGTCTTCACCGAGCTGCTTCGTGGGGCCGCCACACGCCGTGCAGGTTTCACCCGATTCCGGCCAGTGAGTCAGTATCTCGCGGGGCAGATGCTCGGGGAGTGGTTTGCGTGGCGCCTGTTCCGGCGCCGTGCGTGGCGTCTTTGGAACCTCGATAGGCGCTGCGCCTTCGTCAGCCTCGAGCTCTTCCAGTCGCAACTCGAGTTGTTCGATCTGGTGGTCGAGCTTCTCGGAGCTACGACCGAACTGCATGCGGCGCAGCTTCGCAATCAGCAGTTTCAGGTGCTCGATCTCGGCCTTGGCGGTAGCGTTTGCCGCCTTGTGCGATTCGACCACGTCTTGCAGATGTCCGATGCGTGCATCGCGCTCAAGCAGCAAGGCCTTGAGCGCTTCGATGTCATCCGGATAGGCGTCTGCCGTGGTCATGCCGGCAGTTTACGCGGCGACTGGTAGGTTTACAACGCCGATGTCGGCTCCGCCGTACGGACCGGCTGTCGCCAGTCGATACCTTCGAGCAGCATCGACAGTTGTGCCTGGCTCAGGCACACCACGCCACCATCGGCACGTGGCCACACGAACCGGCCACGTTCCAGGCGTTTCATCAGCAAGCACATGCCGTCACCGCTCCACCACAGCACTTTGACCAGATCGCCGCGCCTGCCTCGGAACACGAACACGTGGCCACTGAACGGATCTCGCTCCAGTACGGTCTGGACCTTAGCGGCCAGGCTGTTGAAGCCCGAGCGCATGTCGGTCACGCCGGCAGCCAGCCAGATCTTCGTGCGGCTGGGTAGGCCGATCATGCTGCCGATCCCGATGTGCTGCGCAGCATGCGCAGTACCAGCAGTAGCGTGCCTTCATCGGGCGAGCCTTCGACGCGCACGCGGGTGTTGCCCACGCTGATCTCAATGGCGCCCGCAGGAGCAGCACTGCCAACTGGCGCCGGGCCCGGCTGCTCGAACTCTTGCACCGGTGCTTCCACTGTCACGGGCAGCAAACCGACCGGATCATATTCACCAGCACGCAGTGCCCGGCGCCATTTGAATACCAGGTTCGGATTCAACCCGTGCTCCATCGCCAGACGCGCTACCGATACGCCTGGCTCGCAGGCCAGCTTGGCCAACTGCCGTCGGAATTCGAGGGGGTGATTCGGGATGCCTTTGCGCGAGCTTCTCTTCGGTGCTTCTGTTGCCACTGTGGTCCCCACTACTTTTTGGTGGGGATCACTCTGGCAACTTCCTCTCACACCGTCGAGACGGTGCTGGGGACACGCTTACACCTCAGCCAAGTGATATCCAGCACCGCTATGGCTTCCAACGTCAGGCTCAGAAGCACCAGAATATCGCTCTTGAGCAGTGGAAAGCTGAGCGCGAGACGATGGACTACATCGGTGAGTGGCATACCCACCCGGAATCCGAACCGACTCCATCGTCAATTGACAAACGCGAGTGGCGAAGGATTTGTAACGCCAGAAACGAACCGATGGTGTTTCTGATTGCCGGCACTCGAAACGTGCTGTGGGTTGGAGTCGGTCAAGGACATGCCTTGCGTGGAGCGGCCACCCAAGCGAACTTCGAAGCAGAGAAGGGATAGCAGATGGTTCTTCCCAACACGAGCTACTCATCCAACTGCAGACAGCACTTATGGAAATGCTGAAGCAATTTCGCCGCTGAGTGTTCGATCCCGACTCGATTCCGCGTCTCTGCATTGCAAGTACTTTGGCATGCAAAAACCCGCAACCGATGGAAGAGTCTTTCTGCATTCGCGTCCATAGTCCACCACCAGTCACAGTTGCAAAGAGCCGCTCTTTGCACTCCGATCAACCCCGCCAGGCCCCAAGCCTGGCGGGGTTTTTCACTTCTGCTTGCGGACTTGGCACCCACGTTCCGGGGCCGTTTTCTGGCGTTTTTTCCCCTTTTTCCTCTCTCTTTCTCTGCCCGTTGCGGACGTGCAAAGCCCAAAGTCCGCAAGGCGAAGTCCCTAAAAATCAGTGACTTAGGCAACACCCCCAACCCTGAAATTTTTCCCCGTACCGGAGGGCGTATCAAAATCAGAGAAAGAGAGAGCCACCTCAAGTCAGCGCAGCCGTACGCGTTTTCCCCTCACGCGCCTTCACCACCACCTCATCGATCCGCCGGCGTTGCGCGTCCCAACACTGGGGCGTGTCGACTGCCAGGTCGAACAACGCGACTTCCTCGGGCAAGGTTTCATTCAGAATCGCGGCCTGGATATCGGGGGGCCAACGTCGTCAGGTTGATCATGCGGCTGACGAACCGCGGTTAAGTACGCGCCTTGAATCATTTGCTGTCCAGTGAGCACCAGCAATACAGCGCCGCGATCGAGACCTCTCGAGCAACTAAGATCCATACGGCGTGACGGAATGCTGGACGACTAACTGGAGGCTTCAAGCATCGCTGGCTGGTAACGCACCAGCGATGCCTGAGAGAGGCTCAGTCAGAGCGGCCGATCTTGGGGCCAGTCAGTTCCTTTTGCTCCGGAAGCGGACCAGGACGAAACCGCTCCCCCGCCCGCGCTTGGGCTACTGCATGCTGGATGGCACTTTCGTCGTCGGAGGGCCTGCTGGTAGAGTTTTGTCTCTGTAGTCCCTGCAGTACTCCCTGGCCCGCACTGCGCGCAGCCGGTCGTTGCGTCGCCTACTCTGTGGACGGTTGGTTGGCGTGGCGTTCGGCAACATAGTCGCTCGCTTTCCCGCTTGCGCCCGTGACGTTAAAGCATCCCATGAATAGCTCCTAGAAGGGGAAGCTTTATTGTTCACAGAAATACCAATAGAGAATTACACAACGCGAAAGACGCAGTCATCGCGCGAAATTTGTCGAAACCGTGTGCTTGTAATGACACTCGTGGTGCAGGACAGCAGATCCATAGCTAGGCGAATGGTTGCCACCGGCCAATGCAACCCGCGTACGCCCACTGTAGCGGCTCAGCATCGCACCATGCGTGGTGTGCAGCACTATCGACTCCCCGGGGAACTCGAGCGTCGTTCGCCTCATGCACAGAACGCCCCCCCGCCATGCGCGATGTCCCTGCTCCGCACCCCATTCGGCTCCACACACAACTCTACGCGTTGCCGCGCTGAATCCCTATTGGAATGCGCGGAGAATAATCTACCACGCACTGCTGCCCGCCCTATTCCCTATTGATCGGCGCTGCGGATGCGGTACGTCCTCCTCCATTTTTAAAGGATGAATAATGAAACGACTGCAATCGAAAAACAGCAAGAAATATGCTTTTGTGGCGGCCAGCATGGCGATGATGGCTGCACTTTTTGCACATAGCCCCATCGCCCTAGCTGCCGACACGGTTCAGGTCCCAGCCGGCTACCACACTGCAAATCCAACGCGCAAGGATGCATGGAACGCGACATGGAATGCTGCTTACAACACCTGCCGAGCCAAATACAAAGGAATTAAGTCGGTGAACTTGCTCACGTACCAAGTCTCCGACCCTATTGGACCAAGTCTCCGTATTTTCACTGCGACCTGGGAGTGCCGCAAAACATCCTGAGCGTTTGGCTTAGAAGCGCGTCAGGGCTCAAGCCTGCTGTGACCATGAGGCATTGAGCGACATTCAGAAGATGCTGTAGCGCTCGGTATCCGATGGCTTGAAGAGAAAATCGTAGCCGGGCTATCCCAGCCACACTGTTGCTTACTCAAGGTGCCCAAGCGCTTCGAGCCGTTGCTCACCCCGCTCGAAAACGCCGACCCACGGGTGATCACGTTCAGCCGAAATCACCGATCACGCGTCCCGAAATACGCATTCTGCTTACGAATTTGGCACCTACGCTCCCGGGCCGTTTTCGGGCGTTTTTTCCCCTTTTTCCTCTCTCTTTCTCTGCCCGTTGCGGACGTGCAAAGCGCCAAGTCCGCAAAGCGAAGTCCCTAAAAATCAGTGACTTAGGCAACACCCCCAACCCTGAAATTTTTCCCCGTACCGGAAGGCGTATCAAAACCAGAGAAAGAGAGAGCCACCTCAAGTCAGCGCAGCCGTACGCGTTTTCCCCTCACGCGCCTTCACCACCACCTCATCGATCCGCCGGCGCTGCGCTTCCCAACACTGGGGCGTGTCGACTGCCAGGTCGAACAACGCGACCTCCTCGGGCAAGGTTTCATTCAGAATCGCGGCCTGGATGTCTGGCGCCAATGCCGTCAGATTGACCATGCGGCTCACGTAGCTTCGGTCGATTTTTTCCCGGGTTGCAACCTCGGCAATGTTGCGCACCTGCCCGCTTTCGATCTGCCTCAGCCAACGATGACCTCGGGCCAGCGCAACCTGCAGGGCCGTCGGCACCCGCGTTTCCCCGAGCGTGGAACCGATGCCCTGCGGCACCACCACCTGCCGCCGGCCGCTGTAGCGGCGCACGCGAATCGGGATGGACACCTCGATACCGCCGTTGCCCGTATGCAGCATCATCGGCTCCCCAGGAAATTCCAGCGTCGTGCGCCTCATGCCAGGGCCTCGCCTGCGGCGGCAGGCACGGATTTCCCACCGGCGGCACGCACCACGTCCAGCGCAAAATGCTCGATGCCGTTGCGGTGCAACTGCACCCGCAGTTCCTGGGGCGATACGACGACACGCTCGACCAGCAGTTGCACAATGCGGTGCTGCTCCAGCGGGAACAGGTTCTCCCACACGATGTCGATTCGGGACAGCGCCACGGCCACCTGCATTTCGGTCATGTCGTGGGTATCGTTGCTTCTGGCCACTTCCCGCCAAACCCGGGCGACCATTTCCGGCGCGCGCATGATGCCGCGTAGCTGCGCCACTACGGCCTCCTCGACCTCGCCCGCCGGCAGCATCTTGACGTCGGACGCGCCGTATCCCTCCTGGGCATCCCGTGTCGACAAGTAGTACCGATACAACCGCCCACCACGCCGTTTGGTTGCATGCGGCGTCATGGCCCGGCCGTCTGCCGTGCAAATCAGTCCCTTGAGCAACGCCGGA
This sequence comes from Ralstonia nicotianae, assembly GCF_018243235.1. Taxonomy (NCBI): domain Bacteria; kingdom Pseudomonadati; phylum Pseudomonadota; class Betaproteobacteria; order Burkholderiales; family Burkholderiaceae; genus Ralstonia; species Ralstonia nicotianae. The sequence goes on from NZ_CP046674.1 coordinate 2,709,878, forward strand.
CGTTCAGTACGGATCTGGCCGCGGCTCACGCCGGTGGGCTTGCTGGTCAGCGCCGACTGCACGGCATCCCATTGCTCCTGCGTCACGATAGGCTCGTGCTCGCCGGCGTAGCTGATCTCCTTGTGTCGGATCTGGCCCAGGTAGACCGGATTGCTCAGAATCTTGTACAGCGCGCCCTTGTCCATCAGCTTGCCCATCCGGTCTTTGCCGGACTGCGCGACCCACGACTTGGTCATCACACCTTCGTGACGCAGCCGCTGCACGAACAATGTCGTGGACGCAGCGCGCGGAAACTCGGCGAACAGGCGGCGCACCACCGTGGCCTCCGCCTCGTTGACAATCAGCTTACGGTGGAGCACGTCATAGCCCAGCGGAGGCACGCCGCCCATCCACATGCCCTTGCGCTTGCTCGCCGCGATCTTGTCGCGGATGCGTTCGCCCGTCACCTCGCGCTCGAATTGCGCGAAGGACAGCAGCACATTCAGCATCAGCCGCCCCATCGAGGTGGTCGTGTTGAACTGCTGGGTAACCGACACGAAGGACACGTCGTAGCGTTCGAACACCTCGACCATCTTCGAGAAGTCCGCCAGGCTGCGGGTCAGCCGGTCGATCTTGTAGACCACGACGATATCGATGAGGCCGCGCTCAATGTCCGCCAGCAGACGCTTCAGACCCGGCCGCTCCATGTTGCCGCCGGAGTATGCGGGATCGTCGTAGTCGTCCGCCACCGGAATCCAGCCCTCGGCGCGCTGGCTGGCGATGTAGGCGTGACCCGCGTCACGCTGCGCATCGATCGAGTTGAAGTCCTGATCGAGCCCCTCGTCCGAGGACTTACGGGCGTAGACCGCACAGCGCCGGCGCTTCCTGCTTGCGTCAAGGCTCATGCACCGGTCCCCTTGCGCTGTTTCTTCGCGCCATCCCGCAGACCGAAGAACGCCGGCCCCGACCAGCGCGTCCCCGCGATTTCGCAGGCGATCGCGGTCAGGCTGCTGTAGGGCTTGCCGTTGTATTCGAACTCACCATTCGGCATGGCCACAACGCAGTGGGTCTGGCCCATGAAGTCCCGGGTCAGCACCGTGCCCGGTGCCAACCGAACGAGTTCACCTCGCCCAGCCTTCTGCGCCGGCTTGATCTGCTCAAGCAACGCATCGATGCGCATCTTGTTGCTCGCCAGCAGTTGCGGCTGCTTCTGCGCCATCTCCAGCTCCTGCAGTCGGAAAGCGATGCGCCGCTCGACGTAGCTACGGTTGTGGGTTGGCAGGGGTATATCGAATAGCTGCGACCACAGTATTTTGAGCTCGGCAAATGGCGTGTCCGGCAGCCGCGCCACGCGGGCAGCGATACTGGACTTGGTGGGTCGCGATGTGGATGTCGTCATTCAAACTCCTTGCTGTTGTTTGACAGCTGCCGCCCGGGCGGCCTTGCGGACTCGGACAGCAGGGTTTGAATGAACGCGCTGTGGCGGCGAGAAGCCAAGGTCTTCTTGGTTCTCTCTGACGTCGTGGGGATTGGGTTGCGCTCGTAGCCGGACAAGCGCCCGCACGAGGGTGGCCGCAACTTCCGCGACCCGCGCCTCGGCGCTCATGCTGCTTGGATCAAGAGGGGTAAAGGGTTTCATGGATAGCAGTCCTCATCACAAAATCAGTGGATGAAAGTCTGCTGGTCCATGAGCCGGCACGCCATCACAGAATCGGCAAGCGCTAATGGCGAATGACAACGAAACACCCCTGATCTGCAAAGCCGGGGCGTATTTCGGGACACTGATCAGTGATTTCGGCGGAACGTGATCGCTTTGGTGACGGCGGCGGTCAAGCCGACATCGCCACCTGCGTCCCCCTCCGGCAATGGACGAGTTGATCGTCACCCATTGACGGCGGCGTCCTTCACTTTCTTCAACGCCCGCACCTTGACGCGCACGGTCGCTGGCTTGGCTTCAAACCATTGCTCCTGACCCGTGAAGGGATTCTTCCCGAAACGACGCTTGGTCGCCGGCACCTTGACCGACGTCACCTTGAACAGACCTGGCAGCGTGAACTCGCCTGCGCCCTTCTTGTGCAATGCCCCCAGGATGGAGTTCTCCAGATGGAGCAGCACCGCCTTCACCGACTTGGCGTCGACTTCGGCCTGCTCGGCCAGATGACTCACCAGGCTCGCTTTGGTGAACGTGTCTTTCAACGGCTTGACGGCCGGCGTTGCGGCAGCGGCCTTCTTCGAGGACGCGGGCTTCTTCGCCGATGCAGTCTTCTTCGTTGCTGTCTTTGCTTTGGTAGCCATAGAGAGGATAGGTGTCAGGTAAATCGATCATCCAGATGTAGCGCGTCGCAACGCGACATCGCTCCAAACACGAGCATAGCAAAGCTGACACCGTGACAGTCCGGGCAGATCCGGCAACGGTCCTGCTTGTCGTTCGATGCAGAACGGCTCTTCAGCAATGCGTCAAAGGTCACCGGGTCCACTGCCCGAGCGTGCAATCGTAGATCGCGGGCCAATGCATATCGACCGCATAGTTCACATCCTGCGCGTAACGCACGAGCGGCAGGAATGACAAGGGAGCCATCGTCAGCCCGTCTTCAAGCAGCAGCAAAGCGCGGCGAATACGCATCTGATGGGAACATCTGGCCCATCAACACCAGCCTGCGCTGCTCCCAGCAAGGCTGATCGGCTGCCTCTTGCAGCATGGTCGCCGCTGGTGCGTTCTCACCAGCCGACACGCTTCGGCCTGCTCCTAGCCCGATACCGTGTCCAACTTACTCTTGGCCTCGTATCGCTCGCGCTTGCGCTGATTCTTTGCCCGGATACGGTCCAGGATGGCGCAGGAGGGACACCAGTGGCCCGCAAAGATTGAACGGGGCGAGGTCTGCCAAACGTGCCCGTGATGGCACTCCCACGTCAAGCGCCGGGCCTTGTTGATGTATGTCTCTGACAGGCAGCGCCCGCCTCGTTCACGCGCAACAGCCTGCATCGCGTCGATGCCCAGACGCCGGCTTTCGTTGTGGCAAGAGCGACACCACCCTCCGTTCAGGACGTTCTGACCTGCGGTTTTCCACACATGGCCTTCCTTGCATTGGAAGCGGTAGCGTGCGCTTTGCCCCAGATAAACCTCGTCCAGACAGGCGCCACCCTGCGCTTGGGCGGCGACCTGGATGCGAGATAGCCCTTCCGGATCCGTCTTCCTCTCGCTCGTCTCCCGATTGGCACACAGCCGGCACCAGGTGCCGCGCAGGATTTCGTTGCCCGTCGACGTCCAGCGATGCCCTTGCGCGCAGATCAGTTCGTGATGCGCGCGGGTGCCGCGGTATTCGCTAGCCAAGCATCGCCCACCCCGCTCGGCCGCCTTGGCTTGCAGGTCTTCCAGCCGTTTACCGCGCGCCCGTGTCTTAGCGTTGATCGTTTCACGCGCACAGGTATGGCACCAGTTGCCCGCCAGCAGCTTACGCCCGAGCGCCAGCCACTCATGGCCGTGCTGGCAGCGCATGCGGTGCCGCACTTCCGGCCCCAGGTAGTCGTTCTCCAGGCAAATGCCGCCGCGCTCGGAGGCCAGGGCCAGAAAGCGCTGGCGCAGTGCTTCTCGCTCGCAATGGGGGCATGGCGCTGGTGACTTGCCGTAGACGATACTACTCGCGAGCCGCTTGAAGTGATGACCCGCCGCACAGGAGAACTCATAGGCGACGTGGTAGCCCCTCCATTCCGATTCCAGGCACATGAAACCAAGCTGATCCGCACGCCGTCTGAGGCGTGCGACCGAGGGATGTTCCGGCAATGTTCCGACCGAAGGCGAGCAGATCACGATGGTAAGACGGGTCAGCGCTCCACCGCCCATGAGTGGATTGAGGAGCTTCAGTATTGATGTATCAACTGGAAGCCAGCTGTCACTTTTGGCAGTCTGGAACGCCGCAGTCTTATAGACTGGCGTGCAGACGAACAAATCATAAAAGAACGGCCCAACTCGTGTCGCCCATCCACCGCGCAGCCCGATCATGGCTCCCGCTAGTTGGATGCCCGCCGAGCTCATCGTCGACGGGCGATACGCGTGCTGAGTCGTTGGCCGGTTCAACAGAATTGCAGCCTACCGAAGTTGCACAGAAGATTATGGAAGTTTGCGCTCACACAGACGGCCGTAGATGCGTAGCAGAAGTGCACGAAGTTAAAGTTGTTGTAACCGTAAT